>CAZJEK010000011.1:0-39737 GCA_964545005.1 uncultured Pirellulaceae bacterium
AATCAATGTCCTGTAATCCCAACGCACTTCCGAACCAGTCCAGGATGCCCTGGGGGCGCATCGAAAAATCGGGACAACTCAAGTTGGGTGACTGCAACACAATCACGCTTTGATTGTAGGTTGTTTTATTCTTGCCGCTGCCGGTGACGAACTTGTAATCGAAAATCGTGATTGCAACGTCGCCGGAATCTCCAGAGATGATGTTTGAAAATGTTCGGTTACGTCCTTTATCGAACAGCCGAAATTGGCTCAGCTGGTCGCGCAGCGTACCGTTATCTTCGGGGACATAACTCAACCCCATGTCCTGAGCCGACGCGTCAATTTCAGCGCGGCGTTTTTTCTCAGCCAGGTGGTTCCAGATGGCAATCCCCGCGATCATCATGATGATTAACGCGATGAATAGAAACGGCAAGAATTCCATCAGGCTACTTCAACTGGACCAAGGTGGGATTGGCCGCCGACGGCTCAGCTTGCCGAGGGTCCTGCCAATTTTCAGCTTTGAAATGCTGGTCGTAAACACCATAGTCATGGTAAGCAATTTTCTTGGCCAGTCGATAAGCCCAACTTTTTTCTGGAATGGGTTCCATGTCGGGGGAGTACTGGGATGGATGAGGCTGCGTCGCTCGCAACTCTTCGACTGCCGATTTCCTCGCGGTTGCATCTTTTGCGCCGTGCCGCTGGACCAAGTCTTCGATCAAGTCCGGGCGTTCCAGCACGACACAGCCGCGAGTATGCTGAGCCGTTGTTTTACGGAAGTCGGACAGGAATTCCGATTCGTTAAATACCTGATCGAGTGGCCGAGAGTCGTGGATTGAATCCTTGGCAAATTGGATAATTGGACAGGGTTCAATGTCCCCCCAGGGATTGATATGGTGCGTGAATCCCGTGGCCGCCGGACACAGTGCTTGACCGTCTGCGTCGTAGTAAGCGTCGATAATGATGATTGGCTTCTTGCAACGCATGTCAACCACGAATTGCCGCGCCGTACGCTGTTGTTCAGGCGTCAGTGCCAATTCCGGAGCAGGGTCGGGGCCCATCGGTCGGTAGACGTGGAACCAGGTATACATCACGCCCATTTCAATTAACCGGTCGACCCATTCCTCACGGAGCAGGTCGTCAAAGTTGGTTTGGCACAGGCTGGTGCAGACTCCCGTCATCACTTTATGCTTCAAACAGTTCTGCACGCCTTGCATCGTCTGCGAGAGGACACCCGCTTTACCTCTTCGCTGGTCGCTGATGATCTCAGTTCCTTCGACGGAGATCAGGGGGGTGACATTACCGCACTTGCGCAATCGTCGAGCGACTTCGTCAGTGATGAAATGTCCGTTGGTGAAAACTTGAAAATAGACGTCCGGATGGGCTTCGAGAATGTCAAATAACTCCTTGTGCATGAACGGTTCGCCGCCCAGCAAACCAAAGAATGAGTTCCCCTGACCTTTGGCGGTTGTGATCATCCGATTCATCGCTTCGACATCGATTTTTTGCTGCTTGGCCGACACGTCGACCCAGCAACCAGTGCATCGCAGGTTGCAGGAATTGATGATGGAAATGTAGAGGTAGGGAGGAAAAAACTGGCCCTGGCGCAAACGCCGTTTGTGTTTTTGAACGCTCCGCCAGCCCTTGTATCCCATGTTCCAGGCCAACTTCCAGAGTAACCGTTTGTCGGTTTCCAGCAGCATTCGTTTGGCAAGTCTCAAGTACATCAACGCGCTTCCACGGTTTAATCGATTGATCTGTCAGCGAACAAGTATAGCGGGTGACATGGCAAGAGACGATTTGAAAACGTTCACTGCGAGGCGGATTGAGCTGCAAATTCAGGCAAAACGTTATCTGCCCAACGTGATGACGGTCTAACCGGGCTGTCGTCCGGTTTCAGATTCGACCGCAGGTTAAACGGATTGGGCGATCACGGTTGATTCGTCGGTCCAGTTTTGATGAAGGAAGCATTGATGAGTACGTTTGTAGTCGCAGGTGGTAGTTCAGGTATTGGTTTGGGGATAGTGACCGAACTGTCCCAAGCGGGGCATGAAGTGATTGTGATCAGCCGGACGGCGGATTCGTTGCAGGGCTTGCCAGGCGTGGCTCATTTGCAGGTGGACCTGACCACTGAAGAAGTGATGCCGGAGAGCCTTCCGAAAAAAATTGATGGTTTGGCCTATTGCCCCGGGTCGTTGAATCTTCGGTCGTTTCGGTCGCTCAAGCCTGACATGTTCCGAGACGATTTTGAGATCAATGTCGTCGGTGGCGTGAAGGTGCTGCAAGCCGCGTTGCCAGGGATGAAGGCTTCGGATCAGCCAAACGCCAGTGTGCTGATGTTTAGTACCGTTGCTGTTGGCAGAGGGATGTCGATGCACGCATCAATTGCTGCCGCAAAAGGCGCTGTGGAAGGGCTCGTTCGCAGCCTGGCATCCGAATGGGCGCCAAAAATCCGAGTCAACGCGATTGCGCCCGCGTTGACCAACACACCATTGGCCAGTCGATTCTTTCAAGATGAAGACAAGGCCCATCAGATGGGCGAGAAGTATCCGTTAAAGCGAACCGGAACGGTTGAGGATCTGGCAGCGATGGGCCTGTTTCTACTGCAACCGGCCAGTGGCTGGGTGACTGGGCAGGTGGTTGGTGTCGATGGTGGTATGTCGACGCTGATGTAGCCTTGAAATTCAACTCCGGTAGAATGGTGTGATTGAAATCTAACCGGAGCCTGAGATGATTGAGACCTTGTTGCACGCCAAAAAGTTTGGTGCCGTCGCGTTTTATGGAGCTTTGCTGGTCAGCTTGGCCTGTCTGGGCTGTGCCGAGCCGAGTGGCCCAGAAACTGCCAGGAACGATAAGGTGTTTGGCGAAACGACCGATGAGGTTGGCGAGGGAGAAGCGGGTGAACCGGAAGCCGATTTGCAAGTCAAACCGAATTTGACCTCGCCGATCACGGCGCCGTTGCAAAGCTACGGTTCAGCCGTGAGCACAATTGCCAAGCAGAAAGTCCAACAGGGATTGGAATTGTACCGAGCCGCGACGGGAGAGTATCCCAAGTCCCACGAAGAATTCATGGACAAGGTGCTCAAGCAATATGTTGGCGAGTTGCCCAAGCTGCCCGGCGGTCGCCAATATAAATACCTGGTCGATGAACGTCGGTTGATTGTTGTCGAACCGGAAGACAAAGACGACTGAACCCAGGTTTCCGTGCGCCGCTTCGGGAAAGTTTTTTCGTTTGCCCGATTCGTGGTCTCAGGAATCCACCACCGGGAACCATCTCGTCAATCTTGTGGATCCCGAACATCCTGTCTAACTTCCTTGCGTACGCTGTCCATGTTGAGACAGGGTTCGAAACAGGGACAGGATGGACAAGATTAACATGATCAACAAGATGTGTTTTGCAGAAAACAAATCAATCGGCCAGTCAACCACAGCGCCAACCAGGTCAGCTGAACAAGAAATGTCATCCTCTCCGCGAAAGTAGCTTGGCCGATCCGGCCGTGATCGCAATGGAATATTGGTTTTCGAAAAAAAGTTAATGGACTCGGGCCAATAGCAAGCTACCTCTGGCTTGCGATTAAGAACTGCGCCGGCTCAAAGCTCACTGTCAATGACCTGAAGAAGGGATTCACTTGAACGCCGATCAAATACAGACACCGAAAATCGACTCTCCTTGCGGCGCGGTTCCAGTCAATTCCCATCAAACTCGTTTCGAAGTCTGGGCACCCAAAGCCAAACAGGTGGAACTGGAATGGGTCGTCCGGACAGGATCGGACGAAACGGTTCAGGCGAAGTTCGCTCTCGAACCTGGATCGGATGGCGTGCACCGGGCTGTGCTGGACGTTCCCGCTGGATCGCTGTACCGCTATTCCATCGATGGTGGTATGGGGCGACCGGATCCTCGGTCTCGATTTCAACCGTTTGGAGTCCATGGTCCATCTCAGGTTATCGATCCGACTGGCTATCACTGGCAGGACGAATCTTGGCGTGGCGTTGCCAAGCGGGACTTGGTGATTTACGAGTTGCACGTGGGTGCGTTTACCGAACCGGGAACCTATCAGGCTGCGATTGACCGACTGCCAGAATTGGTGGACCTGGGCATTACCGCGATTGAACTGTTGCCGCTGGCCCAAACTCCAGGTCGTTGGAATTGGGGTTATGACGGTGTCAACTACTTTGCGCCGCGAAACACCTTTGGCGATCCAGACCAGTTAAAACAGTTCGTGGACGCTTGCCATCAACATTCGATCGCGGTGATCAATGATGTGGTCTACAACCATGTTGGGCCCGAAGGCAACTACCTGTCTGAGTTTGCTCCCTATCGTTCATCGCGACGGGGAACGCCCTGGGGAGACGCATTCAATTTTGATGGGCGCGACGCGGCCCAGGTTCGACAGTTTGTTAACGATAATATCGCGTTCTGGATTGAGGAGTACCATTTCGATGGGGTGCGACTGGACGCGGTGCACTACATGTTTGATGACAGCGAGTATTCGATTCTGGACGAAATTCGCGACCAGTTTCGGCAGCTTCAGTCACGACACCGCCGCGAGTTGTACTTGATTGGCGAATCCAATATTTACGATCCTCACCTGGTCGGTGATCCGGTCGCTGGTCAGCCGCACCATGACGCGATCTGGTCGGATTGCCTGATGCACTCGATTTATGCTGTCGGAGCGCCGGAGGTGCGATTGACCAACCGGGATTATCAAAGTACGGATCTGCCCGAAGCGTTAACGCATGCTTACGTATTTAGCACTCCGGAGGCAGTTCGAGTGACCCCGGAAATGCGAGACGTTCATCACCCGGAGAACGATCGCAAGTACATTGAATCGTTGATCATGGCATTGCAGACTCACGACAGCGTCGGCAATCATCCGCATGGTAAACGACTGCATCACTTGACCAGCGTTGAGTTTCATCGCGCCGCAGCGCCGCTGGTGTTACTCTATCCTTCGATCCCGATGATTTTCATGGGTGAGGAACGGGCGACAGCAAGTCCATTCCCGTTTTTCGCTGATTTCGAAGACCAGGGTCTGCGGGCTGCGGTTGATCGGGGGCGTCGAGACGAGTATCCGCATCACGATTGGGACGGTTCGCCCTTGCCATCGGATCCGCAAGCATTTCAAACCGCGATAATTGGCGAGGGTGATCCAGCGATGTTGGACTGGTACCGCGAATTGTTAACGCTGCGGCGTGAAGGGCTGGCGGCCGGATGGTTAAATGTCGATTTCATGTCTACCCAATCGGATTCCCAGAACCACATTTATCGATTGGTCTACGATTATCCGTCGGCGGAGATTCACGTGGTCGCACGGCTTGACCGGGAACACCAGCAGGATGTGACGCTGGAAGAGTATCAAGATGCTGAGGTGTTGCTCAGTTCGCTGCCGCATTCGGCGGGACCGACCATTGCACCGCGGCAGGCCTTGGTTTGGGTTACCAGAAAGTAGTTCGATGAATTTTGCAGTCAATTTACCGGCCTGGGCAGAGGAAGCGAATCGAGCATTGCCTGCGGTGATCGAGGGGTTGGAGGATCGGATGCGGACCGTGATCCAATTTGCTGAACGGAATTTTGAAGAGGATACCGGGGGGCCCTTTGCGGCCGGAATATTTGAAGCTCAAACCGGCAAGGTGGTGTTGATCGGTGTCAATCGAGTTGTTCCTTGCGGAGTGTCGGCGGCGCACGCGGAAATTGTGGCGATCTCGCTGGCTCAGAAGAAATTGGGCACCTTTGATCTCGGCGGGCCAGGCATGCCAGCGTACCAGTTGGTCGTTAATGGCCGGCCGTGCGCCATGTGTTTCGGTTCGATCCCCTGGTCGGGAGTGCGGAGTCTGGTGATCGGAGCTTCAGGCGACCAGATTGAATCGCTGGCCGGGTTTGATGAAGGGCCGATTCATCCCAATTGGCAACAGGAACTTACCAGCCGCGGCATCGAAGTGATGGAAGACGTATTGGCTGAAGAAGCCTGCCAGGTATTTCGTCGCTTCGCGGCCAGTGGACAGCCCATTTACAACGGCCGGGGTGGCGATCCAGCTGACAAGTAGATCGAGAAGCTGCGGAGTGGTGAGGTTGACATTTTTTATCCAGCCGCTGGGGCGCTAGCCCCGGACGAAAGTCAGTCGAAGCGTGAATTTCGGAAAGTCGGTGGCTAGCGCCAAAACGCCAAAATCGCTGGAAGCCGCCACCTAACGCCGCAACTCTCGCGAATAGGTTGACATCTTTTGGCGATCGCGAGAGGTAGCTTGGGCCATCGGCCCGAGTCCGCAAGGTTTTGCCTTGCGTCCAGTATTCCGCCGCGAACACGGCCGAATCGGCCATGCTACGGACTCTAGCAGCGCCCTTCTATATCGTCAGCACTCGGTTGCGGGCGATGATGTCCCATTGGTCGACCAGGTCGCCGTTTTCAATCACGTACGCGAATGAGTGAACCGCGGAGACAGGGCAGCTGTGGCGTGAGATCGCCAGCAGGCAGTCACCGAGTTGGAACTGATCTGACTGATCGGTTTCGATCACCAGGTGTTCCTCACTGTGCATGACTTCCTGGCAGGGTCCCAATTGGGGGAAGAACAGCCGGTGGCCCTGCGGTTGGTCCGCTGCACAGGCTTTGTGGCCAACATCCAGCGTCAGGTAGCCGGGACGATTGTTGCCGACGACGCGGGTCAATATCCCCTGGGCCGGAAACAGGTCTAACTCGGGGAACCGCGTTACCATGTCATCATCATGGAACACGGTCGTGCCGGGGCTGAGTTGCAGGTCGGGTTCGCCTACCTCTGCAAGAATCGGAAACGAGCCCGTGCCGGCGGCGACGACTCGAGGAATTGGCAGCCCCGTCATCATCAACTGGTTGCGGAATCGGCCGAGTTGTTGCCAGCCCGTTGTGACGGCGACTTGCCGCTGGTGACGGTCGGGTTGTCGGTGGTGCCCGTCGTACCAATGAAGCCCTCCGGCTTGCAAGCCAGGACTGGATTCAATCATCTCGTACAACTCGATGGCCTCGGGGCCGGGCTGGATCCCGGTCCGATTCATTCCCGAATTCAAATCCAGCATCACGTCCATGGATTTCCCCGCGGCCAAGGTGGAAAGCGCATCCGACAATGCCGCAACCGCAGCGGGGCTATCGACCAATGACGTGAACCTGACAGCTGGAAAACGGTCAATCAACTGAGCCATCCGTTTCAGGTTGGGGCCGACCAGTTGGTAGGCCAGCAGGATGTCTTCCACGCCGCAGTCAGCCAGCATTTCGGCTTCGGCGATGGTAGCACATTTATGAGACTTGACGCCGCGCTGGAGCCACATCTGGATGATCTGAGGTGTCTTGTGCGTTTTACAGTGTGGGCACAAGTTTTCCGGGGATCCGGCAATGCGGATCATTTCGTCCAGGTTATGTTCCAACAGCGACTTGAAGACAACCAGGCCGGGTGAAAGCAGTTGTGCAGGATCATTGATTTGGTACGCGTCCGGATCGGGATAGGGCATGGTGGTTCCAGTATTTCAGCAGGCGGGAGCGGCACTCGACGATCGCTCCCCAGTCTGAAGTGCGGTAATCGTTTTAAAATCTTGATTCAGCAGTCAACACGGCAGTATCGCAGCTGCCAATTTTAACCCAACTTTCAAGCATGAAGAAGCGAAAGATCCTGGTCACCGCGGCGCTCCCCTACGCGAACGGTTCGATCCATCTGGGCCACCTGGTCGAGTACATTCAGACCGACATCTGGGTTCGGTTTCAGAAACTCCGTGGCCATGAGTGCCGATTCATGTGGGCCGACGATACGCATGGCACGGCGATCATGATTCGGGCTCGCAAAGAAGGTCGTTCTGAAGAAGAAGTGATTGCCGAAGCGGCGGAAGAACACCAACGTGACTTTGCCGGTTTCCAGATCCAATACGACAACTACGGCAGCACTCACAGCGAAGAAAACCGCCAGTTGTGTCATCAGATCTGGCAGTCGATTCGCGAAGCCGGAATGGTCAAGGAGAAAGATGTTGACCAGTTATACGATACCGAAGCGGGCACGTTTCTGGCCGATCGTTTTGTGACCGGAACCTGCCCCCAGTGCGGGCGCACGGATCAGGCAGGCGACAATTGCGAATGCGGTCACACGTATGCCCCGACAGATCTGATTGATCCGGTCAGTACGTTGACGGGCACCAAGCCGGAAGTGCGCACGGCCAAGCACCTGTTTATCGAGCTCGAGCAGTTACACGATTTTCTGGACCAATGGACGCAGTCAGGCGATCACCTGCAGCCCGAAGTCGCCAACTATTTGAAAGGCCACTTTCTGGGCGACCCGGATTCCGAAGAGGGCGTCAAACCGCTGCGGGATTGGGATGTGTCTCGGCCGGCACCATATTTTGGTTTTGAGATTCCCGACGCGCCCGGCAACTACTGGTATGTCTGGTTCGATGCGCCCATCGGTTACATTGCTTCGACCAAGCAGTGGTGCGATGCCAACGGTGAGTCTCTGGACGATTGGTGGAAAAACGATGAGGTTGAGATCCACCATTTTATCGGTAAAGACATTACGTATTTTCATACGTTGTTCTGGCCGGGAATGCTCAAGTCGGCAGGTTTCAACTTGCCCACCAAGGTCCGCATCCACGGGTTCCTGACCGTTAACGGCGAAAAAATGTCCAAGCGGAAGGGGACGGCATTCAAGGCGTCGACCTATCTGAACTACCTCGATCCGTCGGCGCTGCGTTACTACTACGCTTCCAAGCTGGGGTCGCGTTTGGATGACATCGATTTGAATCTCGATGAATTTCAAAGCAAGATCAATTCCGATCTGGTCGGCAAGGTGGTCAACCTGGCCTCGCGGAGCGCCAAGTTCGTCAAGGATGTCGGGTTGTCGGCCGAGTATCCTGATGACGGAGGGTTATTCCAGCAAGCTGCCGAGGCGGGAGATGCGATCGCCGCCGCCTACGAAGCCTGTGACTACAATCGCGCCATGCGATTGATTCTGGAGTTGGCCGACCGAGCTAATCCGTTTGTCGAAAACGCCGCGCCCTGGGTGCTGAAGAAGGATGCCGACAAAGCGCAAGAGTTGCAGGACGTTTGCACGGTCGCGTTAAATCTGTTTCGACAACTGGTCATTTACCTGTCACCGGTGCTGCCGTCATTGCGGGAAAAAACCGAACAGCTGTTGGGCGAAACGCTCGATCGCTGGGAGCAAGCGAAAACGCCGCTGGTGGGAACGCCGGTTGCCAAGTTCAAACATATGATGAAACGAATCGAAGAAAAGGACATCAAAGCGATGGAAGCTGAAAGTCAACAAGAAGCTCAGGAAGCGCTGGCCGCCGAAGCAGCCGCAGCTCAGGCGAATCAATACAACGACAGCGGTCAGCCGATGGAAGATGAGGCGTTGGCTGAAGAATGTACGATCGATGATTTCATGAAAGTCGATTTGCGTGTCGCGCGGGTCGTGCAGGCGGAACACGTCGAAGGTGCCCGCAAGCTGCTGAAGTTAACGTTGTCGTTAGGAGGCGATCATCGCCGGCAGGTTTTCGCGGGAATCAAGGCTGCTTACAACCCGGAAGATCTGGTTGGTCGGCTGGTGGTGATGGTGGCCAATTTGAAGCCGCGACAAATGAAATTTGGGCTCAGCGAAGGCATGGTCTGCGCGTCCGGTCCAGGTGGAGAGGACGTGTTCGTGTTAAGCCCGGATGAGGGGGCTCAACCGGGGCAACGCGTGCATTAGCGGTCGATGATGGAAGTCGCCTCTAAGACGGATGTAGCCACTAATTCGTTCACCGCAGAGACGCAGAGTACACTGAGTTTCTCGTACGATGATTCTCCGTGAGCTCTGCGGCTCTGCGGTTTTTATTCATGATCGGGTTGGTCCGGTTTTTCCGGTTGGAATTTCTGTTCCTGTGTTACAATACGCGACTCGTTGCTTGAACCAGGCAATCGATTTTTCAACCTCTTGATTTTCAACATGCGTACACCACTGAATCCGGCCGGCTCGGCTCGGTTGTTTAGCCGCTTTCTGCTCCTCCTGTTCATTTCCACGATCCTGACTCCGACGGCGCTGTTGGCAGACAACATCTACGTCGCTCCCTGGGGCTGGAACGGTCGTTCCCGTGCTGAAAGTGCCCACCGTGATACGCCGGTCAAGACGTTGCAACGAGCGGTCAATATGGTCCGCGCTGGCGATACGATCATCGCGCTGGATGGAAATTACTTCGGGCTGGTGTACCTTTCTCGTTCCGGTACACAAGGTGCGCCGATCACCATCAAATCGGAGAACCGGCACGGCGCCAAGCTGATCGGATCGATTCAAACTGACAATCAATCCCATTTCATCATCGATGGCATGGATGTTTCCAATCGCCGGACCGACACCGATTTTGGAACGAAGGGGATTCGGATTGATGGGTGCCATCATGTTGTGATTCGGAATTGCCGGGTTCACGACTGTCGTGGCGGCGGCATTAATTGTGACCATTGTGACTGGCTGTTGCTGGAATGGAACATCGTCCACCACAACGCCTTTTGGGACGTCAACCAGCACTCGGGGATTTCCATTTACCAGCCGCGATACCTGGCTGACGATGATGCGAATTTTGGCACCATCGTTCGCAACAACACTTGTTTTTCGAACGAAAACAAACTGGACAATCCCGATTGGGGACGTCCGACCGACGGCAATGGAATTGTGATTGATGACTTTCGCAACATCAGCTCCGGCGGAAATGGCGTGCTGTACGATCGTAAATCACTGGTCACCAACAATTTTTGCTATCTCAATGGCGGCCAGGGAATTCACAATTACCGTGCCAACAACGTCTTTGTTCGCAACAACACCTGCTACAAGAACATGAAGAGCTTCGATTTTGGCGGCGAGGTGTCGGTGTCGGAGTCTCAGAAGTGTTATGTCTACAACAACATCCTGTTTGCTCGGGGCGGTAAAAATGTTGCTCTGCAGTACGACTCCTGGTCCGTGTGGTGGGATTACAACGTGCTGTTCAACGGTCCGTCGTTCCAGGTTAATAACGGATCCAGTACGATCTATCAAAACCCTCAATTCCAGCCTGGCAGCTTGCGACTTCGGGCAAGTAGTCCTGCAATCAACGTCGGCTTGACCCATAATGGTGTCTTCCCATTCGATGTCGACGGACAGCCTCGGGTTGTCGGTGGACGTGTCGATCGGGGAGCCAAGGAATTTGTTCCCTGGTTCGACAATTAGACGAAGATATAACTCAATTCGATGGAGTTGGTTGGATGAAGATGTTGAATGCAATGCTCGCCGCCTGGATTGGTCTGGTGATGGTCTGGACCGCATCGGCCCAGGATAACGAGTCGGAACAAAAGTGGATTGAGCTGTTCAACGGGAAGGACCTGACTGGCTGGACCCAGAAGAATGGAACGGCCAAGTACACGATTGAAGAAGGCGGCGTGATTTGCGGGACGACCGCCGAAGGTAGCCCCAATTCGTTTCTTTGCACCGATCAGGAGTTCGGGGATTTTGAATTGGAGTTTGATGTCAAAGTCGACCAACAATTGAACTCCGGCGTGCAGATCCGTTCCATCGCCAAACCGCAAGGGGAGGGGAAATGGGGTCGCGTTAACGGGCCCCAGGTCGAAATCGAAGCCAGCGGCGAAAAGGGTGCCGAAGCCGGCTACGTTTATGGCGAAGCAACCGGTCGCGGTTGGCTGGTGCCCAAAGACAAGTTGATCCCGCACAAGAAGTTCAAAGATGGTCAGTGGAACCATTACCGGGTGGTCGCCCGCGGACCGCGGTTTCAAACCTATATCAACGACGAGCTGGTGATCGACTTGACGGACGAGAAAATCTTTGAAACCCATCCCCAGGGATTCATCGGACTGCAAGTTCACTCGATTCCCAAAAACGCCGGACCGTA
The DNA here is from genome assembly GCA_964545005.1 of uncultured Pirellulaceae bacterium. Taxonomy (GTDB): domain Bacteria; phylum Planctomycetota; class Planctomycetia; order Pirellulales; family Pirellulaceae; genus Mariniblastus. The sequence goes on from CAZJEK010000011.1 coordinate 11,837, forward strand.
TCAAGTCCGCTGGAAAAATATCAAGCTTCGTCCTTTGAAATGACTTGGGAAGGTTGCTGGCAAGCTTGATCGGCCAGCGTTTGAAGTTCCTCGATCAGCGTCGGTTTGAACAAGCTGAAGCTGTATTCCCGCGATCCAGCAATTTCGCTGCTTCGCATTCGCTGCTTCAGTTTGTTCTGTTGGTGAGCCAGGTTTTGATCGGTGATCGGAATTCGTTCCCGCAGCCGTTCGTTGATTTCGTTAATTGCGACATGCTTTTCGTGCGACCGCAGGCATCGATTTTCGCCCGAGATCCAGCTGCGTTTTTCGGCGATCAGTTCCCGAACCCGCTCGTCGTCGCGATCGACGAAATGTTCGGGATGGTAATCGTATTCGCGACGCTGGATTTTAATATTGGCGATGTCTTCAGGGCGAGTTAGCGGATAGTTCAATGGCAATTGCATCGTCGCCGACAGTGTCAGGTAAGCGGGTAATTGCAGGTTGAAAAAACGGGCCGCAATCGCGTCGGTAAGCTGATCGTATTTGGCCCCGCCGACACCGTGTAGAAACAGATCGCTGGCCAGTAGGCGAGCGAACAACGTTGTCGTCAAGGCGCGGGTTCGAATTGCCAATCCCCGTTCGACCAGCAACGCCAAATCTTCGAGGAAGGACGATCTACCGAGCGTTGCCAACGGTTCCTGTGGTCGACCCAACTGGTAGCCCTGGTCTGTCTCCCGAATCCAGAGCGTATTTCGATGGCGGTGGTTTGCGTCCCAGAACCAGAAGGGAGTTTCCGTCCATTGTTCCTGCTGTTGCAACTCGGGGACCGGATGGGATCGGCTGCGGATACCATGGACCGAACGGTACTCCAGCAAAACATCGTTATGGATTTCGCGGAAGTATTGGTTGCGAAAAACGATGCAGTGAAAAAATCTGAAGAACGAAGTCGTTTGACAGACACGACTGATCGGCACTTCCAGGGTCATCAACCCTGATTCGAACTCCAGCCGATGTCGCGTTGCCGCCAGCGTAGCACCCAGAGCAGGTTGGGCGTTCGAGTCGTTGGCCGCCTGCAGACGACTGTAAACCGGAAGCAGGTGCTGCCATAAACGATGAGCGATTCGCGGATCCGATGACTCCAGCGCAAGTTCGACACGTTTGGGAAACCGGGTCAGGAATTCCAGGTCAACGATGGTTCGTTGTTCATAGGGCAGTGGTTCACTGGCGCGGTCAAGCTTGATGGTTGCGGTTTGAAACGATCGGCGATCATCGCGCTGAGTTTCTTGTGGATAGCGAACACTGACGTTAGTCGAGAGATCTGAATCCACGACCAGGTTGATCGCGATTGCATTGAATTTTTGGCCCAGCTTTGACAGCACGAAATTCTTGAACCAGACTCCCGGATGAAATAGCTCCGGTTGATGGCCTGACATGATCACCGGGGTCGACTCGGCACGAAAGCGAAAGCCGCGAGAGTCTTCAGGGAGATAGAGTTCTGAGTACTCCTGGGCCGCGGTGACGATTTCCTCACGAGCTGCAATGCGAAATTCAGCCAGGTTCAGCGAGCCGTCGACTGATGGAATCGACTCGACCGCCGTTTGCTGTTGCTGCTGCAAGTTGGAGTCCCATAATTCGCCAAGCGCACTGGCTGGGGGGATCTGCAGAAACTTGCCATGTTCGCGCGGAACACGGATCTTCCGATACTCGATGGCCGGTTGATTATTGGGGGCGAGTTCGGCTGGTTCGGCTGGAGACGCGGGATCGGGCAATTGATCAGCCAACCTCAATGCCCCCGGCGCGTTGGTCACAATCGGAAACAGCATCAAAGGCCGTATTCAAGACGCCTTGGTAGTAGCGTAACCTTTGCTCCGGATCGTCAAGCTGTTCGCCAAACGATCGGTTCTCGTCGAGATAGATTCGCGGAACGGCAATTTCCTCTACCTTCAGACCGTGACAGGCCGCTTGGACCCACAGTTCCAATGGCATCGCATAGCCGGGATCGGTTAGCGTCAGCTTTTTCAACGAGTCAACTCGATAGGCTTTGAAGCCGCAAAAGGCATCCGTTAACGAGTAACCCAGGCGTTCGTTCAGAATACGAGTGATTTGAAAGTTGATCGCTCGACGTTGTTCCGGTGGGGGAGAATCCGAATCAAATGATCTCAGATAGCGGCTGCCGGAAATGATTTCGGCCTCGGACTCAAGGCAGCGGACAACGAAATCACGGATGCGCTGAGGTTCGTGTTGCCCATCACAATCGATCGTAACGATGACTTCGAAACCATGCTCAACGGCGTAATCAAACGCTGTTTTCAAAGCCGCGCCATAACCCCGGTTCTGATTGTGATGGACCAGCCGGATATCGGTTCGTTGTTTCAATTCGGCCGACGTTCCGTCCGTTGAACCGTCATCGACGACCAGGATGTGTCGCGCATGTTTGTTGACCTGGTCCAGGACAGCGTGAACCGTCGAGACCTCGTTGAAAACAGGCAGCGCGACCAGAAATCGGTCTTCCAAATCGGTGTTGGCGGGTGTCGAGTAGTCTTGGTTATCCATCAAAAGTGGCCTGGGTTTGGCGTCGAATGTGGCAGGTTGGCATTGTAGATTGACCGAAAAACAGGTCAACGTTCAACTTGTACGATGCGGCTGAGCTGAAAATTAGTGGCCCGAACGACGGTAAAAACCGTCTCAAGTGGGTTTTCCGTGGCGTCCTGGCCGAAGCCGAAGCAACTTGACAGTTCTGAAAGCCTCCAATCATAGGCAACGCGGTGGACGATCAAGCACTTGTCGTCCTTACAAAAAGTTGCCTTCTACAACCAGGACAATGGATCGGATTCCTGTTGGCTGGCCCACACCTTGGCCTGGCTGAAGTGCTGGCCCAGCGAATTGGCCAGTTGCTCCAGGGCAAACCGTTCGCTGGAGTAGTGGCCCAACAGAAACAGGGCAACTCCACAGGCTTTGGCTTCGAGAGCCGTATGAAAATTTGATTCACCGGTTACCAGCGCATCGGCTCCAGCTCGTACTGCCGATGATAAAAAAGATCCACCGCTACCGCAGGCAATCGCGATCCTGGTGATCGATTGGTCGTCGCGGCCGACCAGTTGCAACAGGGACAGTTCAAAGATGGCTTTCAAGTGTTGGCCAAATTCGGCGACACTGATCCTGGCTGGCAAGTTACCAATCCGACCGGAGCCCAGTCCTTGCGGATCATTTTCCAGCGGGTTGAGTGGACGCAGGTCTGTTAGTCCCAGCTGTTCGCCAAGGGATTGGTTGATGCCATTGGCGGCCGAATCGAAACCAGTGTGTGGACTATAAACGGCAATTCCGGCGCGAATCAATTGCCACAGCATTCGAGTCGGGACTTGATCGGTAGTGATTCGTTTGACGGGTCGGAAGGGCAGGGGGTGATGAGAAACGATCAAATCGGCCTGGTTGTCGATCGCTTCGGCGACTGTTTCCGGAGTTACCGTCAGGCAAGTCATGATTCGATTGGCAGCCGATTCGGGATCACCAACCAGCAACCCAACGTTATCCCATTCTTCGGCCAGTCGGAGGGGGGCCAGTGAATCCAGATGTTGGCAAACTTCATTAATCGAAGGCATAAGTCACTTGGTAGGACGATTGGAGTCAGATGTCAGTGATAGCGGCTGTTATTCTAAACTCGGAAGCTTAGAATTTTCAGCCGACCGGTTAGGAATTGATCATCGAGTTATTTTGAAACCATGTTGCAACTGAAAAAATCCATCAATCTGGATAGCCTTCGCCAGCCGTTTAAAAAAGCGATCGTGACCGCTGCGAGGCTCGGTGCTGATGCCGTTGAAATCAACGGACGAACGGAAATTCGTGCTCAGGATATGACTCGCACGGCGATCCGGCATATCCGCAAGCTGTTGTCGGACCTGGAGTTACGGGTCAGCGCGATTCATTTTCCGACTCAGTTTGGTTACGGAGACCTGGATCATCTGGATCGGCGTGTGGAAGCGACCAAGGCGACGCTTCAACTGGCTTTCGAGCTGGGGAGCAGCGTCGTTGTTAATCGGCTGGGGCGGATTCCAGACTCCGTGGACGATCCACGTTGGACGACCATGGTGCAAGCATTGACCGATATCGGCAACCACAGTCAGCGGGCTGGGGCCTGGTTGGCCGCGCGGACCGGTGCCGAAGATGGCAGCACGATGAAAGGGTTGATTGACTCCTTGCCGATCCATACGTTGAAGGTCGATTTTGATCCTGCCGAATTGATCATCAATGGCTATTCGCCAACCGAATCGATGAAGGTCCTGTCGGAGCATGTAGCGAATTTTCGAGCCCGCGATGCTGTTACCGATCTGTCGCTGGGGCGAGGTGTCGAGGTTCAGTTGGGGCGGGGCAGCGTCGATTGGCCGGCGTTGCTGGGAATGCTGGAGGAAGAACAGTACCAGGGATACCTGACCGTCGATCGTCGCGAGGGTACCAATTTGGAAGTCGAGTGTGGTGCGGCACTGGAGTACCTGACCAACCTGTTTCGGTAATCCAATCAAACTTCAACCCTGCTGTATCGTGGTCAGGATCGAGTCACGCGGAGCGAGCCCAACCCGTAAGTTTAGAAGTTGCACTATCGCAGTTTTTGCTTGGGAATGGAAACCCGACGCGAAAGGGCCTGTTGATTTAGTCGTAAGGGAAACCCGAAGCGTGAGCGAGGGCTACACAAGTGCCGCCCGAAGGGTGGCTTCTCCTCACTTATGTTTTGGGTTTCCATTAAATCAACAGGCCCGAAAAACGAGGGCTACACCGATGCGTGTTTTCCCTCGCTTACGCGTCGGGTTTCCAAAAGTGTGCAACTTCCAAGCTGACGCTCTGGGCTGATGCTTGCAGCGTTGCTGCGTGTGAGGTTGTTGCGGGAAACGTCGATCGTCTGAAACCCTTCAACTTGCCGTTGGAACCACTGTAACTGTTCGGCATCGTCAAGGCAGAGGTGAATGGCCCACTGGTCGATCAAGCCGGTGCGGCGGTGTTTCAGTACTTCCTGGTTGAACAGGAATTTCCACGCGTCGGCCTGGCCGAGGAATTGTTTGGCACCCTGGTGCTTGACGATTCGAAAGCGTGTTGGCGACTGTTGCCAGTTGGTAGGGCGAAAGTCAACCGTTGGCTGGACCACAAACGTCACGAATCCTCGGGGAAGTTTTCGGGGCTTGCTCATCGTTTCTTCTCACTCATTTCCACAGCTGATAGCGATGTCTGCTGGTAGGATTGTTCGCAGCGGGTGTGACACCAAAGGTCAACGGCACAGAAAATTCGGAAATTTTTGTTCTGCTAACCGTCCAGTTGAAAGTTTTGGGAATTCTCCCAATATCCGCAGTGAATCCGCGAATCGTAGATAATACCCCGATACAATGAGGTTCTTGTCTGCAGAAAGGCATGAACAAGCGGTGTTTAGACTGTGTCGGTAGGGCGGAGTCTCACCGGAACATTCAGCAATTTTCAGTCCTGCACAAAGAAAGATTTGAGGAACCAAGATGTCCGATACGGCACAACACGAGGGCACCAAGGTCACGTTTCTCGACCAGACAGGCGCCAAAAGTGTCGAGGCGGTTGTCGCTGACACGGTCACCGTTCAGCGGATCCTGCCCAACATCATTACCAAGATGAATTTGCCGATGGTCGGGCCCGATGGTCAGCCGATGAGCTACAGTCTGGACCACAAAGAAGGTGGCCGCCGACTGAACGAATATGAGACACTGGTTGAGGCCAGTGTGAATTCAGGCGACCACCTGATTATCTACCCCGAAATCGTAGCCGGATAGTGTGAGTCATCATGTTGCGCAAATCTCCCCGGTTGCGGCGACTGAACTCGGACTACAATTCGGTGCGCCAGCTGAACGCTGACAGCACGATTTTTTCATTCGAGACCAACGGCAGTCCGCCGCAACGATACAAGTTGATTTTTCAGGGCACGGGAATTCGCAAGGAATCCAGTGGTCGGATTTCGTTAACCCACCACCACGAAGTGCTGGTTGAGCTAGGGGCCGCTTATCCCCGGATGGTGCCCAATCTGGCTTGGCAAACGCCCATTTTTCATCCAAACATCTCCAACAATGGGGTGGTCTGTCTGGGTAGTTACGGTACCCACTGGGTCCCCAGTCTGACATTGTCCGAGATGGTCACGATGTTATGGGACATGATTCGGTACAAGAACTTTGATACCGAAAGTCCTTACAATCGCGAAGCCGCGATCTGGGCCAAAATGCAATCGGATTTCACTTTCCCGCTCGATCCCCGTTCGATCCGCGATCGAATCGGCAACGACTCTGTGGTTCGTCCGGTGCCGCCCGTCAAGTCAACTCCGACACCACCGGCGATGCCCGAAGTTCAGGTGACGCGGGTGACCGATAACAGTCAGCAGCCCATTGAGATCATCGATGTTTCGTCCGATGGCATCGAGATTATCGACGCTGAGATTGCCGAACCTGCACCTCAATCACAGCCCCAGGATGGCATCCTGTTTCTGGATTAGGTTGCCGTAACCCGATCTCGCCTCGTGGCAATTCCACATCATCCTTTCCAGCTTTGAAGTTTATGAGCGATGCATCCGCTGCGGACCAGCAATCCAAAACCGAGCCGATGGTCATTGATGACGGCGATCGTTACTCGCGGTTGCGGCTGATTGGGTGGTGGGACCAGGAGCGAATTGCAGCGGCAAAAATACTCGTCGTCGGCGCTGGGGCGTTGGGCAACGAAGTGCTCAAGAACCTGGCATTGCTGGGCGTCGGACAGGTCTATCTGATTGACTTCGATGAAATCCAGGATTCCAACCTCACCCGGTCGGTTCTGTTTCGCGCCGCAGACCGGGGGCAACCCAAATCGGAAGTCGCAGCTCGTCGCGCTACTGAGCTGAATCCCGATTGTCGCATCATGCCGATGTTTGGGAACGTGTTGACCGATATCGGGCTGGGGTTGGTGAGTGAAACCGATCTGGTCATTTGCTGCGTCGACAATCGCGAAGCACGGCTGTGGATCAATCGGATGTGCTGGAAAGTCAACACGCCCTGGATTGACGGCGGGATCCAGGAAATCAACGGTGTTGCCAAGGTGTTCATGCCGCCAGCGGGACCCTGTTACGAGTGCACCATGACCGAAAATGATTACCGGTTGATCTCGTTGCGATACAGTTGTCCGCTGTTGAAGCAGGAAGACATTCAACAGGGCAAGGTTCCCACGGCGCCGACAATCGCCTCCATCATTGCCGGGTTGCAAGTCCAGGAAGCGTTGAAGCTGTTACACGAATTGCCGGCCGCAACGGGTACCGCGCTGGTGTTCAATGGGGCGGCCAATCGCTTTTACCAGACCAATTTTGTTCGTCGCGAGGATTGCCTGTCTCACGAAACGTACGAGGACCCGATCGCGGTGCCCTTGGGCAACGAAGCAACGCCGAGCGAACTGTTTGAATCCATGAAATTGGTCTTGCCGACCCAGCGGCCAGGCTGGGATCTGGCAGCCGTGCGGTTACAGTTGGACCGCGATTTCATGACCGCCTTAACTTGTCGTAGCTGCGAAACGAGGCAGGTGGTCAACCAGCCGCTATGCGAGGTTGGAAGTCGTGAAGGGGTATGCCGACAATGCCAACAACCGCTGCAGCCAGAGACAACGTTTGAGATTTCGCCGGCCAGCGAGCTGGCATCGATGAGTCTGGCTCAGTTGGGTGTTCCCGTCTACGACATGCTCAAACTGGTCCACGGTGATGAAGAGCTTTATGTGCTGTTGGCTGCCGATGCTGACAAAATCCAATTTGCCGCGGAGCCTTGATGAGCGAAGGGATCCAGTTCGGTGATGTCGAACATGCGGAGCCTGATCAAGCGCTGCGTCCCGATCAAGATGCGCATTTTGTCACCGTCCCTGTCGGCGAACCGCAGAGTGATCAACTGGCGATCTTTGTTGATCTGGATGTGATGCGGGACATGGAGGCTCATGCCATCTCCAATACCCGCGTCGAGTTGGGTGGTGTGATGTTGGGCAAACAACTGCTTGACGATCAGGGCCAACCGTTTGTCGTGGTCACCGAATGTCTGCGCGCCGAGCATTACGAAGCGACCAAGGGTAGTTTCAAGTTTACCCACCAGACCTGGAGTCAGATCACGCGGCAACGGGCCCAGTTCCATCCAGATCTGGAGATGGTCGGTTGGTATCACACCCATCCCGGGTGGAGTGTGTTTTTGTCCGGGATGGATTTGTTTATCTGCAATCATTTTTTTAACCGGCCTCTCGATGTCGCATTGGTGATTGATCCTTGCGAACAGGATCGAGGGTGGTTTCAGTGGACCGAATCGGATCCGCCTCAAACCATGCGGACCGCCGGATTCACGATGATGACCAGCCGTTATCGTCGTGATGAGCTCGAGTTTTTCGCCAGGCTTTACAACAAGGAGCCCGACATGAACGTCGACCCCCGTTATTCATCCAGCCCGATTGGTTCGACCTCAGTACAACTGGTTGATCAACGCAGGTCAGTGTTGGAAATCGCCGTGATCGGAATGTTGGCGATGCAGTTTTTGCTACTGCTGATCGTGGCCTGGTACCTGGTATCGCCGACGGGGAATTCCCAAGAGGTTGCCGAATTGCAAGCCAAAATTGAATCGATGGAATCGCAACGGGACGCGACCATTCGTGAAGAAGCGCAGCAGCAGGTTTTGGCCAGTGTCGTCGGCAGTCTTTCCGGCGACGAAAAGTTGCTGGATCGATACACGCAACTGAAAGAAAACGAACGGTTGATGCGGAGCAACCTGGAAGGGCAATTGGCGTTGACCGAACAACTGAAGGCTGAACGAAAACTGGCTCTGGAAAAATCGCAAGAGCTCCAGAGCGAGTCCAAGAAGTACCAGGACCAGCTTGTACGAGCGCGGGACAAGCTGAGAGATTCCGAAACCAGGGCGAAGGAACTGGCAGCGGCGTTGGAAGGGGAAGACCTTCCCGCTGCCTCGTGGCCGTGGCTGGAAATGGTCCTGACCGGGCTGGGAGCGCTGGTGGTGGGTGGCGTCGGAACGTATCTGTGGACGGCAAATTCGTCTGCGGTTGAGGAAGAGCCGCTGGATGATGGCGACCAGCAGATTGCTTCGTTTTCAACCGAATCGGAACCCGGCAACCAACAGAACTTTGACCAGGATCAGGCTGATGGTAAGCCGATGGTGTTCACCGACGATACAGATTCGAATCAAACGAATGATCCGTAGTGCTTTGTGACTTCCAGTTGTTGCAAGTTGAACCATCATTTTGTTAGCGGTCAGTTGAAAAATGGAAGCGATCATTCCAGTCATCGTTATCGCGGTATTCCTGTTCGGTGTGATCCGGGCCGTGAAGTCGATGGGCAAGCAACAAAGCTGGAATCGTGCCTATAAACAAGTCAGCTTGCGATACAACGGAAAGAGCCCCGATGGTAAGGTCGGCGTGAAGTCAGGGCTCCTGTTTTCGGGCCCTTCGCTGATGTTCAAGTATCGGGGGCGATTGTGTGCCGTCCAATCCCGTCGTTCACGAGTCCTCGATGGGCGGCTGGTAACCCGGCTGCGGATCACGCGTGTCGATGACCTGCCCAGTTTTGAGTGTTCGACATCCCAGTTGCGGTTACGGCGAAATCAGTCCGAACCGGAACGTCGAATCACATTTTCCAATCCCGATTTTCAGGCTCGTTACAACGCGGCGTCTCGAAAACGGGATGAAGCTCAAGCATTGTTGAACCAGGATGCTGTGACCTGGCAATTGGAGCAGTTGAATCGACTGGGAGAACAGCAGGGAATCTATATTCGGTGTCGTCGAGGCGTCCTGGAAATCATCAAGCCTGGAGAAATCTGGAAGCAGGTGATTCTGGACGACTTTGTCCGCCTGGGATTGCAGTTTTTTGATCAGCTATTGTTGGGCAAAGCCGCCGGGATCTCGTTTACGGACATCGGTTTGGCAACGATTGTCGACGACGTCAAATGTCCGATTTGCAGCGAAGAAGTTACCCAGGATATGGTTGTCTGCGTTCGATGCAAAACGCCACACTGTCGAGATTGTTGGCAGTACAACGGTCAATGTGCCACCTTTGCCTGCAGTGAAACCCGGTTTCTTGAGGTCAGTTCGGCACAGTAGTACGCTGAACACTGCGTTTTCGACAAATTCTCGAATCCAGACGGTTTTTCGTGAATCGGTCCGCCAATTTCTGTACTTCATTGGTAGACCTCACCACCTGGCCTCTCCATGTCAACCGATCTCCAGCTTCGACAATTGTTCGAATGTTGCATCGATCAGCACGCTGATTCGATGTACCGCGTGGCGTATCGTTTGACCGGCCAGCGTGAGTTGGCGACCGAGTTGGTTCAGGAGTGCTATTTGCAAGCTTGGCAAAACATCGGCTCGCTTCGCGATCAGGAAAAGATGCGAGCCTGGATGTTCTCCATACTGAGAAATCAATATTTGAAGCTTCAGCGGAACCCGAAACTGTCCCAGCTGGAGGCGGCAGAAGAGGCCGTGGTCGATCAACGAACCTTGTTGGCTGCCGAATCGAAAGTCGAACAACAAGCGATGATCCAAGGGGCCATTGAACAGCTTGATGACAGCCTCAAGCTGCCGATCTTGCTGGTGTCGATGGAAGGTTTGTCGGCGGAAACGGCAGCTGAGATTCTTGGGATTCCCAAAGGAACCGTTCTGTCTCGACTGCATCGAGGGCGTTCGCGATTGAAACAACTGATCGAAAAAGAACAACGGGTTTAACAAGGCAACTGCCATGATCGATGACTTGCTTAGGGATCTTGAAATTCCGGAATCGCTCAAGTCCGATTTGCGCGCGATCCCTGACCAGTGTCGAACTGAATTGCCGCCGACGCGACCCAAGCGATGGAAAGCCGCAGCCGCGATCATTGCCGTGGCAGCTGCCGTTGTGATGCTGGCCAGTGTGATTCATCAACTGCAATCAAATCCAGATGTTGTCCAGCAGTCGGATCCGTCGCCTCGCACCGATCCATCTGATGAAAACCGAATCGCGATGGAACTCGCTGAATCTGACGAACTGGACCAGCTGCAATTGGACCTCGAACGGGCGCGGTTGCAGTGGAAAATAGCCACCCTTCGTCAGCGGGCAGCATTGAATTCGAAGGGTTTGCCGGAATCGGTGGAAGCCAATTCGGCGACCTTGAGTCACGAAAAACTAGCGCTGGTCAAAGGGCTTTCCTGTCAGGCTGCGCTCGACTGGGGAGCTCCGCCAGAGTCAGTGCGATTCGAATTGCAATCCGTTGTTGACAAGTTTGACGGCACTCAGGGCGCTGCCATCGCCACACAAATCCTGAAACAGTACGACTAAATCCAAGGAACATACGATGAAAATTTCCAATCAATCAATGTGGGCGGCAGGCTGCCTGATCGCGGTTTGCCTTTTGCCCCAGTGCGGTTTTGCACAGTCGGTGCCGAATCCTCCGGCCCCCAAATCGCCAATTGCCAGATTCGAAGCGCACATTGAACTACTGCAACGGGAGATCGATGAACTCGCTGAGACGACCATCGAGCAGGAAGCCAAGTTGGACGAACGGGAAATCCCCGTCGAGTCCTATGCCGAAGTGCTGGGCTCGTTGCAGTCCCAGCGAATTCATTTGATGATCGAATTGGCTGGACTGGAGGCGCGTCAACTGATGGCGGACAAAATCTGGGCAGAACAAACCCGTGGCAGTGATAGTCCTGTTGGCAAGAAGATCCTTGAGACGGCGTCTGAAAAACTGGCAACTGCCAAGCAGGAGCTGGCGCGGAAAAAGCAGTTAATGGAAACCGGCAGCGTATCTCAGCAGGACTATTCGCGCTCCAGGAATTCCGTGCTCAATGCCGAGTTGGAGTTGTTGCAGGCACAACAGGAACTCGAGACTTCCAGCTCCAGGAGTACGTTCGCCGAAACGCTGGCGATTGAAACCTCGGTGGCCCAGGCGGAAGCCAAGGCCAAGCTGAAGATGGTCGAGAACCTGCTGGAACGGTTCGTGGCCGCACGCAAGGAACTTGATTCCTTTCAACGAGCCGAAATGCAACTCGAGCACAAACGCGATGCGTTGTCCGAATGGCAACGTCGCCTGCAGGATTTAAAGCAGGCAGCCTGGGATGAGAGCTTGCGGCAGTGATGCCCGCTGCCGCCTGGCAGCATGATCTCGAATCTCCTGGTCGATTTCTGACTTCGTTTCAATTGTGACCTGAAGCCGAATGCGGTCGCTGCTGCGCCGTTGTCGACCGTAAAAATCCCCCAATATTTTACGCTTGAAAGGAAAACCATGTCTAAATCAAGATTCAATCTAACGCTCGGAGCGGCAATGTTGGTGGCCGCGACGTTAACGGTCTGTGATCCCGTCTGTGGCCAGGCCGGCGTCTCGTCGATGTCCTACGGTGCCATGAATGCTGGGCTCCATCTGGATCCCGATTCGATTCGCGTCGAGGAGTTAATCAACTATCACCGCCACAAGATTCCACTTCCCGAGGGCGATGAACAGGTGCATCTTGACCTTCGCTGGGCGACGTTGCCCAACGGACGAATTGGAATTCAGACGGGTTTGACGACAGCTCGGGCAACGAATCGAAAAAATAGACGTCCACTGAATCTGGTTCTGGTGATTGACAAAAGCGGGTCAATGTCGGGAGAGCGAATTGCGAAGGTCAAACAGTCGCTACAAATGTTGATCGAAAGGCTAAACCCAACCGACCACGTATCGATTGTTGCCTATGACAACGAAGCGCACGTGGTGCTCGATTTTTGTCACAACGCCGATATCGGTAAGATCTCCAAAGCCATCGATCGAATTGAGGCGGGGGGATCGACGAACCTGCATCATGGCCTGATGTTGGGCTACGAGCAAGCAACCGCCAAGCTTGACCAGCAACGTTCCAATCGCGTGATTTTGCTGACTGACGGACGAGCCAACGTTGGCGTAAGCGATCCAGACAAGATTGCCCGGGACTCAAAGCGGTTTAACGATCAAGGGATTGAGCTGTCTACCATTGGCCTGGGAAATGATTTCAATCGCGAGTTGTTGCGGGACCTGGCCGATGCTGGTCGAGGTGCGGTTCACTTCGTCGATGATCCAGATGGAATGAGGAAAATCTTTGTCGACGAATTTGACAGCCTGCTCAGCAATGCCGCGCAGAATATTCGCGTCGAGCTGGATTTTGGTGAATGTCAGGTTGCGAAAGTCTACGGCTATGAGCCGGTCCTCAAAAACGATGGTTACCAGTTTCGGCCCGACAATATGGGCCACGGCGCGACTCAGGTGATTCTGGCTGAGTTGTCCGGCAGTTCGAGCCAAGTGCAGCAGGTCACTGCCAAGCTGACATTTGACGATTGTGTCAACGGACAACGGGTCAAAGTCAAGCGATCAATCGAGATTGATTCTGCCAACGCCTGCTCGTTTGAAGACGACCCCTCGCTGGTCAAGAATTTTTCGATCGCCAAAGTGGCCGATAGCATTCGCCAGAGTGCCAAGGCTTGCGTGAACGAAAAGCACGCTCGTGCCGTCAAACAACTGAAAAAAGGAGTGCATTTCGCTCGCCGACAGTTCCGACCAGGTGCCGACGAAGACGTGGACCGAATGGTCGACCTGGCGAAACAGCAGTTGGAGAAAATTCAGACCTACGTCGCGGATCAACACCAGGTTGCCAAACGTAAACAGTAGCTTCGAAGCTGTTTTACTGACTCGCTGGTTCTTGCTCAACGGTCTCCGATTCTTCCGTCAGCCAGTACTCAGTCAGTTTAGCGAGTAACGGGTCGATCGTTTTTTTCTGCAGCACGTGGGGTGGATTCCAATCCATCCATTGGAAGTCCTCGTGTTCGGTTGGCTGGATCGGAACGTTGTTGACAAGTTTGGCGAGATAGATGATCAGCTTTTTCTTGACCGACTTGCCACCAAATTTTTTGTTGTATCGAACGTTGTATTTCAGCTTGAACTTGAAATCGGAATCGATCTCGATGTCATCGGGTTGGATTCCGGTTTCCTCTTTTAATTCGCGGAGTGCGGCCTGCAGGTTGGTTTCACCCGGATCGACGTGGCCTTTGGGCAAGTCCCAGCGATCGGCGTGTTTCATCAGCAACAGCTGGCGTTTACCGGGCTGATCGCCGCGGTTGGTTTCCGTTGCCGAATCGGTAGCGGGATCTCGATAAATCAGAAAACCACAAGATTTTACCTTGGCCATGAAGATTCCCTTCCGTCTTGGTCTGATTGCCCTTCAGCGACGTCTGATTTAAAAACTGGTTTTGGCAACGTTGGATCCGATTAATGAAAATTTATACCACAACTGGAGATCGAGGCGAAACCGGACTGTTGGGAGGCATTCGGGTTTCGAAATCACATCCCGCGATTGCGGCCACCGGTTCGTTGGATGAAACCAATTCGTTGATCGGACTGGCTTTGGCAGAACTCCAGGCGAAGGAGGTTCACGACTTATTTGATCCGTTGTTGGCCACGCAGAAGGATCTGTTTGAAATTGGCAGTCGCGTGGCAGCCTGTTTAAAATCGGAACTGCCAGCGGGTGTCGACCTGACCAGCCGCGTAACATCATTGGAGCAAACAATCGACCGCTGGCAGGAGCAACTGCCGGAGCTAACGTCGTTTATCTTGCCTGGAGGATCGCGAGCTGGCGCGGCTTTGCACGTTGCTCGCACGGTTTGCCGGCACGCTGAGCGTGACCTCGTCAACTTGGTACAGGCCAAGCTGGATTGGCCAGGTCCGGCTCCAGCTTTTGAGGCCGAGCAGGTATTCTTGAATCGGCTGTCGGACTTTCTGTTTGTAGCCGCCCGGCTGGCCAACCACCGCCTGGGCCAGCCGGAGACTAAATGGCTTCCCGAGCGTTCCCAGAGAGGCTGACATTTTTGGTCCAGCCGATTGGCGTTAGCCCCGGACAATCGTCAGATGAAGCGTGAATTTCGGAAAGTCGGTGGCTAGTGCCAAAACCGCTGGAAGAATTTGGAAGTTGGATTTTGCTTGGGAAAGGAAACCCGACGCGTGAGCGAGGGCTACACCGACCGCGTATTTCCCTCGCTTACGCGTCGGGTTTCCAAAAGTGTGCAACTTCAAGGCCCGGCTGCGGGTTTCCCGGGCAGGGACAACGCTTAAAATCCTGTTCAGCAGATTTCCGGCCAATCCCAGGCAGTTGGTTTTCGCTATAATGTTTCCATTCGGTAAATGAAGTGGTTGGTTCTGTCGAAATTAGTACAGACGCACCCTTTTTGAGATACAACGCGGCCGGATTGGGCCACCACACAGCCAACGATTGCAGGAACAACTGTATGAAGAAAATTGAAGCCATTATCCGCCATTTCAAACTCGACGACATCAAGACCTCGTTGACTGAATGCGGTGTCGAAGGCATGACGATTACCGAGGTGAAGGGGTTTGGTCGCCAAAAGGGGCACACTGAAATGTATCGTGGCAACGAATATGCCATCGATTTCGTTCCCAAGGTCAAAGTCGAAGTTGTCGTTTCCGATGAGAAATGTCCCAGTGTGGTGGAGACGATCATGAACAAGGCTCAGACTGGCCAAATGGGAGACGGCAAGATTTTTGTCTCTGATCTGGCTGAGGTGATTCGAATCCGCACTGGTGAAACTGGCCAGGATGCCGTATAGCGGGCCAATCGAAACTTGACTTCCCTGGTTCTGGATGAGTTCACCTATCGGTATTCGCCCCAATGTGCTTGAAGCGCGGCAGCGTTGGCGGGAGGGACGCGCGAACATCCGGAAGCTGCATGATGGCGGTGGGCAGGGAATGGAGGTCTGTCGCGCATTGTCGGACCTGCTTGATTCCGTGCTGCTGGAAATCTATCGCCAGGCGTTGGAAGAAATCTCACCGGGCCTCGAATCCCGGATTGCCATCACATTGTTGGGCGGGTGTGGTCGCCAGGACATCGCTCCGTTTTCCGATGTCGACATCATGTTGTTGTACCAGGGGACAATGACCGATGACATTGTGGAATTCTCGCGTCGTCTGGCTCAGGATGTCACCGACGCGGGCATGCAATTGGGCTACAGTCTGAGGACGGCGCGAGAAGCGTGCAGCATGTCGCTGTCAGATGCCTATATCTATTCATCATTGACCGAAGCCCGGTTGCTGGCTGGAAACGAAGATCTGTTCGGGCACTTTCAGGGACGGTTTCGGAGAATGACCTCCAAGAAAACGTCCGGCATGATCAAAGCGATTTATGCTGCTCGTGAGCAGGAGCGGGTTGAGTTTGGAGAAACCGTTTACTTGTTGCGGCCGAATTTGAAGCGATCGCGTGGAGGCCTGCGCGACATTCACCTGATCCGCTGGCTGGGATTTGTTCGCTTTGGTGAAACCGATATTGACCGTCTGCTTAACAAAGGTGCCATTTCGACTGCCGATTCATTGCAGCTGACCGAGTCTCGAGAGTTCTTGCTGCGAGTCCGTAACGAAATGTACTTTCATGCCGGTCGCTGTAATGACCTGATGGATCGCAGCGAACAGGTTCGTTTGGCTGAGCGATTTGGGTACGCCGGCGACGATGCGCTGCTGTCGGTGGAGGAATTCATGCGGCAGTATTTTCGCTATACCAGCCGCATTCAATACGTCTGCGATCATTTCGTTTCCAAAAGTCTGCAACGCAAAAAACACAGCGATACGTCCTTGTTCGAACCGTTGATGACGCGCGAAATCGACGAACATTTTCGCATGGGGCCGACCTATATCGGCGTTTCCCGCGATTCAATCGACTATGTCAAAAAGCATCTTGATCAGGTATTGCGGCTGATGCAATTGGCCTGCTTGCACAACAAACAGATCGAGCATGAAACCTGGATCGCGATCCGCCACGAGATGCTCAAACACAATCCGAACATCAAGTTTACCCGCGAGTCTGCGCGTCGTTTCATGGCATTGTTGTCCAACACCAAAGGCCTGGGGCCTCAGTTGCGTCGATTGCACGAAATGAAAGTCTTGCGAAAAATCATTCCCGGTTTCGAGCACGCGCGTGGATTGCTGCAATTCAATGAGTATCACAAATACACGGTTGATGAACATTCATTGAAGGCGGTCGAAAATGTTATCGCGTTTGAACAGGATCAAACCGAGGTTGGCAGGACGTATCGGTCGATCCGGGAAAAGAACCTGCTCCACCTCGCATTGCTGCTGCACGATTTGGGCAAAGGTTTTCCGGAAGACCACAGTGAAGTTGGGCGTCGGATAGCAGCGGAAGTCGGTGAGCGGTTCGATTTGGCCGAAGATGAAACCGAAACCATCAAGTTTCTGGTTCACAATCACCTGGTCATGTCGCACCTGGCATTTCACCGCGACTTGAATGATTCCGCCATGGTCGCTGAATTTGCCGCGAACGTGGGTTCGGTACAGACGCTGTCGATGTTGTACGTATTGACCTGCGCCGATATTTCCGCCGTTGGTCCAGGCGTGTTAACGCCCTGGAAAGTTGAGTTGTTGACCAGCCTGTACCTGAGTGCCAAGGACTTGTTGACCGGCGATCACGATGCCAGTGTCGATCGTCGGTTTCGGGATATCTACAACATGGTGGCGGTGTTTGGCAACGACGATGAAGAACAGAATTGGTTGCGAACCAAAGCGGCCAATCTGCCCAACAATTATTGTCGGCGACATGATCCCGAAGAGATCGCTAACCAACTGCTGGAACTGCACAAAATTGAAACGGATCAGGTTTTGTGTTGGGTCCTGCGGGTGCCCAACTCGAATTTGCTGGAGCTTTGTATCGCCAAACGTTCGTCGCGGCGGACGGGCGTGTTTTACAAAGTAACCGGCACGTTAAGCAGTCTGGGGATGCAGATCCATTCGGCCGACATCAAGCCGTTGGACAGTTCATTGATGTGGTACTGGATCCAGTTCGAGGATACCACCTATTCCACTGAAGCTCCCCAGCAGCGGTTGGACGAAGTCAAGCAGCGCGTGAAAGCACAGGTTTTGGGGACTGACGAAAGTCCTCCCCGCTTTCGATCGGTCTGGCAGAAGCAGGATACCGTGGCAGACGAGCTTTCCCGGCCCAGCATCCAGGTCAAAATTGACAACCAGACGGTGAACTCGGCGACAATTATCGACGTTTTCGCATACGACAAAGTTGGCCTGTTGTATAAACTGGCCAAGAAGATACACCGCCTGGGTCTGGATGTTACTTATGCTCGCGTAACGACTTACGCCAATCAGGTGATCGGTGTGTTTTACGTCACCGACGAGCAGGGCAACAAAATCCGCAATCGAAATCAGTTGCAGATCATCAAAAGTGAAATCTACAACGCGACCCGCGAGTTTCTGGTTCCACCAACCAGCTGATTAAATCATGGCCTCTTTGTTCGATCATCCAACCCAAACCGCAGTCGCTTGGCGTTATTTCAATTCCGGCTCAAAGTTATTCCGACCGTTCGTCGTGGTTGTCCTGCTGGGGGTTGGTCTGGTGGCGTCTGGTTGTAGTAGCGAACGCGCCAGTTGGAAAGTTGCCAGTGCGCTTAATCTTGCCGAGCAGGGGCAGCTGGATGAGGCCATTGATCAAATGCAAGCCGCCATCAAGCTGGCCCCGGATCGCTACGGGTTTAAGTTGATTCAGGCGCGGTTCTTGGCGATGCACGAACAAGGCGAGCTGGGCGTAGCGTTGTGCGACGAGGTTCTGGAGAAGTATCCGCAGCACGACGGTGCCCGGCGGGTGCGGGCAAATTGTCTGGTTTACCTGGGGCAGTTCGACGAAGCATTGGAAGATTTCAAGCTCTCGGTCTCAACAAAATTGGACAGGTCGTCCGTGGAATTGAATAACCTGGCCTACTATCGCACCCTCGCTGGCCAGGAGCTTGACCAGGCGGTCCAGAATATTGAGCTGGCGATTGAGAAAGAGGAAAATCAGCCTTGGGGCGCAGGGTTCAATCGCGTTGCCTTTCCGGTGCGGGCCACGATCTGCCTGGGATTGATAGCGCGTCAGGTCGACCGCCGCGACGTTGCCTTGGAGCAGTTGGAACGCGTGATCGCCGATTTGACATCGCATTGGGAAACGCAGGATCGATTGATTACCGAACTGGTCGCCGAGTTGGCGGCTCACGAGTTTCCGCTTTCTGAAAATCGGATCAATCAAACATCTTCGGCCCGGGTAGCTCAAGAAATTGCGCGGCAAAGCCTGGGCATGCTGTTGGCCACCAGAGCCTTGATTCACGAAGACCTCGGCCATTGTCACTTGGCCGATAAAGACCGCTATCAGCTGCGGGATTTGGGCATTGATGAAGCCGAAGTGTTTGCGAATTTGCCGGATGACGTAAGTTGTCTGGGCGTGTTGGAGAAAAGCAGCATGTTTCTGGATACTCGCGGGTTTTTAATAACTCGACTGCCTTGGCAAGACGAAGCAGTGTTGCCCTGGCTGGACCAGTTGAAGATGCAGCGACCGGAGCTGATCGCAAACTACCGCCGTGCAATTAACGATCTCGATTTGGCAATCGCGTCCATGCAGGTTCTGCATGCGGCCAGCAATAGTCCTGTTTACAATCGATACGATATTCCTTTAAAGCAAGTCGAGCGTGAACGAAAGCATGGGTTGCGAACCTTGGCAGTGCTGATTTTTCACCGGATGGAAGCCCATCGCAAGGCGGGTCAACACGAACTGGCTCAGCAGGATGCGAACCGAATCAGTGAGCTTGGATTTGATCCTCAAGCGAACCTGTTTTGATGCTGTCGTTTGACATTGGCGCTGGCTCGTACGGGCTCAGCTTACTGCATTTGAATCAGCTTGGTTTAACGGAACAATCAATCTCGACGATCTCAGATTTCGGTCCCGAAACGAATTGTGTTTTGGTTGCTACCTGGGCGGAAACCGAGTTGCACCGAATGAGAAACATGTCCAGGAAATTCTTTCTCTGTCTGCTGTTGACGGTGCTAACCGGTTGCGGGTCCGGGAATGTCGAAACGGAAGACGAGGCGTTGGTTCCTCAAGCTTTCCAAGTGCCGACGCACCATCAGTTCGAAGGATTTGAGCTAGTCCCGTTGACTCAAAGCCTGGCGGCCAAAGATTATGAGGCGGTGATGGAAAGCCGCGTTCGCCTGCGAGCCATGTTTGGAAGCGACTGGCCACCCGACAGTTTTTCGCTGCAACAGAATGTTGAGGAGTTGGCGATTCACGAGCAACTGGCGGCAAAGCGACGTGCGTTTGCCTATTCCATTCTGGATCTGGCAAGCCGGGAAGTGGTGGGGTGCGTTTACATCAACCCCACCGAATTGCCGCAGCATGACGCCGAGTTGCTGTTGTGGGTCCGAGACAGCCGACAACCCGTTCAATCCACGATCGCCGCAGGAGTTCAGCGGTGGTTGCAAACCGAATGGCCCTTTCAAAAGGTGGCCTTTGTCGACACGATTGACAACTAGATCGTATCGCTTGACCGATCACGAACTGGATGTCGCAATCTCGATTCCCTCCGTGGCAACCGTGGCCAGGTGTTTGATTTGTTCGGGTGTGATCACGTAAGGTGGCATCAGGTAAACCACATTGCCCAGCGGGCGCAACAAGCACTCGTTCTCCAGCCCATGCAGATACACTTGCAAGCCTCGTCGCTCCTGCCACGGGTAGGGTTGGCGAGTCGCTTTGTCTTGCACCATTTCAACCGCCAGCACCATGCCGGTCTGGCGGACTTCTGCGACGTGGGGATGATCTTGCAGATGAGCAAATTCGGTCGACATGATTTGAGCCAGCTCACGGTTGTTGGCAACCGTGTTCTCTGATTCGAACAGATCCAGCGTTGCCAAAGCCACCGCACAGCACAATGGATTGCCTGTAAAACTATGCGAGTGCAGGAATGCCCGCAGGGTTTCGTAATCATCATAAAACGCATCGTACACCCGGTTGCTGGTCAACACGGCCGATAGCGGCAGATAGCCCCCGGTCAGTCCTTTGCCGATGCACATGAAATCGGGCTCAATGTCCGGTTGCTCACAAGCGAACAGCGTGCCCGTGCGACCGAAGCCGACGGCGATCTCATCGACGATCAAATGCACATCGTGTTCCGTGCAGAGCTCGCGTAGTCGCTGGAGATACACCGGGTGGTACATCCGGAAATTGCCGGCGCATTGAATCAACGGTTCGACCACGACCGCGGCAATCGTTTCGTGATGCTGTTCAATCATCGTCCGCATCGATTCGAAGCGCCGCAGGGAACAGGATTCCCAGGATTCTCCCGGCTCCCGATCGAAACAGTCTGGCGATTCGACCGTCAGACATTGCATCAACAGGGGCTGATACGTTTCCTTGTACAAAGCGACGTCGCCGACAGCCAGAGCCCCGAAGGTTTCACCGTGGTAGCTGTTAGCCAGATTGACGAATTTGGTTTTTTCGGCACGTCCCTGATTCCTCCAATAGTGGAAGCTCATTTTTAACGCGATCTCGACAGCCGACGACCCGTTGTCTCCATAGAACACCCGCTCCAATCCGTTGGGGGTGATTTCCACCAGGCGTTCGGCGAGTTGAATTCCCGGTTCGTGGCTAAAGCCGGCGAAGATGACGTGTTCCAGTTTGCCCGCCTGGTGGGCCAGTGCCGCATTGATTTGCGGGTGGGCATGTCCGAACACGTTCGTCCACCAGGAACTGATGGCATCGATGTATCGCTGGCCATCAAAGTCGTACAACCAGACGCCGGAGCCTCGTTCGATGGGGATCAGCGGATAATGCTCATGGTCCTTCATCTGAGTGCATGGATGCCAGAGCACGTTCAGGTCGCGTTGCTTTAATTCTTGCTGTCGAGACATCTGGTTGGCCGTCTTTTTTCGCGGTGAATAAAAAAAGAGCCTCATCATGTGATGAAGCTCTCGACTCACCTTAGCGACCGGACGGATGAATTGTCAAAGGCTAGTCCGGTTCGGACGGATCTTTCTCGGAATTCTCCGGCGATTTCTTCGTCAGACAAGCCAATGACGTTCGCAGGCGACAAACGCGCTTTAATAGCGACGGTAATACCTGATCCCAGCGGGAGCGGTATTTAGTCTGGCCCAGCGTTGATAGCTGGACCCATGGCTGCCGGGGTTGCGGCCTCCCTTTCCGGCTGCGAAATAGTTACTGGCTGCCCTGACTGCCTGAGGCGAGGACATCCTGGCTGCCCAGGCATCGGCCTCGGCTTCGGCTTGCTGGACGCTGATGTTACGGTGAAAGTGGTTGAGGTGGTGATGAGCGTACTCGTGGTTGCGAAAAAATGAACATAGTTCCGGGCCCAGGCGGCGACACATTCTGGGGTTAATGACGACAAATGGATTTCCCCTGCGGTCAACGTGGGCATACCCGAAATCGCCGATGAACCGGCGACGGTATTCGCGAATTTGGCCTTCGGCCGTCGGGATTTCGACATTCTGCAGGCAGACAGTCACGCAGATGGTTGCCGCTAACCCCGTTACGCTTGGTTTAAACATTCTCATTCCCCTGTATAAAAGTAGTTTTGCGCGGAAATCGCGCTTGCACGGGGAAGTGGTTCGGTCGCGAGGCGGAAGCGGTTGCGCGCGAGGGGAAGTGGTTGTCGGGAAGAGGCGATTCGAAGCAGTTAACGCTGAAAAGCCGCCCTGGCCGTCCGGGTGCCAGGCAGTCGCGGCGGAATCATACGACCGGTCGCTGGGCGGGCAATGTCGCTAGCTTTAGCCGTGCTCCTTCGTCGTCATGTAACAGCAGAATTAACTCGACTCGTCCGCCACATTTTTCACTGGACAGTTCCCCGGCAAACTTGGCAAAAGATCGCAGGCGGGGTGGCAAACAGGTAAAATTCGAGTTTAAATGTCTGGATAATTTCTCCGACGTCCCCTTAGTTTTGACAGGTTTCTCATGTCAGCGTTTCCCGATATTCCCAAGATTGAATACGAAGGCCCCCAATCGGACAATCCGCTGGCATTCCGTTGGTACAACCCCGAGGAACTGGTGGAAGGGAAGTCCATGAAGGACCACTTCCGGTTCACGGTTTGCTACTGGCACACGTTCCGCGGAACAGGTTCGGATCCATTCGGTGCCGGCACGATGCAGCACCCTTGGGATGATGGGACCGAATCGGTCGAGAACGCCTGCAATCGCGCTCGCGTCGCGTTTGAGTTTTTTGAAAAACTGCAGGCTCCCTATTACGCCTTTCACGATCGGGATGTCGCTCCCGAAGGGCAGAGCCTGACCGAAAGCAACGCCAACCTGGATGCTGTCGCGGATGTGTTTGCTGAAGAGCAGGAGCGAACTGGCGTCAAGCTGTTGTGGGGAACGGCCAACATGTTTTCCAATCCCCGCTTTGTTCATGGGGCTGCAACCAGTTGCAATGTCGAAGTGTTCACATACGCGGCGGCTCAAGTTAAGAAAGCACTCGAAGTCACTCATCGATTGGGTGGTGAAAACTATGTTTTTTGGGGCGGGCGTGAAGGTTATCAAAGCCTGTTCAACACCGACATGCGCCGTGAGCTGGATCACCTGGCTCAGTTTTTTCACATGGCGGTTGCCTACGCCAAAGAGATTGGGTTTACCGGTCAGTTTTTGATTGAACCCAAACCCAAGGAGCCCACCAAACACCAATACGATTCCGATTGCGCTGCCTGTTTGAACTTCCTCCGCTCCTACGATCTGTTGGAACACTTCAAGCTGAACATCGAAACCAATCATGCCACCCTGGCCGGGCACACGATGATGCACGAGCTGGAATATGCGGGCATGCAAGGCGCTTTGGGGTCGATTGATGCCAACACCGGCGACTTGTTGCTGGGCTGGGACACAGACCAGTTCCCCACGGATTACTATTTGACGACGCAAATCATGTTGTCGTTATTGAAGTATGGGTTGGCTCCTGGCGGTGTTAATTTTGATGCCAAGCTGCGACGAGAAAGCTTTGAACCAGTCGATTTGTTCTACGCTCACATTGGCGGCATGGACGCGTTTGCCAAAGGGCTGAAGATTGCTGCGGCGATTCGGGCTGACAATGCACTCGACGAGATTGTCCAGCAGCGATACTCAAGTTGGGACTCCGATCTGGGCAAGCGAATCGAAGCCGGCTCGGCAACGTTCCAGGAGCTGGAAGAGAAGATGCTCAGCCAAGGCGATATCAGTGGTAACCAAAGCGGCCGTCAGGAACTGGTCGAAAATATCATCAACCGCTACATGGACAAGGTGTAGGTTGCAGGTCAGGCTCGGGCTTGAGCCTCGTGTTTTCGCAACGCGAAATTATCTATCCACCTTGCATCCAAAAGAGAAAGCCAACCGCAGAGACGCAGAGTTCGCTGATGACGCGCAAAGTTTTGTTCAGCGCTGTGCAAAAAACTCTCCGTACTCTGCGTCTCTGCGGTTCCAAAAATCCTTGAAGCTAGAACGAAGGTTGGGTGTCAATCACGCGCCAACCAGTCGGCCAATCGTATGACCGCATAACCGTAGACAATCCACGGCAAGCCAACGATGCCTGCATACACAATCAAAGCTGCGGTGTTGGATTGGTAATCAAAAGTGTCAAAGAAGATACTCCACGGCAAATCCGCCAGGAAAAATGGAATCCATACCATGGAACCAGCATCGACGTTGGGGCCACCGATCTCTGGTGCGCCAATAAGTGCATAGCCGACGACTAAGACCATTCGGAGCAGATACAGAACCAAGCCGGCGCGAAGGGGCGTTTTGGAACGTTGCGGTTTCCGGTTTTCTTTCGACCGCTTGTTCGCAGTTTCAGGATCGCCGGATGGTGGGTAAGCGTTAGGGATGAGTGTTCCTTCGCCAAAATAGCCATGGCTGCTCACGGCCGAATCGGCCATGCTACTTTCCCATGGCCGAATTGGCTAAGTTGCCCGCTTAAGGACGAACCGTTGAGGCCGCGTCGAAGGCGCGTTGGTCATCGTCACAGATTGTGATTTCGGTTTGGCCAGACGAGTCTTTTCGGTGTTGCTCAAACGACTGCCGGTCCAATTGGTACAGCTGTTGGCCCGTTTCGGTTGGATACTGGCACGTGATACAGGCTTGGCAGAGTCCACTTTGGTCGATCCCGATGGCGCGGGCAACGGACTCAATTGGCAGATATCGCACCGAATCGCACTTGAGCACCTTGGCCATCCGATCCTGAATTTCGTCCGTCAACGTTTCTCCCGGAGGGTAGAAGTTGGGGGCGAACAATTGTTTCGTGGTCGACATGTCGATGCCATAAAAACATGGTGCCACGATGGGAGGGCAGGCCACACGCACGTGAATTTCCTTGGCCCCGCCTTCTTCCTTGAGCCGTTTCAGCAGGGCTTTCATCGTCGTTGATCGGACGATTGAATCTTCCACCAGGATCACGCGGCGGCCTTCGAGGACTTCGCGGAGCGGGGTGTACTTGATCTTGGCTTTTTGGGCCCGGGCTTTTTGCGAAGACTCGATAAACGTTCGTCCGCTGTAGCGATTGCGGATCAGTCCTTCCAGCGATGGAATTTTCAAATGATAGGCCATCGCATCGGCGGCCGCTTTGCTGGTATCTGGAACGGGCACGACGATCGTGTCATCATCGATTTCGATCAAGCCGGCGTTTCGTTCCTGTTCGGCCAATTCACGCCCTAGGTTGGTGCGAGCGGTGTAAACCCCTCGATCATCCAGGCGGCTGGCGACGTTGGCAAAGTAAACCCATTCAAAGAAACAATGAGCTTGGCCACGTTGTTCGGTAAACGGAGCAACCTTCATCTCACCATTGGTAATGGTGATGGCGTGCCCAGGTGGCAGGGACTGGATCTGTTCCCGTGAGAATCCGAGGTTCAGCAGGGCGACACTTTCGCTGGCGGCGGCAAACAATCGGTCGTCGAAGGCGTAACACATCGGTTTGATGCCCAGCGGGTCGCGGGCGATCAGCATCTCTCCTTTGGCATTGAGCATGGCCAGCGAGTAGGCGCCGTCGAGTCGCTGGGCGACCGCTCTCATGGTCTCCAGCAAGCAATCGGATTCCTGGCGTTGCAATTGCGTGCTCAGCTCATGCATCAGGATTTCGGTGTCCGATTCTCGCACCAGATGATTGTCAGGTTGGGCCAATAGTTCATCGGCCAGGGCGCGATAGTTGGCCAGTTGACCGTTGAAGGCGAATGAAAACCAATGGCGTTTGTTGAAATGATGGTTTTCGAAGGGTTGCGCGTAACTGCGGTCATCTTTTCCACACGTTGCGTACCGGACGTGGCCGATCGCCGCAGGTCCGCCGTAGCGTTCCATCAAGCTTTCCGCCTTGGCTGAGTGTGACAGCCGAAAGACTTCCTGGACACTGCCGATTTCCCGATAAGTATCCAGCAGTTGGCCATTGTCCGGCGTTGGATGGAAGCGAGACATGCCAGCCGAGAGTTGGCCACGATTCTGCATGTCCAGCAGCATTCGCGGGATCAGGGTCGACGCTTGATCGACTTCATCGAACGGACAGACATCGCTGATCGGGCCAGGCAAGTGGTAGATGGCGGCGACACCGCATTCGTGATGGAGTTCACTCATCAAATTTTCCGCGAAGGCTCAGGACGGGGATGTGATTCTAGTTTCGACTCGCCAATACCTCAAGCGACAGGCAGAACGGAATCCAACCAGTTAGCACGATTGCTGCCGGTAATGAGCATGAAATCTGAAGCTGGCTGGCCAGTTGCATCGGCCATCCCAAATCGAAAAATTTCTTGGCGGCCGATAGCCCTGTGCACCCCCGTGCGATCCACTAAACTGGTTCCCGGTAGCAACGTTCCTTTCAGCCCCCGAAAACCGATGCCTGTAGAACAATGGATTTCTGATCGATCCAAACGTTTTGATTCCAGTGGAATCCGGCGGATGTTTGACCTCGCCGCTCAATTGAAAGATCCCATCAACCTGTCGATTGGGCAACCCGATTTTGATGTTCCGCCGCCGGTCAAGGAAGCATTGATCAAGGCGATCCAGGACGGCAAGAACGGCTATTCAGCGACTCAGGGTGTCCCTGCGTTGCGGGAAAAACTGCAGGCCCAGGTCGACGCTCAGTTTGGTCATGACGATCGCGAAGTTTTTGTCTGTAGCGGGACCAGTGGTGGACTGTTTCTGTCTGTGCTGGCAATGGTCAATCCGGGTGATGAAGTCATTTACTTTGACCCGTTTTTTGTGATGTACCCGGCGATGATCGAAATGGCCGGCGGCAAGGGCGTCCCGATCAGCACTTACCCCGACTTCAAGATCGATCTCCAGCGATTGGAAGACGCGATTACGGATCGGACCAAGCTGATCATCCTCAACAGTCCCTCCAATCCGACTGGCGTTTGTCCCAGTGAAGCCGAAGTCCGCGGTGTTGCCGAGTTGGCTCAGCGGAAAGGCATCTGTTTGGTGTCCGATGAGATTTACAGCAAGTTCATCTACGACGAGCCTCATCTTTCGGCTGCCAGTTACAACCCAGAGACGGTGGTGATTGACGGGTTTTCGAAGTCCTATGCCATGACCGGGTTGCGGGTCGGTTACGTGCACGCGCCACGATCGCTGGTCCAGACGATGCTCAAGATCCAGCAATACACCTTTGTCTGTTCCCCGCAACCTGCTCAATGGGCAGCTGCCGAAGCATTGGATGCCGATATTTCCGAGTACGTGTCAACATATCGGGCCAAACGGGGTCGCATGCTGGCTGGGCTTAAAGACGATTACGAGATTGTCAAACCGGGTGGCGCTTTCTATATCTTCCCCAAGCTGCCTTGGGGAACCGGCGATGAATTTATCGAAGCCGCGATCGCCAACAACCTGATGGTGATCCCGGGTAATATCTTCAGTATGCAGGATTCCCATTTCCGAATTTCCTACGCAGCCGACGACAGCACGCTCGATCGCGGCATCGAAGCGTTATGCAAGATCGCGAAAATGAAAGACTCGGCGACACCGGCCTAGTGCCGCGTCAAGTATTGATTTTGGGGTTGGCACTTCCATTTAGCGATTGGTTTTTCGAGCAAGATTGACTCGCCAACCCCAATTTTCAAGTTAGACGCTGCACTAGTGGTCTATCGCAGCTCAATTTTCGGGTAGAGTCGCT
>CAZJEK010000012.1:0-39607 GCA_964545005.1 uncultured Pirellulaceae bacterium
TTCAGGACTTCCGCTTGTGCTTCAATTTGTTCGACAAATTCGGCAGCTTTCTCCGGGTCGTTGATCGCGCCCATCTGGAGCGTTTCAGAATAGGCTTTGATCGAAGACAGCGGTGTTTTCAATTCATGGGATACATTGGCGACAAAGTCTCGCCGCATGTTTTCCAAGGCTCGAATATCCGTAACGTTGTGCAGCACGATCGCCATCCCCAATTCCGGATCGCGGGAGAGCGGAGAAACACGGGCTTTGAGAATTCGACGGGGTTCGTCAGTGACTTCGAATTCAGACTCGGTTAACGATCGATTCTCGCGAGCCCGTTCAATCGCGCGCCCGAATTCCGGAAACCGGATGACGTCCAGCAATTTGCGGTCAATCAGCTCCGACTGTTCCAGCGACAGCATTTGTCCGGCCGCCTGGTTGGCCATCAATACCCGACCGTCAGGAGCCGTCGAAATCACGCCTTCAATCATGCTGCTCAACACCGCTTCGACGCGCTGATTGTTTTCCAGCAATTGCGACTCGCGATCGGCCAGTTCAGTTTGCATCTGGCCAAACGCTTCGGACAGCTCGCTCCACTCGTCATCCCGCCCCAACTGAAGAGGAACTGGCTCTTGGAAGTTCCCCGATCCAATCCGTCGCGCCGCCTCCGCGAACCGGCTAAGCGGACGCATCATGCGAGTTGAAAGTAGTGTCATTAGCACGCCGGTCAGCATTCCCAGGGCAACCGCAAACGTCCAAATGAAGGTCTGTTGACCACGAATGGATTCGTTGATCATCGACGAGGATGCCGACACCCGGATAAACCCGATGCGTTGGTCGGGCGTTTGCCGATCGAAAAAGGGAATCGCGAGGTACATCATTTCCTGTTGAAGTGTCTGGCTGAACCGAACACTGAAACCGACATCGGCCGTTTTGGCCTGGACTACCTCCGGACGATTGCCGTGAGGCCCAATATCGCGCGAACCGCTTTGCGAATCACCCAGAACCGTGCCCTGGTCGTCAATCACGGTATAGCGATATTGAGTTTCTTCACCCAGGTACAGCAGGTGATCGATCACGGATGGATCTTCCAGTTGCTGTGGCAGTTCCTGGATATGAGCTCGTAACAGCCGAGCCAGCGAGTGCATTTCGGTGCGGGCATTGTCGGTCATCTGATTGCGAGTCGACCGCGAAAAAACCACCACAAACAGCGCTGCCATTAATAAATGCAGAACCAGGTAGCCAATCAGAAAGCGTCGTAGAAAACGGGTGATTTTCATAAATTGTCGACATCTGCTCAGTAAAAACAGGGAATCGCGGCCACTACTGGTCTTCACATTAGCTTAACATTAGACTGCCTCGCCTATGAAGTGTCTTTCTTCCAACGCGGCAGGGAACTGTGAGTACGATTGGCAAGCTGTTTGGACGATCCCCGTTTGGTCAAATTCAGACGCACATGGATCAGGTGGCACGGTGTATTCACCATATGTCCAAGGCGATTGAATTATTGACCGACGGCCAATTTGATCAACTCGAATCGATGGCCAGCGAAGTTTCCCAGATGGAACATCAGGCTGACCAGATCAAGGTCGACATCCGCAACCATTTGTTGCGGCGGTTCTTCATGCCGATCGATCGAGCCGAAACGCTCGAGATTTTATCGATGCAAGATAGTCTTGCCGATACTGCTGAAGACGTTTGCAAGGTAATTACCTTGAAGCAGCTGCCGTTCCCCGATGGCATGCGTGAGGAGTTCCAGAACTTTGTCACATTGAATCTCAAAGCCTTCGATTTCGTCGCCGCGATTATCCGTGAGTTGGATGAGTTGATCGAATCGGGCTTTGGTGGCCCCGAAGCGGAAAAGATCCGGGCCCTGGCCCACGATGTGGCCTTCACCGAACACCAGGCCGATGAGTCTCTGTTGCGGCTGCTGAAAATTATTTATCGCAACGATGAGACGATGTCGCCGGGCGAGTTTCATCTGTGGATGCGGTTGACGCGAGTGGTTAATCGAATTGCCAATACGTCTGAGAATCTCGCCAACCGAATCATGCGGACGATGAGCATCAAGTGATGTGGCATCAGCGAACTGCGAAACACATGTCTTTCTGATTTACCGAGCAGCTAGAACAAGATCATGACCGGAGTCGACATACTGATCATCCTGACGTTTCTGTGCGGCTTTTACGTCGCCTGGAATATTGGAGCCAATGATGTTGCCAATGCGATGGGTACGTCGGTCGGTTCGGGGGCTCTGACGCTACGGAGAGCGGTGCTGCTGGCGGCGGTGTTTGAATTTTCGGGAGCGTACTTTGTCGGGTCCAACGTTTCCGAAACGGTCCGCAAAAAGATGTTTGACCCGGAACAGTTGATCACCTTGTACGGGGACGATGCGGCATTGATTCTGGGGTGTGGAATGATCGCGTCCTTGATCGCGGCCGGAACCTGGTTATTGCTGGCAACCTACATGTCGTGGCCGGTTTCTACGACCCATTCCATCGTCGGTGCGGTCGTTGGCTTTGGATGTGTCGCACTGGGGTTTGAAGGTATCGATTGGGAGAAGGTTGGGCTGATCAGTGTCGGTTGGGTGGTTTCACCGTTGATTTCCGGTGCCATCGCCTACCTGACCTTCGGGATGATATTGCGAATGGTTTTTTTCAAAAAAGATCCCGTGCGGGCAGCCAAACAAGTAACTCCCAAGCTGGTGTTTCTGGTCGTCGCGGTCTTGAGCGGCGTGACCACCTACAAGGGACTGAAAGGATTCTGGAAAGATCGAGGTATCGATCAATTTGAATCTTCGTTCGTCATCACCGTGCTGGTGATTACCGTTGTCATCGGTTGGATTTCGATGCTCATCAGTAAGCGGCTGTTAAAGAACTACGGCGAAGAAAAACCGGAATCGGGGCAGGGAAACAGCAATCCGATGTTGGACGCGAACGTGTCGCGGTCCCTCCACAAAGCAGAAATGCATCTGCGGCGGGTTCGCAGCCAATCCGACGGAAGCATTCAGCAACGCGCCGAAAAGTTGCTGGCCGAGATCGAAGAGGTCAGCAAGGAAGCGCGCGAGCGAATCACCACCAATACTGATTCCCAACAACTTCGGCAGGTCGAAAAAGTGTTCGCGTTACTGCAAGTCATTACGGCCTGCCTGGTCGCGTTTGCCCACGGTTCCAATGATGTCGCGAACGCAATCGGGCCACTGTCGGCCGCCTACCAGGCACTTTCCGAAAATGCAATTTCGAAAACCGCCACCACTCCCGGTTGGGCGCTGATCCTCGGTGGCGTCGGAATCGTCGTGGGCTTGGCAACCTGGGGTTGGCGTGTGATCCAGACGGTCGGCAAAAAGATCACCGAGCTGACGCCGAGTCGCGGATTCTGCGCTGAATTCGCTGCCGCGATCACAATCCTGATCGCTTCAACGTTGCCCATCGGACTGCCGATTTCCACGACCCATACCTTGGTGGGGGCTGTTTTGGGAGTCGGATTGGCGCGCGGCATCAACGCTTTGAATCTGAAAACCATGCGGGACATTGTGGCCGGCTGGGCGGTGACCATCCCTGCCGGTGCCGGCTTGTCGGTCGTCATTTTTCTGATTCTGAAAGCGATCTTCGTTCCCAACGCGTGATTGGGTAGTTGGGCTATCGTACTCTCGCGAAAGGCTGGCGTTTGACCCAAATTGGGAATGGAAAGCAGCTTGTGGCAGGGACAATCAGGAAAAATCCACCGAGTCCATGGAGGTCAGTCCGCGATATTTTGTCCTCTTTGCCTGTGCGGTGAAAATCGGCTTTTGAACGTTGAGTAGCAATCGTCGTTAGAATCTATTCAGCGAAACGTTCGGTCATCTTTCCCTGCATCGCAATGCGAACTCATTTTATTACAACCTTGGTGTCTTGCCTGTTCGGTATCCTGTGGCCGGTCTGTACGTTCGCTGGTGGGCCGGAGAATGTGGTCCTGGTCGTCAACGCCGAATCGCCGTCGTCACTGTTGATTGCCAATCACTATCTCGCCGGGAGAAACATTCCCGCGCAGCATGTCATTTACCTGTCCGGCGTGCCGGATGAAGAAACGATCAATCTGGATCCGTTTCGCGACAAAATCCTCAAACCGGTGTTGGCTGAAATTCAAGCTCGTGGCTTGGCCAACTGCACGGATTACATCGTTTATTCGGCAGACTTTCCAACCGCCGTCAGAATTGGTTCTCATCGAAGAGCCTTATTGCAATCGATTGCTGAACTGAATCAGCCGATTAATCCCAAATTGTTCAACCCGACGGCTTCCATCAATTCGTTGACCTTCTTTGCCGCGGCTGTGTTGAACGATCAGCCGGGCTATTTGATGCTGAATTCGAATCACTACTATCGCCAGCCAACAACGCTGTTGTTGCGTCGCCCGTTTCTTGGAGAGGTTCAGCGGCAATACCAGCAGGCAGTTGACCAATTGGATCAGGATGATCCCGAGCAGTGGAAACAGGTTCAGCAAACACTGGAGTCGATGGTTGCTGACAATCCCCGGCAACTGGCGTTGGCCTATCAACTGGCCCGATGTTTTGGCAAGCAGGGCGATGCCCGGAAATCGGCGCAGTGGTTGACACGGGCTGTTCAATTGGGCTGGCAGTACGCCAAGCAAACTCAGGCCGACCAGGCCTTTGATCCGGTGAAGGATGATCCGTTGTTTGCTGGGCTATTACAACAGATGCGCGACGTGCCGTTTGAGTTCATACCGCCCCGCGGCTTCCGAAATCGGTACGCTTGGGCACCCAACGGAATGGTGAACCAACAACCGGGGCAAGGCAATCGCCACTTCCTCTCAACCGTGCTGGCAGTCACTCGCAACCAGGGGAACACGGAACGGGAAGCCGTTGAACAGCTGGCGCGAACGATGCGCGCCGACGGGTCGCAGCCTGCGGGCAAATTTTATTTCACCCAAACGCGTGATGTGCGCAGCCAAACTCGCCAACCGGAGTTTGAATCCGCGATCGCCGAGCTTAAACGTTTGGGGTATTCATCGGAGATCGTGACTTCCAAATTGCCAACCCATGCTGACGATGTGTTGGGAGTCACTTGCGGCACCGCTTCGTTTGATTGGATGCTGTCAGCGAATCGATTCCAGCCCGGTGCCATTGGCGACAACTTGACCAGTTTTGGCGGTCGAATGGCGGTCCGGGGACAGACCAAGTTGACCGAGTTTCTGGCCCATGGCGCAGCGGGAGCTTCCGGCACGGTTGTCGAACCATACGCCTTGGGGGCCAAATTCCCGCAACCCATGATTCATGCCACCTACGCCTCCGGTTGTACCTTGGGTGAAGCGTTTTACCAGTCCGTCCACGGCCCATTCCAACTCCTGATTGTCGGCGATCCACTTTGCCGTCCGTTTGCCCAACTGCCCCAACTGACCGTGCGGGGAGTCGAACCGTGGCAGTCGGTGAAGTCCTCGTTCACATTGGAGCTGGATGATGCTCAATCGCCCGATCCGATTCAATCGGTTCAGTTATACGTCGACGGGCGACTGGTTCATTGGCAGCCAGGGTTAGCGCCGTTGCAAGTCGAAATCAACCAACTGACCGATGGCTACCACGATTTTCGCGTGGTCGGGCTGAGCCAGGGATTGCTGGAGATCACCCATTCTGTCGAGTTACCGTTAATGATCAATCAGCATGGTCACGAGGTGGAACTGAAGGTCGACCAGCTGCGGTACGGCGTCGAGGAAACGCTGGAGTTGGAAGTTCGAGCAAATTTTGGAGACCAGGTTGGACTGATGCAAAATGGTCGGATGTTGGCCAAGCAGGCTGGTCGAGAAGCAACGTTTGAGATTCCCGCCAGTGGTTTGGGCCGAGGTCCGGTGACACTCGAAGCAGTGGCCCTGGAAACTTCGTCCGAGCAGTCTGGCGATAGCGCGACCAGTCTGGTTTCCAGCCGTCCTGTGGACGTTTTTGTGGAAGGTCGCCTTTCGGAGTTCCGCCAGCAAACCGAGTCGCCAGAAAAATGACCGGAAGACACTGCTATCTTGATCTGCTGTTAGGGTAGCCGGTCGGTCGATCGCCGGAAGTTATCATGTTGGAGCCTGTCTGATTTGACCCGGCTGCCTATAATTTGCTGATCGTCGCCGTTGGCGACGACGGTCGACCAATCCGATCTCGTTTTACTTTGGCTTTCGTGTCCATGAAATTATCATTGCAGCTGCTGATTGCGATTGTGATTGCATTGGGCGTGTCGAACCGCGAGTTGCCGGCTCAGGAGCCCCAGTCGGCACGCCCAGGGCACCTGATTGAGGTGCCATTGCCGATCGACGATTTGGTCAGTCGAAACATCAGGCAATCGCTCAAAAAAATTGCCCAATCGGCTCCGGCCGCGGTCCGCCCCGAAAACCGGGCGGTCGTCGTGTTGGAGTTTGATGTTGCTGGGGGGCAAACCGGCCGCGGCAGTGAGCTGGAAGCGTGTCAGTCGCTGGCCAGGTTGTTGACCTCGCCCGAATTGAAAACGATCGAAACTGTCGCCTGGTTACCTCGCTCAGAATCATTGTTACCGGTCGACGAAGACACGTTTGCATTGCGGGGCCATGCGGTGTTGGTGGCGATTGCGGCGAATCAGTTTGCGATCGCACCTGGAAACTCTTTTGGCGACGCTGGCGCCGACGAGGAAACGATTGATCCATTGTTGACGGCGGTTTACCAGACGATCGGACAGAAACGGTTGAAGCTACCGTTACCGGTGGTCGACGCTTTGCTGGACAAACGCAAGTCGTTGTATCGCGCTGTACCGCCGGATCAAGGCGCCGCGATTTACGTCGACGGTGCTGGGCTGAAAGAACTGGAATCGAAACAGAACGTCGTCGCACAGACGCTCAGCCGGGCTGGTGATCCGCTGTTGCTTGAGTCGGAACAGTTGGAACAGTTTCGCTTGATTGAGTTGGTGCCGGATTCCAAATCCGAATTGGCTCGACGGTTGCGGCTTAACCCAAACTCGTTGGACACGCCGATCGGCAACAACGAATCCTACAACGCCGTGCAGATCGAAGTTCCGTTCTTGATCGACGACCAGGCGGAAACGTGGTTAATGGAAAACCTGAATCGGGAGCTTGCTCGCGGCGTCAACCTGGTGATTTTCGTCATCGATGAAAACATTGGTGACCCGGATGCCTGCCTGTCGCTGGCCAGCCGGATTGCGGAATTGGATTCCCAGGGAGTGGAAACGGTTGCGTTCGTGCGCGGCCCGGCGCGGATGGGTATCGGAGTTGTGGCGTTGGCCTGCAATCGATTGATCATGGCACCGGAAGTCAAGTTGGGGGGCATCGATCCCGAGATCAACGAACCGTTGGAGCCGCCAGAGATTGAACGGTTGAAAGGGTCGGTGATGACATTGGCTGAAACCGTTGACCGCGATTGGTCTCTGATGCTGGCCATGTTTGATCCCGGCTTGCAATTGACTCAATATGTCGAACGCAGCACTCGGCAGATGCACCTGTTTTCCGACGAAGAATTTCTCGAATTCGGTGATCCGGAATTGCTGACTCCGCTGGGGCCGATGAGCCTTGATCGTGGCTTGAACGCGACGACCGCCGAGAAGTTGGGCATCGCTCGATTGGTCGCCGAAGACATGGGCCAAATCCAAACGTTTCTGGAACTCGATACCGCACCGCGATCTGTTGAACTGACGGCCACGACGCGTTCGGTCAACCAGTTTGCCAGGTTTTTGGCCAATCCGTTTATCTCGTTGTTGTTGTTGATGGGTGGATTCTTTTTCCTGTCTTCGGAAATGTCGGCACCGGGATTAAGCGTACCGGGATTGCTGTCAATCTGTTGTTTTGGTTTATATTTCTGGAGCCATTTTCTTGATGGAAGTGCGATCTGGCTGGAAGTCCTGATGTTCGGACTGGGGATCGTTTGTATTCTGCTGGAAATCTTTGTGATTCCTGGCTTTGGCGTATTCGGAATCGGCGGGTTGGTGCTGGTATTGTTGTCGTTGATATTGGCGGCCCAGGACTTTGTGATTCCAACATCATCCGAACAGATTCGACAGCTGCCCTATTCGCTGATGCCGGTCACAGGGGGGGCCTTGGGAGTCTTGATTGCAGCGATCGTGTTGCGAAACGCGCTACCAAAGTCAAAGTACCTGCGTCAATTCATGCTCAACACCGAACCCGATACCGACAAAACCGGGCTTGAATCCAGACGCGATCCGGAAGCGATCGTTGACTGGAGCTATCTGGTTGACGAACGTGGAGAAGCGATCACTCGATTATCACCGGCGGGCAAGGCTCGCATCAACGGCGAAGTATACAACGTCATCAGTACCGGTCAGCTGGTTGACAAAGGAGCCCGGATCGTGGTTGTCGAAGCGATTGGAAACCGAGTGGTGGTACAGGCGGAAACGGAACCGGGGAGTTAACGATCGATGTTCTATTTGGCGTTGCTACTGCTGGTTGCTGCGATCGGAGTCGTGCTGGTTGAATTCTTTGTACCTTCAGCAGGGGTGTTGGGAATCGTGGCGGCATTACTGTGGGCGGCGGCAATCTACTTTGGATTTCAGGACAGCCTGGCCAGTGGTGCGCTGATCATGGCGTTGGGTGTGATCGCGATCCCGATGTTGCTGTACGGCTGGGTCAAAGTCTGGCCCTATACACCGTTGGGAAGACGGATTTTGCTGGACGATCTCACGACCGAAGACGTGATGCCCAAAGGTTCTCACTATGAAAAAACGTCCGGCTTGAAAGGACAGTTGGGCGTCGCCAGATCGAAGATGCTGCCTAGCGGACAGATTGTGATCGATGGTCTGAAGTATGATGCGGTCAGCGAAGGGTTTGCGATCGAGGCCGGTGACGCGGTGATCGTATCCGATGTGCGAGGCAATCGAATCTACGTTGAACCCTATGATGGCGATCCGGATCAGTTACCAGCCCGCGACCGCAACGTATTTGATCAGCCAATCGAAGATCTGGGGATCGATCCGATCGATGATCCATTGGAGTGACTGGAAGTAGCTTGGGCCATTGGCCCGAGTCCGCGAGGTTTTCGCCAAGCGTTCTGTATTCCGTTGCGACACGGCCGAATCGGCCATGCTACCAACTTTGCCTATTTGCCAAAAGTGATGACCACTTCAGGACGCTTGGCATTGAACGTGGCAACGCCTTGGGCCGTCACCAGCGTATTGGTCACATCCACCGTTTTCAGCGATGGGATCTTTGCCAGGGCGAGCAATCCCTGGTCGCTGACTCGAGTTCCGACAACGCGAATCGAAAGCAGCTGGTTCAGGCCCTGCAATGATTCCAGGTGGTGATCCTGAACCGCTGACCCGCTGATTTCCAACTCTTGCAAGTTGTCCAACTCGGACAGCGGTTGCAATCCATCGGCGTCGATTTGGCATTGCGTCATGAACAACTGGCTGAGGCGATCACATTCTTTCAGCTCGGCCATCCCGGCCTTGGTGATGCGGTTACCTGACAAATCCAGCCAATTCAAATTGATGCAGTGACCGATCGCCTGGTACGCGTCGAAGTCCAGGCCTGCCTGCGAAACAGAAAGCTCGGTTCGAGTTTCCGGCTGAGTCAGGAAATGCGCAACTGTTTGGGAGTCGACTTTCAAAAACTGCGCGTACTGTTGATCCAGCTCTTCAAAAGATCGCCCGATGATCTGCGGAAGTGAATCGGGCTTTAATCGACCCTTGTAGACCAGTCTCAGGAATTCAACCATTGCCTGTTCGTCGGCACCAGATCGATCATTCATCAGCATGTTCGTGATGCCCGCAACCTGGCTGTACAGCAATTTTATGTCGGCTCGCTGCTGAAATCCGTCTCGACCGATCGCCGATAAATCCTTCAAGGCGACATAATAACGTTCCAGAAACACCCGCAATCGCGAATACTGTAAACGCTGGGTGTCAAATCCGCCCAACGTAACGTAGCCATTGAATTGGCACATCGATTCGAAGTAGCAGGCGATCCCTTCATCGATCCAGAAGTACTGGTTTCTCAACGACGTGGCATCTGCCCGTGACGCTTCACGAAACAGCTGGTGAGTTAATTCGTGTCGCCAGGTGGCTTCTTCGTTTTCACCACCGTCGTAAAAGAAGGAGGCCTGTTCCGTGCTGCTGTAGTATCCGGCTGAAACTGCGATGCCGCGGACTCGATTGGCCAGCGTTGCCAGATAGCTGTTTTTGTCGGGAAAGAAATAGATCTTGAAAGATCGATTGCCAACATTGGGGCGGGCTTTCGACTTTCCCGAAATCCATCTGGCGACCACTCTTGGCGTCGACCAATACTCGAAAAACACTTGCCGCCAGACCGAGTACCAGTCTTCCAGTTTTTCGGCCAGGTACAGCGTACGTTCTTTGCTGGCCAAAGAATCGATTTCGAAATGTGGCGTTTCAACTCTCCAATAACTGCCTGCTGGCCAGCCAAACAATTCCTGGTCGCCGGTCGACTGGCGGATGCGAATTTTGTCGGACGTCACCACCCAGCGGTCATCACGGGACTTATGCCCCAGCATGTCACGGACTTCTTGGTGATCCCGATCGTAGTACAGCACTTCGTGCAGTAACTGATACGCTGTCGCCCCGGCTTCGGCATCGGCCGCCAAGCGGGCCAGTTCGAGGATCCGATTAGCGTGATCACGTTTCGCATGGTTGATTTTTTCCAGCCACTGGCCCTTGGGGCCATCCGGTGGCGTGGGCATGGCTTCGGTGGTGGGCAGGAAGATATACTGGCGATGAGGATCGCGCTGAATTTTCAGTTGGTACGTCTGTTCGACCTGTTGAGGGAGTCCCTGTTTCCGACACCAGTCGGCGATCTTGACCAGTTCCTTGCCGAATTGGTGTTCCAGTGCGATGCGAGCTTGACGCCAGTTGGGTGGGTTCGCCTGGTTCTGGTTGTTGTCCGAACCGCCGGATTCTTCCTGGGCGAAAGTGACAGGGCTTAGTATTCCGCCGATTGTAAAAACAATCACCGACAGGGCTGCCAACCAAATGCAGCGTCGAAGATGGGGCGTTGGAGAGATCATACTTTCAGTTTACTCCTTACCGCTGGTCGGGAAAACGCGTGTTTGTTTTGCGTGGCAGCCAACATTAGACTTTTTTCGACGCTCGTTAAATTGAGCATAGCAGCGGTGGATTGCCAGCGAAGGCGATTTCTATTGAATGGTTTTTCGATCTTTCTCCCAGCTGCAGCAGCGCCGGTGTTAAACTAGTGGACGCACTCCACGCTTTACACCTTGAATGAGAGGACACCCATGCTGGCACGTTATCTGGTTCCGTGTCTGCTGGTCGCCCTGACGATCGGCTCGACTTCCCTTCCCAGTTCGGCTCAAGATTCCGATCAGCCGAAAGACGAATCTCCTCAAATCAACTCGGGATTGATTTCCGCGCTGCGGTTTCGCTCGATCGGTCCGGCACTGATGTCCGGACGAATTGGTGACATCGTTGTCGATCCAGTTGATCGCAGTACCTGGTACGTTGCTGCTTGCAGCGGAGGTGTCTGGAAAACGACCAATGCCGGAGTTACCTGGCGTCCCATTTTTGACGGTTACGGAAGCTATTCCATCGGTTGTCTGGCGATCGATCCCAATGATCGATTCACGATCTGGGTCGGTACCGGCGAAAACAACTCACAGCGTAGTGTGGGGTACGGCGATGGGTTGTACAAATCCGTCGATGGCGGAGCGAGTTTCAAGAAAGTCGGTTTGGGCGATAGTGAGCACATCGGGAAAATTGTCGTCCATCCGCGCAACTCGGACATCGTTTACGTAGCAGCGCAAGGTCCGCTGTGGAGCAGTGGTGGCGACCGTGGACTGTACAAGACCATTGATGGCGGCAAGTCGTGGGACCGAGTACTGAACATCAGCGAAGATACTGGAATCAATGAAGTCCATCTGGATCCGCAAGACCCGAACACGCTGTATGCAACCTCCTATCAACGCCGTCGCCATACCTGGGTGTTGATTGATGGCGGACCGGAATCGGGAATTCATAAATCAACCGACGGTGGTAAAACCTGGCGGCAGATCAATCGTGGTTTGCCCGGTGGAGACAAAGGGCGAATTGGAATGGCGATCTCGCCAATCAATCCCGAAATCGTGTACGCCATTGTGGAAGCAGCCGAAGGGCAGAGCGGTTTTTATCGCAGCTCCAACAAGGGTGAAAGCTGGCGTCGGATGAGCGACCACGTTTCCGGCAGCCCGCAATACTACCAGGAAATCGTTGCCTGCCCTCACAAGTTTGATCGCGTCTATTCGCTGGATACCTACAACATGGTCACCGAAGATGGTGGTCGGACGTTTTCCCGTCTGGGCGAGGCTGACAAACACGTTGATAACCATGCATTGGTGATCGATCCCAACGATCCTGAGCATCTGATTCTTGGTTGTGACGGTGGTGTCTACGAGACCTGGGACCGCGGTCAAACGTACGATTTCAAAGCCAACCTGCCGTTGACTCAGTTTTACAAAGTCGCGGTTTCTCAAGAGCAGCCGTTTTACTACGTCTACGGTGGCACCCAGGACAATGCGACTCAAGGTGGACCGTCACAGACCACCAATGCGCATGGAATTCGCAACAGCGACTGGTTCATCACCGTCTTCGGTGACGGCTTTGATCCGGCCGTCGATCCCGAAGATCCCGATACGATTTATTCGCAGTCTCAATACGGTGGTTTGGTTCGGTTCAACCGCAAAACCGGAACCCGCGTGGATATCAAGCCTCGATCGGAACCCGCAGGACCAGCCTTGCGCTGGAACTGGGATTCGGCGCTATTGATTTCCCCACACGATTCCAAGCGGATCTATTACGGATCCCAGATCCTGTTTGCCAGCGACGATCGTGGTGACAACTGGACGGCCATTAGCCCCGATTTGTCTCGCAATATCGATCGAAACAAATTGAAGGTAATGGGACGCGTCTGGAGCGTTGATGCCGTTGCCAAAAACATGTCGACCTCTCAATACGGCACGATTGTCAGCGTTTCAGAATCACCACTGGTCGAAGGTTTGATCTATGTTGGCACCGACGATGGCATGGTGCAGGTTACCGAAGATGGCGGCGAGAACTGGCGAGCGATCAGCAAGTTCGGTTCGTTGCCGATCCCGGAATACGGTTACATCAATGACATCGAAGCCGACCTGCATGATCCGGATACGGTTTATGTGGCAGTGAACAACCACAAGCGGGGTGACTTCAAACCGTACATCGTCAAATCAACGGACCGTGGACAGAACTGGACAATTCTGTCCGATGACCTGCCAGAGCGGGGTAGCGTGTATGCCTTGAAGCAGGATCATGAAAATGCCGACTTGCTTTTCTGCGGCACTGAGTTCGGTTGTTTCACCAGCGTTGATGGTGGCAACAAATGGCTGAAGTTGGGCGGACTACCCACGATTGCCATTCGTGATATCGAAATCCAGACCCAGGAAAACGACCTCGTCCTGGCTTCGTTTGGACGTGGCTTTTATATCCTGGACGATTACTCGCCATTGCGTCATGTCGATCAGGAGTTGTCGAAAACCAACCAGGTGTTCCCGATTCAGACAGCCAGAATTTACGAAGTTTCAGCCCCGTTGGCGGTGGGAACGCGTGGATTCCAGGGAGCCAATTTCTATACCGCTCCCAATCCTGACTATGGAGCCACGATCACGTATCACCTGAAAGATTCACTGAAAACGAAAAAGTCAGAACGTAAGTCGAAGGACAAGCAAGCGGCTGCGGCCGGGAAGGATA
Organism: uncultured Pirellulaceae bacterium; assembly: GCA_964545005.1. Classification (GTDB taxonomy): domain Bacteria; phylum Planctomycetota; class Planctomycetia; order Pirellulales; family Pirellulaceae; genus Mariniblastus. The sequence goes on from CAZJEK010000012.1 coordinate 13,677, forward strand.
CCAGTTATCCCAGCTGGGAAGAATTTAAAGCCGAAGATCGTGAAGTCGCCCCCAGCGTCTATCTAAATATTCGCGATCAAGACGGCCAGTTGGTTAACCGGATCAATGGTAGCACGTCCAAGGGCATGCACCGGACAACGTGGAACTTGCGACACGACGGCTATGGCCGTTTCAGTCCGATCGCGGTACCGGGAACCTACACCGTCGACATCACCCAGGTCGTCGACGGTGAGACGACCGAGCTGGTTGGACCGACAGAGTTCAAGATCGAACCGCTGATGGCTGACACGATGGACGAATCGGTTCAAGCCAGTACATTGGAGTTTCTGGAGCAAGCCAACGCGTTGTGGCAATCGGTCGATGGGGCTACTTCGGTTGCTGCCCAGGCGGAAGAACAGCTGAACGCGATCAAGCGTGTTGTTGACCAATCTGTGAAACTTGATCAGGAACTGGCCAATGAGGTGCGTCAACTCCAATTGAAGTTGATGGATATTCAGGAAGCGTTTAACGGCGATCCAACCAAGACACGTCGCAACGAGCCGGAATTGCCGGGAATTACCAGCCGTGTTCGGAACATGATGTTTGGTGCATTGGGATCGCTGGAAGGCCCCACGGGAACGCATCGTCGGCAGTACGAAATCGCTCGTGAACAATTCGAAGAGACCGTTGGCGAATTGAATGCACTGGTGGAGGATGACTTGCCGGCGTTGAACAAGAAACTCGACGATGCTGGGGCGCCATGGACGCCGGGACGTGACATTCCCAAGCTGAAATAGTCGTCGCCTGGTAGTCAACCATGCGGGACGCGGCACGGAACTTGCTGATCTTCGGTTTTGCAACATCGTTGTTCGTCGTTGGAAACTCGAAATCGTCAGCAGCCCGCCAGGAGTCGAGCCGTGTCAAAGCTAGTCGTGGTTTATCATACCGGATCCGGTCGTGCCGAGGAGTTGGACCGGGTCCGGTCGTTTCTTGACCAACGCGATGCCATTTGGATCGAACTGGATTGCGTCGAGCAGTTGATCGCCCAGCTGCAGCCGATGGAGCGTCAATGCGAAACGGTGATTGCTGCCGGCGGTGATGGTACCGTCAATGCAACCGTCAATGCCTTGATGTCGCTGGAGCCACCGTTTCGGCCCAGCCTGGGAATCATTCCATTGGGAACGGCCAACGATTTTGCCGGTACGTTGATGATCTCGGACACCCTAGCCGAGGCAATCGGATTGCTGGCACGGGATCCAATCGGAGTGGATGTGGTCAAGATGTCGGGCGATGGTTTTCAGCGGTATTACGCCAACATGGCGGCCGGTGGCAACTGCGTTCGGGTGAGCGAAGCGATGACCGACGAGATCAAGCAGCGGTGGGGGGCGTTCAGTTACATGCGCGGAGCCGTTGATATTCTTCCCGATATGACATCGTTTCGCGTCAACGCACAATGCGATGACGAGTTGTTTGCGGATTTAAATACCTGGGCTGTTCTAGTGGCTAATGGACGGACTAATGCCGGCCGAATTGAAGTCGCGCCTCTGGCTTCACCGACGGACGGTTTGCTGGATGTGATCATGATTCGCGATGGTTCGGTAGGTGACATGTTGGAAATCGTTGCCAATAACCTGCTGGGCAGCTTTCTCGAAAGCGAGCAGGTAATTTTTCGGCAGGCTCGTTCTTTGAGACTGGCATCCACTCCAGCGATGAGGTTTACGATCGATGGCGAGGTCGTCGACCAGGAACCCGTCAAGTTTGAAGTCATTCCGTCGGCGATCGCAATGCACACCGGGTTAGAGGTCAGGTAGAATCTGAGGTCGATGCTTCAGACAACCCGATAGCTGAACTCCAACACTCAATTTTCAAACACCGTTCCTGATTTTTCGATGGCATTCTGGAATCGCAAAACCAATTGGGAAGACGAATATGACGAGTACTACGCCCAGGACCGACGTCCTGGTCAGCGTGGAGAGCGTCCTGTTTTACGGATCCTGGCCCATACGTTGACCCTGTTGCTGGTCGGTGGCCTGTTTATCGCCGGGGTCGGCTATGTCTCGGGCGTAACGATGGTGGAAAAATTGCTTTCCGCCTTGGCGAATCCGCTGGGGCTGGTCTGGATCTTGTTGTTGCTACTGGCATACTTCAGTTTGTTGTTCGGTCAACGTTGGCCCGCGTTGATGGCGTTGGTTGGATGGTTGATCTTGACAATTGGTGGTAATCAATTTGTTGCTGATGGTCTGACACGATCACTGGAGTCGCAGTTTTTTGATACCGATCCATTTAGCGGGCAACCTTTTGATTTGATCGTGGTTTTGGGCGGAGGCACGACGACTTCCATATCGGGACGCAGTCAAACCAGTTACAGCGGCGATCGGGTTGTGCTGGCGGGGCGGTTGTATCACGCCGGGATGGCTCGTCGGATCGTCTGCACCGGATCGCAGAAGTACCGCACGCAACATGATTTGCATCCCCGCGAGGAAGCGACCGAGATCCTGCGCGGTCTGGACGTTCCGGATGATGCGCTACTGCAGATCAAAGGCAACAATACATCCGAAGAGATGGCCAATCTGAAAACCTGGCTGGCCGAGCAAAAAATCCAAGGTCGAATTGGGTTGTTAACCTCGGCCTGGCATTTGCCTCGCGCGCTGCGGTTGGCACGCTCGAATGGTCTGGAGCTGGAGCCGGTTCCGGCCAATTTTCTTTCCGAGCCATTTGCGCCAGGGCCTGGCATCGTTGTTCCCTCGGCCCAAAACTTGATGGTCACCGGGCAAATGTGCAAAGAGTACCTGGCGGGTCTGGTGGGTCGTTGATTGCCTCGGCAACGATTAGGATATTGTCCCGACTGCGGCCCAATCGTCTCTGTTCTGTTTTTGTCTTTGATTCATGCACGCCATTCGTTGCCAAAACCTGGTCAAAACGTATCCCGGTAAACCGCCAGTGGAAGCCGTTCGAGGGATTGATTTCGAAGTTCAAGTCGGCGAATGCTACGGTGTGTTGGGTCCAAACGGGGCTGGAAAAACCACCACGATCGAGATCCTGGAAGGACTGCTGGAAGCCACATCCGGTTCGGCGGAAGTGTTGGGCGGAATCTGGGGCCGGGACGATGCCGCGATCCGAGAGCGGATTGGCGTTTCGTTGCAGGAGACTCAGTTAAGTGATCGGCTAAGTGTGGGCGAGACGCTGTCCCTGTTTCGCAGCTTTTATCTCGATGGGATCGAACCTCGCCAGGCAATGGCCAAGGTGTCTCTCGAAGCCAAGGAAAATGCCTGGATCAAGACGCTGTCGGGAGGTCAGAAGCAACGATTGGCGGTGGCCACGGCTTTGGTCGGGAGCCCGGACCTGGTGTTTCTGGATGAACCGACCACGGGACTGGATCCGGCCAGCCGCCGGGAACTGTGGGAGATTATCAAATCGTTTAAGCGGGAAAACAAAACAGTCTTGTTGACGACGCACTACATGGATGAAGCCGAGCAGTTGTGTGATCGGGTGGCCATTTTCGATCAGGGAAAAATCATCGCCGAAGGCACACCGGCCAGTTTGATACGATCGGTTGGTGCCGAACATGTGATCGAATTTTCGGTCAACAATCCGGAGTCCGTGGACATGCCGCAGTTGCAACAGCTGTCCACTGTTGACCAGGTTGAACAACGGGACGATCACTTTTATCTGACAGTTGGTCAACCGCACGTCGTGTTGCCGGAATTGATCACGCGGATGGCAGAGCAGGGGATCGCGCTGACCAGTTTGAGTACTCGGCATGCCAGTTTGGAAGACGTCTTTGTTCAGCTGACGGGACGCAATCTGATCGAAACGGACGAAGCGGCTTCATGAAACGGCAACACCCCATCCTGGCACTTACGCTGGCTCGGTTACGCGAATTCACGCGTCAACCCGAAGCCATGTTCTGGGTTTATTTCTTTCCTGTGTTGATGGTGCTGGTGCTGGGAATTGCCTTCCGCAATAAACCTCCTGAAGCCGCTGTTGTCGATGTGCTGGACAACGGCAATGGGCAGGCCGTGCTGGAGCACTTGCAGGCGGCCGAGCATTTCAAGGTCCGCCTGGTCAGCCAGGAGGAGTCTTCCAATCGACTACGCACGGGCAAGGCGGCTGTGTTGGTGATTGTCGAAAGTCCAGTTGATCAAGTCGATCAGCTACAGCAACTGAAATATCAATTTGACCCCGATCGACCCGGTGCCCAGGCAGCTCGCGATCAAGTCGACCGCGCTATTCAAACCGCTGCTGGCCGGCAGGATGCCGTGGCGACTGACAACGTGGTGTTTGATGAGCCGGGGGGACGCTACGTCGATTTTCTGGTGCCCGGTCTGTTGGGCATGGGACTGATGGGCGGCGGTCTGTGGGGAGTCGGATTTGCGATCGTGGATATGCGAATCCGCAAATTGCTGAAACGCTTCATGGCCACGCCGATGAAACGTTCGCATTTCCTGTTGGCCATGATGGGTAGCCGGTTAGTGTTCATGTGGCCACAGATCATCATTCTGCTGGTGTTTTCCTATTTCGTGTTCGGGGTTCGAATCCATGGCAATTGGTTGTCAATTGGACTGATCATTTTGATCGGTGCGATCGAGTTCGCTGGCATCGGACTGTTGGTTGCCGCTCGAGCCCGGACGCTGGAGACGGTATCGGGATTGATGAACCTGGTGATGTTGCCGATGTGGACTTTAAGCGGAATTTTCTTTTCCTACGAAAATTTTCCTGAGGTCATCCAGCCGCTGATTCGCTGGTTGCCGTTGACACCAGTGATTGATTCGTTGCGGGCATTGATGATGGACGGCCGATCGATTCTCAGCCTGGGGCCGGAAATCGGAATCATGCTGTTTTGGAGTGTGGTTCCCTTCACGATAGCGTTGTTCATTTTCCGCTGGAATGATTGAAACGGTCCGGGCTCCGTTTATGATTAAGCCTCTATAAATTGATCGCTGCGGGTCGTGATGATCTCGATTCGCGTAACTGAAAAACGGGCCGAGGTAGATTCATGATGTCAAAGCAACGCGACCGGTTGATGGGGCTGGTTTTGACCTGGTTGATATTGGGTCCCGGGACGGTCATTTTTGCTCAGCAAGCTGATGAATCTGTCAAGCAACCGGAACCTGCTGCTGAAGCTCGGCTGAAATGGCACCAGCAGCACTTGCAGATGCAAGCCGACTCTCCGACCAAAGATTACCATTGGCAGCATATCGGCCCGACTCACATGAGCGGTCGGATTACGGACATCGCTAAACCACTCGACCAACCGTATACCTTTTACGTCACTTCGGCGTCGGGAGGTGTCTGGAAAACAGAAAACGAGGGCACCAGCTGGACGCCGATCTTCGATGATGCTCCCTCGGCCGCCTGGGGTGCGGTGGCCGTTGACCCGAACAACTCCAGCACGGTCTGGATTGGCGGCGGCGAGTCCAACATCTTTCGCAGTAGCATGGCCGGCACCGGTATCTATCGTTCCGATGATGCTGGAAAAACGTGGCAGCACATGGGGTTAGCTGATACCCAGCACATCGCTCGCATCGTCGTTCATCCCCAGGATTCCAACACCGTTTATGTCGCCGCCGGTGGGCACGAATATACGCCCAACCTGGAACGCGGCGTGTTCAAGACCACCGACGGAGGACAGACCTGGAACAAGGTGTTGTATGAGTCGGACATGGTCGGTGCCAATGATGTGTTGATCGATCCCCAAAACCCCGACAACGTTTACGCGTCGATGTGGCATCGGATTCGCAGGCCATGGAGTGATCCTGTTCCCGGGCCAGGCGGTGGAATTTATTTTTCCCGCGACGGTGGTGAAAGCTGGACCCGGGCTCATGAAGGTTTGCCTCAACGGGATTTGACCGGACGAATCGGTATCTCGTTGGCTGCCAGTCAACCGAACGTGTTGTACGCACTGATTGACAACCATGAAATTGCACGCAAAGCCAAAGAAGGTGAACGTGATTCCTATGGTCGATTGAAGAAAGATGTGATCAAAGGAGCCGAAGTTTACCGGTCCAACGACTCGGGAAAAACCTGGGCCAAAGTCAGTAAGTCTTCGCCGATCATGGAGCGTCTGTTTTCGACTTATGGTTGGGTATTCAGCCAGATTCGAGTGGATCCGAATGATCCTGAAACCAGCTATATCATGGGTGTACCGCTGCTGAAATCAACCGATGGCGGTGTCGACTATCAACCGCTGTTTGATCGCGGGCTGCACGGTGATCACCATGCCATGTGGATTGATCCCAGCAATTCCAAGTACATCATCAACGGAAACGATGGTGGCGTGAACATTTCCTATGACGGTGGGCAATCCTGGAAGAATATTGAAAACCTGCCCGTTGTGCAGTTCTATAACGTCGAACTGGATAACGCAGAACCCTTTAACGTGTACGGTTCAATCCAGGACAATAACAGCTGGGTTGGCCCATCCGATCACCGACCGGGACGTAGCAATCCCTATGACTGGAAACGTGCTCCCGGTGGCGAAGCGAGTTATCACGCGATTGATCCTGAAGATCCCAATACGCTGTATTCGGAATCGTTTTATGGCAGCATCAACCGCACGGATTTGGAAACTGGCCAGACACAGTCCATCAAGCCGCAGCCAGCAGAAGGCGAGCCGCCGCTGCGTGGCCAGTGGTTGGCTCCGTTTCAACTGTCGCCGCACAACTCGCGCGTCGTTTATCACGGGATGCAGTATTTGTATCGCAGCCTCAACCGCGGTGATACCTGGGAACGTATCAGTCCGGATTTGACGGCTTACGACCAACAGCGACAAGGAAATATTTCGTATGCCACCATCAGTTCCATCTCGGAATCGCCATTGGAGTTTGGTGTGATTTATGTCGGGACTGATGACGGTCGTTTGCATGTGACCAAAAACAGCGGCGACGATTGGTCGGAAATCAAAACCGGCTTGCCCGACAAATGGGTTTCCCGCGTTACCGCGTCGCGCTATCATTCTGGGCGGGTGTATCTGACAATGAATGGGAAACGGGATAACGATTTCCAGATTTACGTCTATGTTTCGGAAGACTACGGTCAGACCTGGCAGGATATCAGCGATGGAATCCCTGGCGGTCCGGCCAATGTGATCCTGGAACACCCCGAACAGGAAGATACGATTTATGTCGGCACCGACATGGGCGTCTATGTTTCGACGGACCGAGGCCAAAGCTGGAATGTGCTGGGCAGTCGATTGCCAATCACGTTCGTCCATGACATCAAGATTCATCCCCGCGACAAAGTCATGGTGATTGGGACTCACGGACGAGGTGTCTGGAAACTCGATTTGGAAAACAAGAGTACCGATCGCCCCGATCGTCGTCGACGTGGCGGTCAGTAATGGCAGCGTTGATCAAATCGTGGCTTGGAATTCAGTAGTCAAATCGACCTGGTTCAAACGGGTCAAGATTCAAATCAAATTCACTCAATGATTCCAGATCCGGCGGTACGAGTGCGTCGGCAGTGCCGCGGCGGGCTTGATCCAACCAATTCCTGCGTGGCGAGCTGGTAGCTGAGTCTGATTCCAGTTTCAACAGATCCAGTTCCAGCGAAACCAGCAACCGCAAGTCATCAATCGATAACGGCTTACGAACCATCCGGTCCAAATCGTCGCGACCGCAACGCGCTGACCAGGCTTCGATGGCTTCGTCGTGGTCCGAGTTGGACAGGATTCGAATCGCAGCTTGGGATTGTCGCCGCCGGATGGCTTGAACCAGGTCCAGCATGATTTGCTGCTGTTGAGTTGTGGTTGACTCAAGCTCAATTCGCCGGTTCTTGTTGAGTTGTGGAGGCTGTCCTGTTTGCATGGCCAGGTAGAGCTCAATCGCGGCCCGTCGCTGGGGATCGTGTTCCAGATGAGCAAGTGCACGCAAACTGCTCTCCAGCATGCCTCGATGCGTTGCCTGGTGCCGGGTGTGTTTCACAGCCAACCAGTACAGCCGGCGTGCTAGTCGCAACGCCGTGGGGTCGCCGGTTTGCAGCGCCAATTCTTCAGCGTAGTCGAAATAGTCTGCTGGAGATTGGGAGCTCAGATTTGCCAGTCGATTGGAATCAAAGTTGATCGCCAAGACTTCAACCTGTTCCTGGTCAAGTTCGGTTGGAGAGCCAAACTTGCCGTCTTCCCAGGGCAGCCAGCGTACCTGTCTGCCGTCTCGGCTTAGCACTCGGCCATGCCGCTGGCTGCCATCGGACAACCAGATCGTGTCACCGTTTGCGCGACGATGCAACCATCCGGCCACCAGCCCGCCAATGATCGCGGCCTGTAATAGTATTCCGGCGATACGTTGCCAGCTGAACATCTTAAAACGGCTCCAGAAGTTGTTCGGTACGTAAGTCGCGGCGCTGTTTGAGTCGTTCGATCCATTGGAATTGACTGACCAGCAGCCGCTGACCGACGGTGCGACATTCCTTTAAACTCGGCCACGTGTTCGGCTGGTTGGATGCCGCCGAGGGCAGTTGTTCCAGTGCCCATAAATTCATTAGCGTCAGCTGATCGAGATGGTTGACCGCGGCCGGCTCGAAGCTTTCCGGTTGAACCAAGGCGAATTCTGAACCAGTTGCAAAATGCTGCAGTAGCGCCTGGTTGGCCTGATGAATTCTTGCCAGTACCTGATCGGGGTTTCCGACAGGATAAGAGTCGTTGATGGCACGGCCGGTTAACAGTTGGACACGCCATGTGCAGGATTGTTCCAACGCAATCATGGCCCGAATCCAGCGGCTGCTGTCGCTGTCCGGCCGCTGGGCGATCTTGTCGGCAAGTTCTGCATCGATCGACTGCAATAGCCAGTGGCTTAATTCGACGTTCCAGGCCCGGGGCGATTCCGGGATCGTGACTTCTCGGTGAGCTAACAGCCGAACCAACGTCATTCCCCAATCGCGTGCCCCTTCCTGTTGGATCAGTAGATCGGCGACGGCCAGTTTCAACGTGGGCCAATGCGACAGCCCTCCGACCAATTTTTGGACTTCCAGTTGAGCTTCAATGGACAGGTCAGACAACAGAAATTCTGCCAATCGTGTTGCTTCGGAATATTCGATGTCCTCGAACCGCATGGCGACGCGGTGCAGCTGACTGATCGCCATCAGTTTTCGTTGTTCGGGTAACTCTGCATTGCGGATCGAGGCCAGCGCGCCATCCCTACGGCGTTTGTCCGAAGCCGTTGCTGCGCCAGGAGACGATTCAACTTCCCGCCTGGCCGGATCGATTGGCAACGGTGTCGATTCGCGTAGTGAAAGTTGGCTCCGCCGTTGGAGTTGGTCAAATTCCGCCAACCGTTCATCGTCCTGGAAATCGGAATTGAGTTGTTGGAGCAGGAACAATTCCAAGTTGATGACTTGCGCCGATTGGCCGATCAACTCAGCCACCTGGGACTCATTCAGGGTTGCGAGGCTGATTGGTCGGAGTGTCCGCTGTTGCTCGTCCAACGACTCCAGCCGTTTCATCAACGGTTCAAACTGTTGATAGCGCTGTTGCCGAACGTACTGTCTCAGCGTTTGAAATTCATCATCGGAGTCGAATTGACTGGAGCGGATGTGTTCCGCCAGAAGTCTGGCCAGTGATGAAGCAGCCCCGTCGGACTGGCGACGTAACGCCAATTCAATCCACCGCAGGAGGGTCGGTTGTGAAACCCGTTTCAAATTCGCTTGACAGGTTTCCCGCAAGCGGTTGACCAGGGCCGGCTGTTGGGAGCAGATATTGAACAAGACCTCGTTGCGAAAAATCTGAAGTTGATCGTCGACCAGCCAAGGTTCGGTTAGCTCCGTTAGTGGTTCCAGCAACGAAGCTGCCAGGGCCGGCTGATTTAACGATGCTCCAATTAAATCGTTCCACTGGCGATTAGCCAGGTTGGATTGCCAATCAGCCCGGTTGAGAGCATCGACTTGCGCGAGCCACGAAGGCGTCCGGCCCAGTGCGCGTCCAGGCAATGTATTACTACCAGGGGCCGGAGCGCCAGCAACGATAGCTTGCAACAGTTGGGCGGCGCGGTAGGCCGCTTTCCACTGAGCCACGGTCGGCCTTGGGTTTGATTCAGTGACATCGACGATGCTATTCCATAACCTGGTTGCCAAGTCCCGTTCTGGTTCCTGCCAATAGACGGATGCAATCGTCGCTTGATCCGCATCCGAAATCGCAGGTTGTTTGATCAGCGTATCGGCCAGTTCGGACAACAACTGGGTTCTGTATTCGATCGGCGGCATCCCATCGGGCGTACTGGAAACAAGCTGGAAACGATCAATCATCGCCTCCAGCCGTTGTTTCGTTGCCGCCGGGTATGCATCCAGGGGAGATATCGCCTCTGGGTCCGAATTGACAGGGTTGGAAACTGACTCCGCAGCGTTGCGATCGGTGAAACCGGGCCCCCACCCCAGCCAGACGATGAGACCGATACTGATCAGCAGGATCAGAAGTGTTACCAGCGGCCAAACTCGGCTGGATTGGGATTTAAGCTGCTGGCGTCGGTTTTGGTTGACCTGGACCAGGATCAGCTGGTCGACTTGAAGTGGATCCAGCCCCCAGTCGTTGCCGAGCTGTTTCAGTTTCTGTCGCAGTTCGTCGGCAATGAATGGTTGTTTTCCAACTTGTTGTACAATCAGTTGTTCGGCGTATTGGCAAGCATCATCGGGAGCGATGCGCGTGATACCAGCCGTTTCACATTCCTGTTCCAGTATCTGTTCGGCGCGGGCTGGATTGAGTTGGTACTTCTGGGCGGCGATATCCAGAGCCCGGCGTTCTCTCGCCGGTGACAGCAAATCGTCGGTAAGCTGAATGAGTTCGGCAGCCAGAGATTTGGCGAACGCCGCCTCGTACCGCGTGAGATTTTCGACTTGAGGACGCTGGGTCTGCAGCGTGTCCAGCGCTTGTTGAAACAGTTCGTCGGGAAGCTTGGTTTGATCCGCGAGCGCTTTTAGCTTGGCACGGCAGTTGGGGGTGAGTCCCTTTTCAGCAGCGATGATCGCAGTGGCCTGGCGCAAAAATGTTTGCCACCGCGAGTCGTGTTCCAGGGGTTGGCGGGTCGGTTGCTGATCGGCGTCGTCGTTCACACTTGTATTTTACCAGCCGTAGCTCGTGGCAGGTTATTCGAAAAAAACCACAGAGACACAGAGTCCACGGAGCTGCAGCTCACAAAACTCCGTGTTCTCTGTGCCTCTGTGGTGAATTTTGTCCTTAAATTTGTTGAGACGATCGGCTGGGCAAGGGGTGATTCGAGTTCGTGCTCAGCGGAGAATTGTTTTTTTCGCGAAGTGCCTATCGCCTCAAGTCCAGACGGTCTTCGATCGTTCGGACGACGCGGCCCGGGAACGGGAAACAGATCAGCATCAACAGGAATCCCAGACCGGCGGCTCCGACCGAAAGCCACCGTGGCTCGAGCATGCAAACCATTACGTTTAGCAAGATGCCACCCTCCAACAGCGCGAATCGAATCACGGTTTCGTTGGTCACCAGTGATAGCACTTCCAGTGCGGCTCGAAGTTTGTCGTCGTCCGGATCGCTGGTGGGGACTCCGCCAGCGGCAGCCGGAATTTTCTCAGGTGCTTTGGGGTACAGCGAAGGCACCAGAAACGCCAGGACGTACATCAACAGAGCTGTTCCTGCGGCGATCAAATTGAAGATCTTCATGGGCCGATTGACGTCGGTCCAATCGGTTACGGCACCGACGATGATCGCGAACACGAGAGCACCGTTGACCAGTGCCGCAGCAATGATCACCAGGGTCATGATCTTGCCGCGAAGTTGTTTGATCTGTTCGTCAGATAACATCAGCTCACCCTGCGGCTTTGCCCAGTTTTTCGACCAGCCGAGCGGCGGCTTGCGGATCGTCATCAGCGATCAGTTTATCGATCACCGGTTGTTTGACTTCCAGTTTCTGCAAGTGGCCGGTTAGCAGTTGCCAGTTGCGTTGCCGTTTTTTGCCTTCGGAAAGGTAGAGTTCGGTCACGATTTCCTGGGCTCGTTGCAAGGCGATCGATTCCCGGTTTTCGTAGTAGTTTCGAATGACATTTTGCTGGTATTTGGAACGTTCAGGCATCTTTTTACCTAATCAACAGAACGGTTGAACGAAAACATAAGTCCAACGTCGGCTTTCACGCGGGTGGCTGATGATGGATCTGGCCGGCCAATTCAATCCCGCCGATTTTCGGTGGAGGGATATGCGGATTTTATCGGCTTCACCTTCATAGAATCCGGCGTCATGTTACCATGAATAGAGGGCCGACGTCGTTGGTAATCCGGTTCGTTCCCGCTTTCATCCGTCCACCGAGAATGCCCCCGGCATCATGAAATTCCAGTGCCCTGCCTGTGACCATACCTTGTCGATCGACAAGTCCTTGCCGCGGTTTTGCAGCAATTGCGGTGCTCCGCTGGAGGAAACGGTCAAGTCGCTGGATTTGAGTCAGCAGGCCCCACCACCACAGGGGGTTGAGGCCTCGCCATCGTTAACCGATCAACCAGCTGCGGCCGATGTTACCGCTGCTTTTACCAAACCGGTGCCAACGGCCCGGACACCAGCAGCGTCCCAGACCACTGCCGATCAGGTTCCCGATCAACTGCCGGCTGGGGCTGAGATTGGCCCGTATCAGATTCAAAATACGCTCGGTGCCGGTGGCATGGGCACGGTTTATCGTGCCGTGCATCAACAGTCAGGCCAGGAAGTTGCCCTTAAATTGCTGTCTCGCTCGGTTCGCACGACCGACGAAACCGTGCAACGATTCCAGCGTGAAAGCCAGATTGCTGCTTCGTTGAACCATCCCCGATCGACGTTCGTCTACGGTGCCTCCCAGCACGATGGCCAATTCTACATCACGATGGAGTTGATGACCGGTGGTACGCTGGATGACTTGATCAAACAGCACGGGCCGTTGGACGTTGGCCGGGCCGTTGATTATGTGCTGGATATGATTGACGGTTTGCAGGCCGCTCACGACGCCGGGATCGTGCATCGTGACCTCAAACCATCCAACTGTTTTATCGATCAGTCTGGCCGAGTGAAGATTGGTGACTTTGGTCTGGCCAAGTCATTTCTCAGCGATTCGTCGTTGACTCAGACTGGCGCCTTCATGGGCACGCCCCAGTACGCGGCGCCCGAACAGTTGCGAACGTCCGACGTTGATGAGCGAGCTGATATTTATGCGATTGGCGGAACCCTGTTCTACCTGCTGGTCGCTCGGCCACCGTTTGTCGGCAATGCGGCTCAGGTGATTTCCAGCATTGCTTCGGAGACACCGCCGCGAATCAGTTCGCTGGACAAATCAATTCCCAATCGCCTGTGCCGACTGATTCATCAAACGCTGGAAAAGGACCCCCAACGTCGTCCCGAGAATCTGGCCGAGCTGCGTCAACAATTGCTTCCGTTTTCAACCCGAGGTGCCACTACCGCCGATCCAGGTCGACGGATGGCGGCCTTTTTTGTTGACGGAATCATTTTGGGCATGCTCAGTTTCCTGCTGTCAAACCTGTTCGGAATGCTCGGTCAGTTGATGATGTTCACTGAGCAATTATTCCTGATCACGACCATGACTACCGTTTTGGCCACGATCGGATACTTTGCCATCGCCGAGGCGATTTCAGGAACGACGCCGGGCAAATGGTTGTTGCGAATGCGAGTCACGACGATGCAGAATCGGCCACCAGGCTGGGGACGATCACTGATTCGCGCTACCATCATGCCCGGATTGATGCATCTGGCTCATTCGCTGCCAATGTTTTTGTCTGGAGTCACGACGGTGGAAGACCGCGATGTTGACGCGGTGTTGTGGATGGTCGTTGGCGTGTTTCTGCTGCAGCTGTTCAGTTGGGTCGTGGGGGCGTTGTGTTTTGTGACCGCGCGGAAATCCAATGGCTATCGGGGTATTCACGAGTTTGCGTCTGGAACCAGGACCGTACGGTTGTCAGGGGAATTGGAGTCGCAGCGCTGGCAACAGGTACCGGTTACCGTTCCAGTGACCAATACGAGTTTCCTGAACGACTCCGCTGCGGACGCGACGATCGATCACATTACGCCGAAGTCGTTTGGAGATTTCAAGGTCATCGGGACGCTTGGTCGCTGCGGTAACAGTGGTTGCCAGGTCATGCTGGGGCGAGACGAAGCGCTCGATCGAGACGTCTGGATTATGGATGGTGCCTCTCGGCCAATCGATACTTCCAGCCAACGGAAGTCAATTTCGCGGCCGACCCGCGTCAGGATTCTGGAGGAACACCGAGAAGGCGATGCTGGCTCGGTCGTTGTCGAAGCCGTCAAAGGCTTGCCGGTCGTCGAGTATATCCGGATGAGACCGGGACTGGATTGGCGTTCGTTCCGGTTGTTGCTGCATGAGCTGGTGGGAGAATTGCGGCAAGCCGAATCGGACCAGTCGTTACCCGAGCAGTTAAGTTTGGCTCAGGTTTGGGCCGATGAGCGGGGGCATGCCAAATTATTGGAGCAACCGGTTCTGCGGTTGGCGACCGTCCGAGTTGCCAACGATCAATCGCGCAAGAAGCCCATTCAGGAAGTCAATGCGGACCAGGATTTTGCGGCCCTGAATCCCATTGAGTTGATCAAGGGATTGCTGGATGTGTTTATCGATTTCCAGGTAGTTCCAGCCCATGTATTGACGTTTCGAGAAGAATTGGAATGGTTGGGTGAACAGCAGCAACCGTTGGAGAAAATTGAACAGCGATTGGCCGAATTGGCAGAACTACCTGCGGCCTGGCGGTGGGACGACCGCGCTGGAATCCTGGCCGTGACGATGGGGCTGGAGATGTCCATCTTGATGACATTGTTGGGATCGATGGCCATGTTGTTGCCGCTACTGTTGCCCAGCGTAATCGTTTGCAGTCTGCTGACCTTTGGACTCGGTTCGGCCCTGGTTTTGCTGTTGGGCGGATTGACTCGAGGAGGCCCCGTGTTTCGGTTTTCCGGAGTCCTGGTACGTCGCGATCAGTCACTGGCTCCCGCATCGGCACTTCGGTGCGCGGTCCGCAATTGGGTGGCCTGGTTGCCGATCTTGATCGGCTTGACGTCATTCGCTGTCATGATGGCGGAAGTCATCCGGATGGCTCACCTGGGGGTGGAAGAGCAAATGAACCTCAGTGTATTGGTTTCGCTTTTGCTGTGGCTGCCGTTGGCGGCAATCACCGTCTTCGGTGGCATTTATTCAATCGCTCGTCCGTCCCGTGGCCTGCAGGACTGGATCTGTGGAACCCGGTTGATCAGGAAATAATATGACGACGGTAAAAGACCCGCCTGAAAATGCTGCGTCATCTTCGCAATTGTTGCCAGCGACACTGGTTTGCGAGCGATGCCAGGCGGTGATGATTACCCGGGGAATGTCACCCGGACAACGGTTGCGGTGCGGTCGTTGTGGCAATCTGTCCCGCTTCGGAACCGACGACAAAGTCGGCACCCACCGACTCGCCTGGCGGAGTTTCTGGTTGGGATTGGCCTCGATGTTGTTGCTGTTTCTGACCGGGATCCCTGCGGTCTATTATGGGATTCGCGGATTGCTGCGAATGCGATTTGTCCGTGCCAAAACGTCGGATCGAGTTGCCGCGGTGGCGGGCACGATGATGGGCGGTATTTTTGGTGTGCTGATCGGCGTCCCTTTGGTGGCCGCCGTGGCGATGGGTGCACTGGCAATCTGGACATCGGAAAGGATCACTGACCCGGTGGCCGTGCAACAACGCCTGGACGAGGTGATGTCAGTTGACTTGCCCGAGGACCTGGTTGGCGTCCGCAGTGTTCATGTTCTCAATTCACAAAACATGTTCGACTTCGCAGATAATGAAGAAGTGGAGGACCGTACGATCTTTATCCGGTTGCTGTATCACACCCACGCGATGGCGATGCAAGAAGGTTTTGTGCTGAAGAATCTGGAGTCTCATAAGGTGCCCAGTCCCAACCGGCGGATTTCTGAAGAAAGCCAGACGTACACGTGGGACATCAGCGGTCACGAAACAAAAGTTCGCCAGCGAGTCTATCTCGCCGACCGGAAAACCGACGAGTCCGATCCAACGGCGACCGTCGGTCCAGAAACCTACCACCACTATTACGCGCTGTTTCCCGAGAACGGCAACTTCTACGGGTTCTCGCTGACCATCAACATGGATCGGCGACCGATGAGCCTGGAGCAGGTCAAACAGCTGGCCCAGTCGATCAAACCACACGCCACTGCCAAGGAATGATCGAGTTTGACTTACCTGGCAACGAACCGCAAACGGTCTAGCCGGGCTTAGAACGTATTGTCAGGCCAAAGCAGTTTTCCCCGTCGCAAACCGGAACCCCGGCAAGCGCAAACCCCTTTAATTACCCCAGATTTACGTTTACATGATCATTCCCGAAATCGATCTAACACAATATCCGCTGAAGACAGACCAACCCAGCCAGCAGCGATTGATCGCTGAGATCGAACGCTGGGGCTTGTTTGGCCAATGTGCGTTGCGAAACCTGCAGCTTGATCAAGTCGATGCGATGGTTGCCGTCCTCCAGCAAACCGCGGGCGGCGTTGATCTGCACCTGGAACTCAACGCTGGAACAGACTCCTGGGAATCAGCAGGATTGGATTTGCTCAATGCGGGAGCTACCAGCCTGATCTGTGACGTCGATCGGGTCGACCAGCTGGAAACCATCCCTGCAGATCGACTGCGGCATCTGTTCGAGGATGACGGCAGTGACCAGGCCATACCCGCCAACCACGTGGTCGTCTTGCCAGATCCAACACCTGAAAAAATCGCCGAACTGGAAATGGCCCGGATCGATGTTCTCGTACCGTCCAGTTTGCTTGGCGAGAATGTCGACTTGATGGTGCAGTTTTTTCAATCCGTGTTGGTGACCGATCGACCGGATGGATTATGGGCGACGGTGATTGTCGATCCGCTGGGCGTCGCGTTGGGGTTGGCTTTTTCCAATGCTGACAGCCTGACCTATGCACTGGAAAATCGAGTCGGAGCTTACCACTCTCGCAGTCGCGATGAGCTGTGGGTCAAGGGGGAATCCAGCGGTGCCACCCAGCGACTGCTGGGGGTGCGAATGGATTGCGATCGAGATTGTTTGCAGTTTCGCGTGACTCAGTCGCCACCAGGATTTTGTCATCGCAATACCTATACCTGTTTTGGTTCGCAGCGTAGCATAAACTCGGTCGTCGAAAGGCTCCGCGAGCGGATTAGTGAAACCGATGAAAAATCGTTTACCCGCAAACTGGCTCGCGATGCAGAGTTGCTGAAGACCAAGTTACTTGAGGAAGCGGAAGAATTGGCTCAAGCCAGCGACCAGTCAGCTCCGGAAGAAGTTGCCTGGGAGGCCGCAGACGTGCTGTATTTTTCGCTGGTTGCGATGCTCAAACGCGGTGTGACGTTGGACGCGGTGTACGCCGAATTGGCTCGTCGCATGAACCGCGTTGTTCGCCGCCCCAACAAACTCGATTCGGAAACGCCAACATGACCGAGATCCCATTCAAGATTATCGAAGCCAATGATTTTGAGCCCGATGATAATCAATCCGCCATCGATCTATCGACGCTGGGCGAAACCGAAGCGATCGTGACCGAAGTTCGGGAGCAAGGCGAACCGTCGATTCGTAAATTCGCAGAGATGTTCCACGAACGGACTGCAGATCAGCCGTTGTTAATTGGCCGTGACGACATGGAAGCCGCCGCTCAGCGGATCAATCATTCGGATGTTGAACTTCTGCGCCGTGTCGCGCATCGGATTGAAAATTTCGCCGACGCTCAATTGGAAAGCCTGCAGGAGTTGACCATTGACGTTCCGGGAGGCAAAGCCGGGCACGACATTGTGCCGATTAAGCGGGTCGGCTGTTACGCGCCGGCGGGCCGCTATGCGTTGCCCTCGACCGTGCTGATGACGGTCGTGCCGGCGATCGCTGCAGGCTGTGAAGAAGTAATCCTGGCCACGCCGAATCCATCGGACTTGATGCTGGCGACCGCAGCGGTTGCTGGCGCGACGCGAATCCTGGCCGTCGGCGGAGCTCACGCGGTAGCCGCCATGGCCTATGGCTTTGACGACTTTGAACGCTGCGACTTGATTTGCGGGCCGGGAAATCGCTGGGTTACGGCAGCGAAAAAAGTTGTCTCGGGCGATTGTGGTATCGACATGCTGGCCGGCCCATCTGAGCTGGTCGTGGTCGCCGATGAATCTGCCAATCCTTCGACGGTCGCAGCCGATCTGCTGGCTCAGGCTGAACACGATGCCGACGCACGGCCGTTCATGATTACGACGTCGCGTCCGTTTGCCGATCAAGTGATGGCTGCGTTAGTCCGACAGTTGAACGTGTTGCCAACTGCCGAAACCGCTGGAGCGGCACTGGCCAACGGTGGCATCATTTTGGCCGAATCAATTGCCCAGGCGATCGAGGTCTGCAACGAACTGGCGCCGGAGCATCTCGAACTGCATTGCCAGAATGCCGATGAAGTGGCCAGCCAAATCACCAATGCGGGCTGTCTGTTTATCGGGCACCAATCGGCTGAAGTGTTTGGTGATTATGGTGTCGGCCCAAACCACACGTTGCCAACAGCGGGAACGGCTCGGTTCAGCGCCGGTTTGAATGTATTCACGTTTGTCCGGGTCAGAACCTGGTTGAAGCTGGAAGCAGCGCCCGAATCGTTGATCGACGATACGGCCAGACTGGCCGAACTGGAAGGCCTGTTCGGCCACCAGCGGTCAGCGCTGAGACGCAAAGACTGAACCGGCCAGACGACGTTCCCAACCGAACGAATCAAATTTCCTTGCTTTCAGCCGAAAAAAACCACGAAAACTGGTTCGGACAGCTTTTTTCTGGAAATTCGTGTGACACTTGGCGGCGGTTCCGTTTATCTATACGAGGGCCAATTAATGGACGATTGGCTCGGCAACCTGATCCACTCCACGGATAACGCTCCATGTCGTCGCCGGGCAAATCGGCTGACCCGTCATTGCTCGATTCCGCACTCAGCGATGCTGCTGATCCGGAAACCCATTGCAATGGCGCTGTCGCCACCGGTTTTGAATCGCAACAGGAAACGCTCGACCGTTTCTTTCGTACCGTTGCGCCTCAGGCCAAGCGATTCGCGATGTCGATTACCCGACGGTGGTGCGATGCTGAGGAACTGGTTCAGGAGGCCTGTTTCCGGATGACACGAACCGAACAGGATGAGCAGCGCGAAGTCGACTTGCGACACCGCAAAGCTTACCTGTTTCGAACGATCCGAAATCTGGCAATTGATCGGCAGCGGAACAGGCAGCGAAGGCAAACCGAATCCCGATCACTTGATTCAATTGCCGCGCAGCCTAAACCGTCGCCGGCGCGCCAGCAACGGCAACTGGAAGGGATCGAACAGGCAGTTACGGAAGTCTGCCAAACGATGCCTGCTCAATGGAACGATGCACTCAAACTGAAAGTCAATGGCAAGCTCAGTTATTCCGAGATTGCTGAAGTTCTGGATGCAACCCCTGGCCAAGTCCGCGGCTGGATCTATCGAGCCCGAAAAAAACTTGCGGCCGAATTGGAACAACGAGGACTGTTGGAGTCCGAATAGTATGAACCTTGAACCAAACACACTTCCCGAATCCCCCGACAATTGCGAATCGTATGAGATCGCCATCAGCGCGATGTTAGACGGTGAACTTGAGGGGCCAGAAAAATCCCGTTTGGGGCAACACCTGTTGGTTTGTGCCAGCTGCCGACAACAAGTGCGAGATTTTGAATCGCTCAACCGCAACCTGGAACTGTTGTCACGACCTCCAGCGAATGCAGTTCGAACCAAGCCCCGTCGCCGCTGGTTTGGCAGTCCCGTCATTCCCGCAGCCATCGCGACGGCGCTGGCAATCTGTCTGCTGGTCGTCGTCTGGCCAGGGAACACGGCCTTGAACGCTGGGCAGGTAACGGCCGAGCAGATCATGCAACCAATGCAAAAACTCCATCAGGTCACACTTCAGCGACAGCAGAACCACGATACCGAATTGCGGGCCATGAGAATGGACCTGCAGATGTTGCACCAGCAGCTTGAAGAATTGGAACGAACGGAACAGGAAGCAGAATTGTCCGCCCAAGTTCGCCATTTGATCGATCGCGTCAACGAACAACGTATTGCGATGCAGGAATTCGACTTTTAGCCAGAATCGCCTGCCGCTCAACTTTCAGATTACGCCACTTTTATGGAGTTAACGATGAAACGCAGCCTGATGCTGCTGGGAATCCTGATCGGCTACCTGGTTACAAATAACCTCGCTGCCGATGCCCAGGAACAATCCCAGAAAAAAGAGAAACCGCACAAAGTTCACGAAACCGAAGTCGAAGTTCACGACCAAGATGTGGAACATGTTGCCGAGGCCAAACAGGAACCGACAGACAGTCGGCTCGAGGCTCGTCGCGAACACGCTCGACTGGAACGCGACTTGCGAATTGTTCGTCAGAAGCAGGAAGCCGAGCAAGAAAACGAAATCCAGATTCGCCTGGAACTGGAACAGGAAGACGGTGACGAAGAAGACGAGTTGGAGTTCGAATTCGAATTTGATGAGCTGGAAGAGAAGCTCGAAGCCTGGGCAGAACAGCATTCCGAATCGTGGGAACGTTGGGCCGAGAAGCTGGAAAAACGAATGGATCGTTGGGCTTCTGAAATGGAGGACGAGTGGGAAAACTGGGCCGATGACTATGCCGAGCGCTGGGAAGAGTGGGCCGAAAAACTGGAATCTGGTGTCGATGAAGATGCCGTCCAGGAAATGCTGCAGAAGAACCTGAAAATGCTCAGCAAAATGCCCCTCGATTCGCTTACCGAAGGCCTGTCCGAATTAAGCAAAGAAGATATTCCACTCGAAAGCCTCGGTGAATTGAACGAGTTGATCGCCGGTTCATTGGAGAAATCGATGGTTGAATTGGAACGGTCGCTGAAGGACCCCCGGTTCAATGAAAAACTGAAAGGTGCCAACCGAGAGTCGCAACGGATGATGAAACTTTCGTTGCAACAGCTTGAAAAAGCCCTGGCCGCGCAACGCGACCATCTGGACGAAGCCGAACAAGCGCAGATTGTCGAATTGAAAAAGGTGCTGCAAAAACAGCAGGCGAAAGAAGAACATGCTCGAGCCCAGAAAATGGCGGCCGAGTGGATGAAGCAACATCAGGATCAAGCCCATTACAAATGGAAGATCAAGCAGGCTGAATCCGAAGCGGCCATGAAAGATCTTCACAACGCCTTGCAATCCAAAGCAGGTGAAGCTCGTGAATTGAAAGTGCAGCTGGAACTGCTTCGCGACCACGGTAAAGCGACCGACGACGTCGAAGACGCCCTGGAATCAACCGTATCAGAATTGAAAGCGATTGAATCCAAACTGGCTTCGGTGAAACTGATGCTGCAGCAGGAGGGCGATTCGAAAGATTTGCAGAAAGCCGCGCTTCACAAAATGATCGAAGCTCGGGAGCAAGCCCAGCGAAGCGCCGCCGAAGCTGCTGAGCGAGCGATGGAAGAGCGCGCTCGAGCGGCCAATCAGCGAAATATCGAATTGAAATTGGCCCGAGAGTTGGAGTTGAACAAATCCCGCGAAATGAAAGTCCGCAAACAGCAGGACGAAGAAAAATCCGATGCCGTGGAAACGCTGTACCGGAAACTGCTGGACAAAAGCGAACGGCTGGAGGCTAAAGAATCCGAACTGCAGCAGATGCGACGCGAAATCGAAGAGCTTCGCAGTGCTGTCGAAAAACTGAAGAAGGCCAAAGGCGGTGGCAACCGGAAGTAGACCTCCAACGGATTCGACGCTACGTAACTTTCGCGTAGAGGTAGCTTGGGCCATTGGCCCGAGTCCACAAGGTTTCGCCCAACGCCAAGTTTTCTTCTGTGATCACGGCCGAATCGGCCATGCTACAAAACGTTCGCGGGGTGAAAGCCGATCAACGACTACTTCAATCGATGGATCGTGTTGTGGATTTTCCCTTCCACAACCGATCCATTTTTGCTTTTCAGCTCAAACCGTATTTCCATCCCGCGGGTGGGTGATAGCTCGTCAACGGTTAACGTCACCTGCTGGCCATCGCCGGAAACATCGGCTGACTCAATTTCCAACGTTCGCTCATTCAAGTGTTGCGATCCGTAGTTCGCCGAACGTTTCAGATCCCAGCATCGAATCTCATAATTCTGCAACTGAGCAGCGCTGTCTGGATCCAACGCGTCAGAAAACGTCAACTGCAACTGGTTTCCTTCTGCCTGCAGGTCCAACACGGTGTTCAATGGCTGCCCGGTATACCGGAGGCGATAAAACCCACCGGGTTGCTGCTGATTTCCCGCCCAGGCGTACATCCCGCAGCAGTAAAACTGGCCGTCGGTTGGATGGAATCGTCCCCGCATCACGCCGGTCGGGAATCGTTCGATGGGGAGGCGAATCATGCCACCCTGAATCGTATCACCGATCTGCTGCCGCAAAACGACATACACCTGCCCGTAGCCATAGGACAGGTTCAACAACGATCCCTGAAGCGGGCCCCATTGACTGCTGTTGACCCAAGTGAGCTCCGAAGGCGATCGATCAAAGGCATTGGTAATCCAACACAATGGCTGTTCCATCGCGTCGTCGTCGGTGCTGACATCGTCGTGGTAGCCCATCATGTTGCCGTAGAAGCCGCCCTGCTTGACCAGGTTGATCCGATTTTTGGGTGTCCAGTGACCTTCTTGATCGGTCATGTAGAACGTCCCATCCGAATTCAAACAGACACCGTTGGGAGCCCGGAATCCATTGGCCAGAATCTCACTGCTGGATCCGTCGGCCGCGATCCGCACCAGCGTTCCGTGTTGCGGTACCAGTGCCGGTTTCGCATGCCGTGCACATTTGGCGTAGTAAAACCGACCCTGATCATCGACCTGCAGACCTGCCGCGAATTCGTGAAAGTGTTCGGTCACCTGATGATCGCTGTTGAAATTTTCGTACCAGTCAGCTTCGCCATCCTGGTTCAAGTCGTGCAGTCGGACCAACTGGTCGCGGCAAATCACATAGATTTCTCCAGCCACGATTTTGATGCCCAACGGTTGAAACAACCCGTAGGCGAACCGCCGCCAATGGGTCTGGTCCTGCGAGAGTCCGGTTACTTTCCAAACGGACCCGTCCCAGGCGGTGACCATCGCGGCATCGGACTCCGGCAGGAAATCGACTCCCGTCAGTCGCATCCGGCAACCCCAGGGGTTTTCGGTAGGACGACTAAAAACATCAACGGCGAACGGCTGGCCTGCCTTATTATCTTTAACGACTTCGGTGGTCAGCGTTTCCGGATAATTTGCGACGCCGCCATGCGTCATCGGCTCCAAATTGCGTGGTTCCAGCCGGCTGGCCGTCGCCTGCAGCCGTGAACCCATCTCGCGATTGGCAACTTTGGCATGGGCGATAACCAGATCGGTTTGGGGGCCCGGCGGAACGCGCAGCCGCACATTGCTACCATCGAATAGCAATTCGGGGCGATCCTGATCTCGAGTGGTGGAAACGGTCACCAGCAGACCGCTAGGTTTATCGTCAATCGCTTCATGACTGGCAATCGCAACTGGCGATTGAGCCGGGGCCTGCCGGTTTTGTAGTTTACCGCCAGCGACCTGGTTCCAGTCAGCGACCAATTGATTGGCATCTGGCTGGCCACTGGAATCGGCTAGTTCAGCTGGATCCAGTACCCGCTGGTAAAACCGCAGTCGTTGCAGTTCGCCTTTCAATGGACTGGAACCTGGAAAGTTTTCGTTCGTTTTTCCAATTCGGACGACGGCATTTTCCAGCTTCGACTCGGGTTGCAGTTTTCCGCCGCCAGCTGATTTACCATCGATCCAGAAACGGATTTGGCCTTCCGCCGAAGTCATCGCGACTTCGTGCCACTGCCCGTCATCAATCTTTCGATTCGCCGCGACAGCTCCCACCCAACCGATATCAAACGTCGGCTTGCCGCCGCGAATGAACAAGGATTGCCCTTGCGAAACCCACTTGGCCCGGTCCTGAGTCAACGCCATGATCGTCCCGTCACTTCGGGTTTTGATTTTGGCGACGATGGAAAACGGTCGACCGAACCAGTCAAACGGCTGGGCCTCGGTCTGATAGTACCGTTGGCCGTTAAAGGCGATCGCGTTTGATTCGGCTGGGGCTGCCGCCGATTTGCTTTCAGCGGGCAATAGCAACAGGGCATTCGACGATGTCCCCTGGCTATCGACGGCGATATCAGCCTGGTTGGCGATCTGGATGACCAATTCTTCCTTGCGTTCGGGCAAGGACAGGTTGCGAGTGTAAATCGCTTGCGTGCCATCAAAGGTCAGGCCTGGCGATTCCAGAATCCGCGTCTGTCCGACCCGGTATTGCAAGACCGTCTTGGGGCCGAATCGGTACAGCCCCTCGAACCGGGCCCATTGACGTGGGAGCGGACCGTAGTGTTTGCCGTCGCGACCGACGATTCGTTGGTCTTCAAACCGTTGTGTTAGCGACTGAGCGGCATTGGGCTTGGCAAATCCAGGACCGGTTGGATTGGCAAACTGAATATTTCCGGTAACGCGCGGATGGCGGTTGTGAGCGCCATTGAAGTGAATCCCTTCGTAGTCCACAAACGAACCACTCCAGGCCCCGGCAACGCGGAGCGTATCGTGCTCATACATCATCCAATGCTTGCCAGACTCGACGCCGCCCGGACCGCTGTCGAGTCGAATCACGATCCCTTTCTGAGCAATATTGCTGCCGTCCTGGGAGATTTCGATCGTGTTATTCAAGCTGGGACCATAGTCCATCGCCGTCCAGGGCTTGACCAGCACAGGTTCGGGACCGACGGTATCACCAGCTGGCAATGACGCCAGGTAATCCGGTGTTACTTGAAACAGCTGCTCGGGATTGTGGCCTTTCAAAAAGTGCTGTCGGATGTACTGGATCACCGCATACTTTTGTCGCGGAACCATCCAGCGTTGGGGTACCATCATCCCGAATCCATGGGTCAGCGTCTGGTACATCGCATAAGGGTCGGAGCCACGTTTGAAGGCACCTTCCGCAAACCGCAGTGAGGTCGGCATCGAGCCTTCCTGTTCCAGTGTCCCATGGCAACTGGCGCAACGCAGTTTGAAAATCTCGGCGCCCATCGCCAACGTTTCCTGATTCAAGCTACGAATCAAGCCGGCATGGTCGACGCGTGATTCGTAGGCTGGCAAAGGTGCCAAGGCAACACTGGGGGGCCGCAGCTCATCGACGACGGACGACCCACCTTCGGCAATCGCAGCCAGGTAACTGACGAGATCCAGGAACGCGGCGCGATCGGGCAACTGATTGACCAACCCCTCGGGCATCGTTGACACGGTTGTCTTTTTCCAAACGTCGAGATCGTCCTTGTTCAGCCGAAGCGGTTGGTCGGTTTGTTCAATCTGGTCGAGTACCAAAAGGTTGTCCGTTTCTTCCACCAGGATCCCTGACAACGTGCGGCCATCGAGGGTCAACACTTGCATCGTCTCGAAACCCTCCTTGATCTGAGCCGAAGGTTGGAGCAATGATTGGGCCAAGTGGTGCCAATCAACCGGCCGTTTCTCAGCCAGATTGGGGCCCAGCCGCCGCCCCGATTGATTGGCTTCATGGCACCGAGCGCAATTTAATTCAGGCTGGTAAAACGAAAACGCGCCTCGGGCCGGGTTGCCAGTCGCGCGGGCATCCTGGATCAGGTCATCGAGCGGTTCGGCCAACAGCTGGTCGGTCAGCGAGTTGTCTTGACCATGGCTATGAGTGGCCGTGGCTGACAACACCAGCGACAGGAATAAGAGCAGAAGGAAGATTTGTGCGGTTACGAATTGACGATAGCGGGCCATGCTGGATCCGTGCGAAAGGCAGGAGTCGAAACGGTGGGAAAGTAATCCTGCAGATCAGCTTAGCTGCCAGATCAGGAAATATCCACAACAGACGGGTGTTAGGTGGGTTTACTTACTACCGCAATTTGACGTTGTCCAATGTCGCCTTTCGCTCCGAGGAAGTTTTGTCATTTGCCCGATTCGTAGTCTCAGGGATCCAACACCAG
>CAZJEK010000013.1:0-17719 GCA_964545005.1 uncultured Pirellulaceae bacterium
TCGAGCAAGATTGACTCGCCAACCCCAATTTTTAAGTTAGACGCTGCACTAGTCACAAAAACTTCTTGACAGCCAATAGGTCGATCGCCTATATATAGGTCGGCGATATATTGCCGGTGGACGTTCCGAAAGGGGGCGTTGGAGATGATTGAGGGTCTTGTTTGTCAGGGATTTTCCGATGTCGGATGATTTTTCTCGTGACCTGTTGCGTGGTAGTCTCGACTTGATGGTGTTGTCGATTCTGGCCAGCGAGTCTCAATACGGTTACCTGATTCAAAAACGATTGAATCTGGCAACCGACGGGGCCGTCAAGCTGTCGGCCGGGACGCTATATCCAATTTTGCACCGGTTGGAGGCCGATCGGCTGATTCGCAGTCGGTGGGAAACTTCCAATGGTCGCCGACGCAAGTGGTATGTGATCACCGCTGCGGGCCGCAAGCGCATGCAAAAGCAAGCCAGTCAGTGGCAACGGTATGCCGATTGTGTGACTTCATTGATTTCCGGATTAGCCGGCAATTCCACTTCTTCCACCAGTTAGCCAGGGTGTCCGATGAGTCGGATCGAGGAGTTCTTGCAATCGTTTCAGTCGCATCTGCGGCTCAATCCGCTGCGGCGAAAGTCGCTGACGGATGAATTGCTGGATCACCTCGAAGCCCGCATCGAAGACCTTCAGGCTGATGGTTTATCCCGTGCTGCCGCAGAAAAAAAGGCGCTCGAAGAGTTCGGGCAAGCTGCCTCGTTTGCCAAACAGTTTCAACCTATTTTAGCAATTCAGAAAAAGAGGTGGATGATGCGATTTACAACCATGGCAATCATTGGCAGTTTCGCAATCTTGATCGTCGGCTATGCCATTTGGCCCGAGCGAGCGCGGATCGCGCCGCCGCGAATGGCACTGGGTCAGCAGGATTCCGAGTCACAGCCGCAGACCGATGACACAACTCAACCGTCCGCTGCGACGATGAAGAATCGAGCCGTCTATGAAAAGCTTGAACAAGAGGCTGGCCCCGATTTCACGTACGAGGACGAACTGCTGATCGATGTGCGGCATGATTTGCAGCAGAAATTTGGTGTGCCAATCATCGTGCATTCATCGACATCCGAGGACGGCGGCCTCGAGGAAGATTCGTCAGTGTCTTTCCGCGGTCAAGGCATGCGTTTGCAGTCGGCATTGGACTTGATGCTGGACAAATACGACTGCACGTTCACGGTCCGTGAAGGCGTGATCATTTTCATCTCAAAAGACGCCGCTCAAAATCCCGAGTTTGCCGAACGTGCCATCATTGACGTAGATTCATTGTTGAAAAAGATTTCGAAGCGAGAGGCCAGTCGTCTGCAAGCTGCCAATCGAGGCCAGACCCAGATCTTCGTTGGTTCCGGATACAACCGCGGTGGTCTTGGTGGTGGCGGTGGATTGGGTGGCGGCGTATTTTCGATCCAGAGTGGCGGGATCTTAGCTTCACCAGCCAGTAATCAAGCTCCTTCAAATCCGCTTTCGCAGCTCGAATCGACCAGCGATCCAGGCCACCAGATTGTGCTGAAGGGGCCCGTGACGGTTGTCCACGGCGACGTTCAAACCGCAGAATCCATGTTGTTGGATGTGGTTTTCCGATCGGTAAATCCGGATGGCTGGAATACCAGCAACGGTTTGAATGACGCGCAGATTCTCGGCGGCCAGTTAGTCGTGATGGCCGATCGGTCGACGATCAATGGGGTCCGAGATTTCATCCTCGATCTCGACGCAGCGATGGGCAACTGACCTGTGATCAGCGGGAGGATTCTGTGTTAGGATGTTGCGATTCCTGACTCTGAATTCCTCGCGATACCGCTGGCATGATCCTGGTCATCGATAATTACGATTCCTTCGTCCACAACCTGGCCCGTTATTTCCGGCGACTGGGGCAGGAGACGCAGGTTGTCCGAAACGATCAACTGACCGTCGCCGAAATCGCGGGTTTGAATCCGTCTGCGATTGTGCTCTCACCAGGTCCCTGTTCGCCAGATCAAGCCGGCGTGTCGCTGGAACTGGTTGCCAAACTCCATCGGCGAATCCCGCTGTTGGGAGTATGCCTGGGACACCAGGCGATTATCCAGGCGCTCGGCGGAACGATTGGACGCGCTGACGAACCACGGCATGGGCGATCCAGCCAGGTATTTCATGAAGGCAGTCCGCTGTTCGAACGGATCCACAGTCCATTCGTCGCGGCCAGGTACCATTCGCTGGTTGGCGACGGCGGTGCCCTTCCCGGCAGTTTAAAAGTTACCGCGCGGACGGACGACGGATTGATCATGGCGGTCGAGCATGTTTCGCTGCCAGTGTTCGGCGTCCAGTTTCACCCGGAATCAATTTTGACCGAATGCGGATTCCAGTTGCTGGCCAATTTCTTGCGGATCATCGACCTGCCCAGTCCACTTGATGCGGCGCACATCGAACGTCTTCGTGACGATGAGTTTCCCGACTGGCAATCGCTGTCGGCCAAGCCCTACGCGCGTTCGGTTCGACTGTCGGAGTCGACATGATCATCGAATCGATCGTCACCACCTCCAATGCTGATGGGACTGTCAACATTTCGCCGATGGGGCCCTATTTTGCGGAGCCGGGGAACTGGGACCAGTTTGAGCTGAGGCCGTTCGATACATCAACGACATATCGCAATCTCGTCCGGTTGGGCCAGGGAGTATTGCACATCCACGATGACGTTCGTTTGTTTGCCGCGGCGGTCACCAGGCAGCTGGATTGGCAACCGCGGACTCAACCCGCTGACGTGGTTGCCGGGTTTGTGTTGAGTGATGCTTGCCGGGCGTACGAATTTGAGGTTTCCTTTGCCGACCATCAGCAGCCTCGCAAGCGGCTGACCTGTAAAACGGTCAAGGTGCATCGTTTCCGCGATTTTCTTGGCTTCAATCGAGCGCGGCACGCCGTGTTGGAAGCCGCGATTGTGGTCAGCCGGCTGGATTTTCTTCCCGCCGAAGAGGTGTCCGCAACGATGCAGCGATTGGCGAGCATTGTTGAGAAGACATCCGGGCCAGACGAACAAGCGGCGTTTGAGATACTGCAGCAAGCTGTGCTTGAGCAGGGAAAGCGAGCCGGTGGTGACTGATCGCTCGCTCCAGGTATCGGCACCGGCCCGGTTGCATTTTGGGTTGTTCTCGATTGGGCGGTTGACTGATTATCAGTTTGGCGGCGCGGGGCTGATGATTGATGGACCGCGCACGCAGATGACTGCCCGATCAGCGGGGCGGTTTTCGGTTTCGATTGCAGCTTCGATTGGAAACCAGACCGAACGCGATGAATTGGCGCGGACAATCGACACCACGATTACGTGTTGGTTCGCGGCGATGAAGCATTCTCATGTCCAATTGCTGGAATTGGAATGTTGGCAAGAGTTACCGGTTCACTTGAGTTTGGAATCCGTGCCGCCGCGGCACGCTGGTTTTGGCAGTGGGACCCAGTTGGCTTTTTCAGCCGCGTTTGCGGTTACGCAAGTATTAGGATTGACGGTGCCCAGTGCGATTGAAATGGCACTGGCGACGGGACGCGGGAAGCGGTCGGCCATCGGTTCGTATGGATTCTGGACCGGTGGGTTTCTGGTGGACCGCGGCAAGTCCTCTGACTCCGGCCTGGCCAAGTTGGACCTGCAAGTTGACTTTCCTGTGCAGTGGCCGATCGTGACGTTGGTTGGGGCTGCAGGGCAATCGTTTTCCGGGAACCTGGAGCGAGCGTCGTTCGCCAGCTTGGAATCAACTTTGCCCCAGCAGCGGGCTGCGATGATTGCTCGGATGCAGCAACGTGTCGTTCCGGCAATTTTGAACGAGGATTACGACACGTTTGGCGACGCGTTGTACGAATTTGGCCGGCAGTCTGGGGAAATGTTTGCGGCGGTCCAGCGCGGGCCCTACAACGGGCCACGGTGCGCGGCACTGGTGGATCGAGTTCGCAGCCTTGGAATTCAGGCGGTCGGTCAGAGCTCATGGGGGCCGTGCATTTTTGCGATTTGTCCCGCTGAAGCAGCCGCTGAGGAATTAATCAAAGCGGTTCAAGCTGACTCCCGGTTTTCCGGTGTCGCAGTCGGTCAGCATCGGGCGGATAACGACGGCGTGCGGGTTTCGTAGAATGCCTGGCACGGCGGATTCGTGTGAAATGGAAACCCGATGCGTGAGCGAGGGCTATACCGATACGAGTTTTCCCTCGCTTACGCGTCGGGTATCCAAAAGTGTGCAACTTCTAAGCCCGTGAGCCCTGGGATTCACCGATGTGTTTTTTTCTCAGTGATCGTGCCACATTGACGATTGTCGGCATGGCTGGACAATGGACAGGTGGTTGTATCCGATTCTGTAATTCAGGCCGTCCTTAACGGAGGTCCCTTCAATGCCTACCTTGGGTGTCAATATTGATCATGTCGCGACGTTGCGGCAGGCGCGAAAAACGTACGAACCTGATCCGGTGTGGGCTGCGGCTGCAGCGCAGCTGGGTGGGGCTGATCAGATCACCGTGCACTTGCGCGAGGATCGACGCCATATTCAGGACCGCGATCTCCAGCTGTTGCGTGAAACCGTTAGTGTTCGTTTGAACCTGGAGTGTGCCTGCGTTGAATCGATGTTGGAGATCGCCTGTCAAACCAGGCCTCATCAGGTTTGCCTGGTCCCCGAAAAACGGGAAGAGGTCACCACTGAGGGTGGATTGGATGTTGTTGGCAACCAAGCCAAGGTTGCCGATGCGATCAAACGATTGCGGCAAGCCGGAATTGAGATCAGTTTGTTCATCGATCCCGATCCGCAACAGGTGGAAGTTGCCTCTCATCTGCAGGCCGACGCGATCGAGTTGCATACGGGGTGTTTCGCCGATGCCTTTCATCAGGGACGATTTCAGGTTGAGTTAGGGAAGCTGCAGCAAGCCAGCCGGCAGGCCAGCCAGTTGGGGTTGCGCGTCGACGCTGGACACGGGCTGAATTATGTCAACGTGTTGCCGGTGGCCAGCATTCCTGAAGTTGCTGAATTGAACATTGGACACAGTATCGTGTCACGGTCGGTCTTTGTCGGTTTGCAAACCGCTGTTCAGGAAATGAAGGCGTTATGTGTCCAGGCTGACGCGCGCGGCGGATCGGTGTGATCCAGACGATTGTCCCCAAGTTCCGATCGCAGACCGTGGCGTTAAAAATTTAACTTCAGGTCAGCAAATGTAACGGCAGCTAGGATTTCGCCGCTGGTCAGTTCGGAGACAAAGCCTTATCATGCCAGTTGGCAAGTGCGGCAGGGCTGGAGGAAGATACTCTCCCTTGGGAGAGTCGGCCTGTCAGGGCCGGATAGGGGACTCAGAAGCCCTCCCCTCGCCATGGCTCGACCCTCCCGCGAGCGGGAGGGTGTCGACTAAAACTTTCGCGGAGCGAAAGGCGACAATCAGGAACGCAACTCGTAAACGGCGAGTTGTCAGTTGCCGGCATGCCCACACTAAATTTGTTTTAAGTTAGAGAATCGGAGTTAACGATGTCACGTAGAGGATCAGATTTCGCTGGAGTTTCAGTTGCGATTGTGACTCCTTTCAAAGACGGTAAACTCGACGTTGACAAGCTCGGGGAGCAGATCGATTTTCAAGTTGAGGCCGGCGTGACGGCCGTGGTGCCCGTGGGCACGACGGGCGAGTCTCCGACGTTGTCTCATCCAGAACACGAACGAGTAATTTCAGAAACCATCCAGATCGCCGCTGGCCGAGTCAAGGTGATGGCTGGCACCGGTTCTAACAGTACTGCTGAAGCGATCAGTTTAACTCAGTGGGCTGCCAAGGAAGGTGCCGACGCGTCGTTGCAGGTGGCGCCTTACTACAACAAACCGACCCAGGAAGGTTTTTACCAGCACTACAAGGCCATTGCTGAATCAGTTGATATTCCTGTTTGCGTCTACAACATTCCCGGCCGGACCGGGAAAAATATCGAACCGGAAACCATTGCTCGAATTGCTGAATGCAAGAACGTAACGATGGTCAAGGAAGCCACCGGTTCGCTGGACCAGGCGTCTCAGGTGATGGCGTTAACGGACCTGACATTGCTCAGCGGCGATGACAGTCTGACCTTGCCATTGATGTCGATTGGCGGTGAAGGTGTGGTTTCGGTGGTCGGTAACCTGGTACCTCAGGACATGATTCGCTTGGTCAACGCGTTCGCCGCTGGTGACGTTGCGACAGCTCAGCAAGCCCACGCCAAACTATTTCCGTTGTGCCGCGACTTGTTGTCAATTGCCACCAATCCGATTCCTGTCAAAGCGGCAATGGCTGAATTGGGTCGTGACTCGGGAGAATTACGTCTGCCGATGACTCCTTTGAACGAAGATCAATTGGAATTGCTGCGAGCGACCTTGAGCAAGTACGGCTTGGGTGCGGTCGCGGTTTAAGAAAACTTACCAGGTCGGTGAGTTTTGGAATGGTGAAATGGGCCAAGCCAATTTTTAGAAGTTGCACACTTTTGGAAACCCGACGCGTTAGCGAGGGAAAGCTCACATTGGTGTAGCCCTCGCTCACGCGTCGGGTTTCCATTCCCAGGCAAAAGCCGCGATAGTGCAACTTCTAAAACCCAATCCTGGGCGAGAATCAAAACCTCCAAGATCAACACCGCCCGCTCTAGGGAGCACAAGCATGGAATCATCTACCGGTAAATTCAATCGCCGCCGTTTTCTGTGTCATGGTGCGACGGCTGCGGGGACCTTGGCGGCTGCGTCGGCGGCAGCTGCCCACCAACCCGGCTCAGCAACGCGACCAGCCAGGCAATCCACCACTGCTCCGGCCAAGCCGCTGTTCGTGGCTACTTGGCCATTTGGCATTCATGCTTGTCGTGAGGCGTTCAAGATTGCCTCCGGCAGGGGCTCGATGCTGGATGCGATTGAAAAAGGCATCTGGGTCACCGAAGCCGATGTCAAAAATGTTTCGGTGGGGATCGGTGGAATTCCCAATGCGATCGGGCAAGTCGAATTGGACGCCTGCATCATGGCCGGGCCCCAGCATCGCGCCGGCAGTGTGGCTGCGTTGCGGGATTGTCTGCATCCGATTTCCGTTGCTCGTGACGTGATGGAGAAGACTCCCCACGTGATGTTGGTCGGAGACAATGCCAGCAGGTTTGCGATTGAGCAGGGGCATCCCAAAACCGACTTGTTGACCGAGAGCCGGAAGCAGGCCTGGGAAAAGTGGCGGGCCGAGCAAGCGGCCGAAGCGGAATCGAAAGCCGATCCGCAAATCGATGAAGATCACCACGACACCATCGCGATGCTGGGCGTCG
Organism: uncultured Pirellulaceae bacterium; assembly: GCA_964545005.1. Classification (GTDB taxonomy): domain Bacteria; phylum Planctomycetota; class Planctomycetia; order Pirellulales; family Pirellulaceae; genus Mariniblastus. The sequence goes on from CAZJEK010000013.1 coordinate 7,260, forward strand.
ACGAGGACGGTAACCTGTTCGGTGGTTGCAGCACCAGTGGTTGGGGATACAAAATCCCCGGGCGGGTCGGCGATTCGCCGATCATTGGCGGCGGGCTGTACGTCGACAATCAAGTCGGGGCCGCCGGTGCAACCGGATTGGGTGAGAATGTGATGCGGTATTGCGGTTCATTTCTGGTCGTCGAAATGATGCGGCAAGGGGCTACGCCGACCGAAGCCTGTCGGCAGGCAATCGAACGAATTGCGAAACTGGATCCGTTGGGCTTGGATGAGTTGAGCGTCAATTTCATCGCCGTTAACAAGCAAGGCGAATTTGGAGCCGCCGGGACCAACCGGGGCTTTCGTTATTCAGTGGTTGGCCCTGAGATCGATGAAGTTCGAGACGCAGCTTCGATGACCGACAACGCGATCGGTCCCGAAGGTGGCAATCGCAAGTAACGCCAGGCAGCTCGTTCAGTCTTTGGCGCTGATCGCTTCTTCCAGCACATCTTCTTCGATAAATATTTTCAATGGTGGCGTGGTCGTCATGGCGACCGCAATGGCATCGGAAGGACGGGAGTCGATTTCGATCATTTCCTCACCGCGTTTGACGCACAGGTGAGCGTAATAGGTTCCGTTTTTGAGTTCCGTGATCACGACGCTGTCCAGTTCTCCGTCCAGGGCTTCGACGATGCCGACGATCAGATCGTGGGTCAAGGGACGAGGCCGCTTGCGTTGTTTGACGCGGGCGTCAATGCTGGTGGCTTCAAAGATGCCGATCAGGATCGGGAATTGTCGGTCACCGTCGACTTCTTTCAAAAACACGATCTGGTTTTCGTTGATGTCGCTGATGATGATTTTGGAAAGCCGCATCTCAATTTGCACGACGACTTCCTTCTCGGCTGCAAGTCAGTTAAAACAGAAGACAATATCATTTCCTATCGAACTGCCGAAAGCAACCAAGCATGCTGAAAGTTGGAATCGCCGGGCTGGGCTTCATGGGCTGGATCCATTGGCTGGCTTATCAAAAACGTAGTGATGTTCAGGTGGTTGCGATCTGTACCCCCGAACCCGAACGAAGACAGGGCGACTGGACGTCGATCAAGGGAAACTTTGGTCCTCCGGGACAGCAGGTTGATTTGAGCGAGATTGCCACTTACGAATCGCTCGACCAGCTGTTGGACGATGGCAACGTGGATTTGATTGACATCTGCCTGCCACCGGCAATGCACGTCGATGCGATCGTGGCGGCGGCCGCAGCCGGGAAGCACGTGTTCTGCGAAAAACCGCTGGCCCTGTCATTGGACGAATGCGACCGGGCTGTGGCGGCATGTCAGCAGCATCAGCGGCGATTGATGGTCGGGCAAGTGTTGCCCTTTTTCGTTGAATACCAGTACGCTCGATCGGTGATCGAAGGCGGCCAGTACGGAGCCCCGATTGGTGGCAGTTTCAAGCGAGTGATTTCGGATCCGGCCTGGTTGAAAAACTTTTACGATCCGAAAATCATCGGCGGGCCGTTGTTCGACTTGCACGTTCACGATGCGCATTTCATTCGGTTGTTATTTGGGATGCCGACTGGAGTCACCAGCTGCGGTCGCCAGCGTGGCGAAGTCGTGGATTACTGCAATTCGATTTTTCAATTCGAAAACCAGGCGTTGGCGGTGACCTGTACCAGTGGCGTGATCAACCAGCAAGGCCGACCGTTTACGCATGGGTTTGAATTACATTTGGAGCAGGCCACATTGCAGTTCGAGTTTGCGGCCTTTGCCGATGAGGCTGAGCTGATGCCGCTGAAGGTGCTGTTGCCCGATGGTTCGGTGTTGCGACCGGAATTGGGCGACGGTGATCCGGTGTTCGCGTTTGAGCGGGAGATTGGAGAAGTCGCCAGTTGCTTGAATGGCGATCGGGATTCCGAGATTCTCAATGGTCAGTTGGCTCGCGACGCAATCGAAATCTGTCAGCTGCAGGCGCAATCGGTACAGCAAGGGAAGTTCATCGCGGCATCGCAGGGGTAAGCTGGTGCATGGTCGAGGGGATAGCTGTTGGCACTGCCCCGTTGGTTTGGCTCAATGCCTGGTGACTGTTGGCGTGGTTGGATCGGTTTTCAGCATCGCCAAACGCGCACACCTGTCGTGAGGTCGATGGAACGGCTAACGACCGCTTGACCAGGCCGCAGGTGGAAAATTGAACCGGTGAGTCATCGGTGTTGCGGATAAACGTCCGATGGTGGGCTGGTTGGTGACTTGCGTTGCTTGGCCGGAGAAACGCTGCTGGTATTTGCCCGTTGGATGGGCGTAAGGTTGATGACTCTTTGCTGCTTTGCGTCTATGCAATTTTGCATTAACCCAATGCAACCTGATCCCCGATTTCGAAATTCGTACATTCCGGTAGAGTCAAGAGATCTGGATTTCTGATAGCCAGGCGTGCGTGGGGCTGCGGCGGTCGCGATGCTTGCCAGGAATTCGCTCCAGTTGCTCGACACCTTCGGCTGAAATTTTGGGAGTGTAGTCGACAAACACGGCTGCCAGCAATCGGCCGGAATGTTGAAGTCCCAGCTGGTGGAACATCGTTTCTTCGCGGAATTGGCCACCGCTGGACCAATAGGTTCCCAGGCCTTGCGCGGTCAACAGTAACAGCAGGTTTTGCACATAGGCGGCAGTGGCGGCGAGATGTTCTTCATCGGTTTGGCGTTGAGCGGCACGTTCAGTATTGCCGGCAATCGCACCTTCGAACTGAGGCAACCAACTGACCAGAATCAGGCTACCGCAGGCGGAGAGCATTCCGGTCAATTTGTTATTTGGTTTGAGGTCGGGGAACCAGTCTGCCATGTTCCCGGCGACATGCCGGCAGGCATCTTGTCTCAGCCAGTCGACACGCCACGGTTCAGCGATACCATCGGATCCGCGGTCATAGTGAAACGGCGCCCAGCCGGCCTGCTTGATCGCTGCATCCACCATCCGGTCCAGAGGCTCACGTTCAGCCGCTGAAAACTGGACAGCGGCTTCTGGCGGGGCAATGACTTTGAACGTGGCGCGGGCCTGGATCACGTTGGCAATCAGGGCGGGTAAATCAGAATCGGGGTTCATCTTCAGGTTGTTATCCGGTTAACAGGTCGCAATTCAACAAAGGCCATAATCCTTACCGAGAACCAGTTTATCGGTAGTGGCGCCCTACCGAAACGAGTCTCCGAGACGTAAAATCAGAGCCCGATACCAAATCATTACAGGCTATCTTTACGGTTTTTGAAATGACGACGTCAATTAATAGTTACTGCAAGTTTTTGATCGTCGCAGGCGGGCTGTTTGTCGCGCTTGTCGGCAGTCTTAATCCGACCGCAGCCCAGGCACCTGATCCGGTTGCTGAAGTCGAGGGGATTTCGGAATATCAATTCGACAATGGATTGAAGTTGTTGCTGTTCCCCGATGATTCCAAGCCACAGTTTACCGTCAATATGACCGTAATGGTTGGTTCGCGGCACGAAGGATACGGTGAATCGGGAATGGCCCACTTGCTGGAACACATGTTGTTTCGGGGTACCGATTTACACCCTGATATTCCCAAGCTGCTGAAAGATCGCGGCGTGCTGAACATGAATGGCACCACGTCGGTCGATCGCACCAACTATTTTGAGACCCTGCCGGCAACCGGTGACAATCTTGAGTTCGCCATCCGAATGGAAGCCGACCGATTGGTCAACAGTTGGATTCGTCCCGAGCATTTGGCGGCTGAAATGACGATCGTCCGCAGTGAATTTGAACGCGGTGAAAACAGCCCGCAACGCATCCTGTTCCAGAGGATCATGGATGCGGCCTTCCAATGGCATAATTACGGCAAATCAACGATCGGCAACCGCAGCGACATCATGCGTGTGCCGGCCACTAATTTGCGCGTTTTTTATCGCAAGTATTACCAGCCCGATAATGTCACGCTGGTTGTCGCGGGCAAATTTGACAAAGACGAAGCCCTGGAATTGGTCGCTGAATATTTTGGTTCGCTGCCCAAGCCGAAACGCGAACTGCCAAAAACGTACACCGAAGAGCCGGCGCAAGATGGCGAGCGAATTGTCGCGTTGCGGCGATCAGGTGACGTACAACTGGTCGGTCTGGGATACCATGTTCCATCAGCGTCCCATGAAGATTATGCACCGGTCCAGGTTTTGGCTTCGGTGTTGTCCAACGCTCCCGAGGGACCGCTGTACCAATCAATGGTCGAAACCAAGCTGGCGACCAGCGTTTCCGCGTTCGCCAACGTAGGTCATGATCCTGGGTTATTGCTGGCCTTCGCCGAAGTTCCTGAGGAGAAGGATCTGTTAGCTGCCCGCGATGAGATGATCAAACAGGTTGAGGGACTCAATGCCACAGGCGTAACTTCTGAAGATGTAAAACGCGCTGTCCGCAGCATCCTCAAAGGTCGCGAACGTTCGTTTGCCAATAGCGAACGATTTGCCACTGCGTTGTCCGAATGGGAATCTTACGGCGACTGGCGATTGTACTTCCTGCACCGTGACCGGCTTGAGCAAGTGACTGCGGATGACGTCAATCGCGTAGCTGGAATGTATTTGATCCCCAGCAACCGAACGGTCGGGTTGTTTTATCCAACCGATGAACCGCAGCGGGCGTCGATCAGTGCTCAAAACAAAGTCGCCAGCATGGTTGATGGTTACAAAGGCCGAGCCAAGATCGCTGAAGGCGAAGCATTCGATCCGACGCCGTCTAACATTCAGCAGCGAACCAAGTTCGGCGAATTGGACTCCGGGATCAAGTACGCTTTGTTGCCAAAGGAAACCCGGGGCGATCGAGTGACGATGCAAGCCACGTTGCACTACGGCGATGAAAACTCGTTGAAAGGCAAAAACGCGGCGGCTGATATCTTGCCGTCGCTGATGACTCGGGGAACAAAACAGCTGGGGTTTCAGGAGTTTCGCGATCGCTTGGACGAATTGAAGGCTACGGTCAACTTTGGCGGTGGCGTTGGTTCTTTGACGATCAGCGTAGAAACCGAACGTCAGTTTTTGCCCGAAGTGCTTGACCTGGTACGACAGGCCTTGCGAGAACCAGCTCTGGAACAGGATGAATTTGAAGTCGTCCGAGACCAGCAGGTCACCTCGATTGAATCCGGTCTTTCGGATCCGATTCGACAAGCAATTACCAAGCTCAGTCGAACGCTGGATCCACAACCCGCCGATGATGTGCGGTACACGCCGACATTGGAAGAACAGTTGCAGCGGTTTAAGGATTTGACCGTCGACGACGTACAATCCTTGCATCGGGATTTCCTCAACGGTGAACACGGAGAGGTCGCGATTGTCGGTGACTTCGAAGTCGCCCCTACGCTGGAAAAACTGAACCAGATGTTTGCTGACTGGAAGTCGGAATATGACTATGCCCGCATCGAAGAACCCGCCAACCTGGACGTGAAGGGTGAGCGGATCAATATCGATACGCCAGACAAAGCGAACGCGATTTATGTCGCCGGAGTCAATACCGACATCGGGGATGATCACCCGTTGTACGAGGCCATGTTGATCGGAAACTACATCATGGGCGGCGGTCCGTTGTCGTCTCGCATCGCCGATCGGGTTCGCAAGAAAGACGGATTGTCTTATACCGCGATGACCCAGTTCAACGGAGACTCGGAAGATGATCGTGGGTTGTTTATCACGTTCTGTATTTCCAACCCGGCCAATACTGAAAAAGTCGTTTCCACTGTGAAAGAGGAAGTCGATCGGATGCTTGAAAGCGGCGTTACCAATGACGAATTGGAGCGTGCCAAGGAGAGCTATCTCAATAATCGGCAGGGTGGCCGTGCGCGGGAGGCAACGATTGCTGCCGAGTTGATGTCCAACCTGCGTAATGATCGAACGATGGAATTCCAGGAAACCAGCGACAATCGGATCGCGGGTCTGTCCAAGGATCAAGTCGACCAGGCACTCAAGAAGGTCATGGATCCCGAGCGGATGGTGATCGTGACTGCAGGTGATTTCAGCAAAGTTTCCGAAGACGGCGATGCCGAAGAGGAATCCAAAGATGACGCGAAACCGGAGCCATCGGAAGATAGCGACAAGTAGTGTTCAACTTGCACGGCATTGATGCCCGGCGGCGGCCCGAGAAAATCGGGCCGCTTCTGTTTTGAGTCTTTGCCATTGTTTACTGGCTGCCCAATCAAGGGCTTTGTTTTTAGCAATCCAATCAATTTTCGAGAACCACCATGAAACTGAATCCTTTCGTTCAAACGTGGGCCTGCTTCCTGGTCCTGCTGTTTGTGATTACCGGTTGTGCCTCCGACGAGCTAACTCGAACGCAAGATCCGACCGAGGCCGGTACAGCCGTCGCGGGGCAGGAGCCAGCATCCACTCAGGAACAGGACGAGAAAATCGATACGGCCTTGCTTGAGCCGCTCAAAGCCAACAAGCAGGCCCCGGACAAGTTCAAGGTCAAGTTCGCAACAACTCAAGGCGACTTTGTTGTGGAAGTTGACCGGAGTTGGGCGCCAAATGGTGCGGACCGGTTGTATAACCTGGTCGATATTGGCTATTTCAAGGACATTGTCATCTTTCGAGGTATTCCAGGATTCATGTTTCAATTCGGAGTTCATGGAAATCCGACGGTCGCTCAAACTTGGCAAAAAGCAAATATCAAGGACGACAAATTCGTAGGAAACTCGAATCTTCCGTATACCTTGACGTTTGCCCAGGCAGGTTTCCGTAACAGCCGGTCGACACAGTTCTTTATCAACCTGGGAAATAACGCCCGGCTGGATACTCAACCGAATCCATTTGTTCCGATTGGTAAAGTGGTTGAAGGCAAGAGTGTGGTCGACAAGATCAACACTGAATACGGTGAGAACGATCGCTCAGACCAACAGGATTTTGTGGAGAAAGGGAATGACTTCATCCTGAAAAAATACCCCCGACTGGACATCATCAAGTCGGCCAGCATTATGGAGGATGGGGCTGGGGACGAAGAGTCTGGCGACGAAGGGGATGGCCAGTAGCTTTGGCACATTGCACGCAGCTTTTCAGGTTCATCGCCGCTTTGGCGTCGTAGTCGCAGCACCGAATAGCTTTTGTCCCACGGCTCACGGACGTGTTGATTTAATGGAAACCCGAAACGTAAGTGAGGAGAAGCCGCCCTTCGGGCGGCACTTGTGTAGCCCTTGCTCACGCTTCGGGTTTCCCTTACGACTAAATCAACAGGCCCTCACGCCGTGGGCTAATTGCTGTCGCCACTACCGTGGCTAATGACAATGCGGTATGAACGGCAACACGCCACCTTTACCATGGATTTGGTGGCCGTTTTTACAGAACTCGAGCAATTCCCCAATTTTTGTTAAAGATGCCGTAGTGCTAGCGTAACAAAATCGGTTGAAAAACGACTCTACATGCAGTGCTACTGGTACGTAGATGTTGATCGAGTGGCAAGAGAATATGCCATCGACAAACGAGCCAGGTTTTTCAATCCAAAGGAGTGACTGAAATGCTCGTGTTATCGCGCAAATGCAATCAGGAAATCGTCATCGGAGACGATATCAAAATCACCGTTGTTCGCGTTCAGGGCAACAAAGTGCGCTTGGGAGTCGAGGCTCCTCAGGATGTCGCCATTATCCGAGGTGAGTTGAACGTTGGGGAACAACCCTTGGGCACCACCTTCGAAGTTGAGATCAACGAACCACCACTGGTGGCTCATCACTAATTGGTTCCACGGCCGCTGACCACGGCAGCGAGGCTGGCAAGGGCCGAGTTTTGACTCGCTCTGTTTCATCCAGCACTTCCAGCAGGATGCGTCTGACTTCCAGCACACATCCCGGGTGTTGGTGAACTTTCGAGTGTTCTTCGGGGATGAAGATTTCTGAGCTGGCCGCTTGCAGGCTGGCACTTTCGAGGCCGACGACTCCGTCCCCTGTACTGGTTGTCGCCGACGAAAACCAGGACTTGGATTCCAGCCGACCAACCACATTGTGGCGGGTAACGTTGTCATCCCAGTGCGCCGTATGCAAGGCCTGGAATATTGGATTGTCTGGCGAGAGTGAATCGATACTTGTGTTGGTGGTCAGGAAGGACGCATCCTTGATTTCATCCGCGTTGGCTTTGGCAAATTTTTCAAAGTCATTGGTGACCAACGAGGGTAGCGTGATCAGCTTTTGGCCCAACAGCCGAGTCGCTGAGTTGGCAAAGTTGCTGCCGTCAAATGGGGTCGCAATGGAAATGACGCGATCGATGGACGGGTTTGGTTGGAAAAAGAAGGTCTGTTCCAGTTTTTGTTTGGTAGCCTGGCTACCTTCCAGTTGGTCGACAGGTTGGTCGCTGAGGATGCCCCAGAACTGATCTTGGCTGTCGACGGTTTGCAGGGTCGAAACCAGGCCCCCCATGCTATGTCCGACCAGGATCATGCGGTCCAGCGTCTCGGTCGATCGGTCGGGATCCAGCTCTTGTCGGATGCGTTCCAGGTCGGCCCGCATCTGCTGGGCCGAGATCCAAAACGGTTGCGCAGTCGGGTAGGAATAGAACCAGAATTGAAAATGCTTGTGAATATCGGGATGAGCCCGCAGGTCGTTAAACATGTGAGCCCAGGTCGTCGGACTGGACCAGAGACCATGCACCATCACGACCGGGATTTTGTCAGCGTCGAAGGGCTCAAGCATGTACATCCCATAGGCCTCTGGAGCAAATTCTGCATTCAGCAATGAGGCCGTCGCCAGCACGCCTTTATTCAGCAGTGGGTCCTGCAGACCATAGGCCAAGGGTGTGGTGATGTCCGATTCCAGCGGTACCAGTTTTCCGCCCGTCTGGACGAGTGTTTTTTCCAGTGGATCGTAGAGTGTCAAAACCGCTCGGCGGGGACGATTCCCTGCCAGGACTTCGGTTTCGTAAGCGACTTGCCGGATTGCGCCCGGATTATCACCGGAGGCTGTTGGCAATAGATGCAGGAAGGCAGTCAGTGGTAGCGACAAGTCTGGCGGATAGTATTTTTCGAACGGTTGCTGGTGAGTTTGTTGTTGTTGGCGGACCGCAATCAGAGGCGCGCCGAGGCCGTATGTGTGATGTTGGTTTTTAAAGCCTGCGGTCCGGTAGTCATTGACCAATTCAAACCGCTCAAATTGTTCATCGCGCCAGCGGCCTTCGACTTGCACAACCAACTCGATCCCCTGTTTGCCAGAACCAATGGTCGTTGAGTAGCCTTGCGCGAATTCATCGCGTTGGCAAATTTCGCGAAGCAGGCCTTCCAGGGAGCGATTGTAGACATCGCAAATGCTACGGAACTGCGGATCATACGCGTTGCGTTCCAAGTCCAGATCCTGGTCGAACAGGAAGTGGTAGGCATGGATAATCGAAGCGGCGTATAGTTTCAATGCCCGGTTGGTGTTGCCAGTTTGTTGAGACCAGCTGGCTTGTTGATAGGCCAGTTCTGCCAACGCATGGACTTCTTCCAGAGTCGGTTCCTGCAATACCAGTTCATGCAGCCAATCGATCACTCGATCGGGTTCGTTCTGATAGATCGATTCCAGATTATATTTTCGCAGCAATAAAGCTGTTCGGTCAGATGGCGGTTCAGGTTTGGCCCACCAGCGTTTCCAGGATGAAGTAAGTTCACCGCGATTGATGTGTTCGACCTGAACAATTTCCTTGTTGCCGATGGAAGCTAATGCGACGACACGGCGAAAGGATCGGTCAGGGTTATGGGCGCAACCGACCAGTTGCGTCGCGATGGCAAAAACAAGCAGCGTCCAGAGCGACAGGAGTTTTCGCCTGCGCAGCGTTTTACCCCAACCGAAAGGTGGTTCGAGAGGTCGGCAGATAGGGCGGGGGGAGTCCATCACAGTCAGGGAATACCTGAAATGTTCGTTCCACGTCAAGACACGTATCGCACAAACTGCGAATACTGAATAAAACAGCAAAGCTTGCGCGTTGTGGCGCCCTAAAATTGGAAAAGCCCAAAACGCTTTGGTCTGTATTTCAACCCGTTCCCAATGGCCTAACCGAGAGTGCTTGCATGAGCCAGTCACCGTACCATTCACCTGCTCCTGATCAGCAGAAAATGCCGCTTCCAGCTGTTGAAACCAACGGGTTGGGGACGGCCGGGTTCGTGGTCTCGTTAATCGGCCTGGTCCTGTGTGGGATTCCATCGATCATCGGACTGCTGATCAGCGCAATCGCGTTGGGAAAGAAGCCCAAAGGCTTGGCAACTGCTGGAGTGATTATTGGTTTGGTAGGACTGCTTGAATTGGTCGCCGTCGGTGTCGCCGCTTACGCGGTATTTCAAACGGCCCAAACCGTCTCTCAATCATTTTCCGCAATCGGGACCGAAGCTCAAACCCATATCCTGTCGGAACAGATCGGTCGAAAGTGGCTGGAAACTGGTGAAGTTCCAACCCAGGATGAAGGTGAGGCCATCCTCGATGAATCGACCGATATGTACGGCCATCGGTTGGTTTATGAAACCGATGGCGTGTCATTTTCTGTTCGCAGTTGCGGGCCCGATGGCA
>CAZJEK010000013.1:17729-37348 GCA_964545005.1 uncultured Pirellulaceae bacterium
ATATTGTCGCCGGGCCATTTCTTGATCCCGAAGAAACGCAAGACTTCGATCCGGAACAGGAGATCGAAGCCGAGATCGAAGATCTGTTCAAGTTGAAAAAGAATCGCGGGCGCAGTGAATCAGGGTCGGATGAGCCGGAAACAGATCCAGAATCGGGGGCCGAGTCAACTGGTGACCTGTTCGAGAATGAAAACTGAACTATTGATTCATGACCAGCTTGGCGTCCGCATTCAGCAACGCGACCAGAGGAAAAATTCCGACGGCGGTTGGAAGGCAGCAGCATACCAGCCCCGAAGCCATCGTGGCAATCGTGCCCGCCATGGCCAGCCCCCAGCCCTTGCCACGAATCATGGCAATGCCACCCATGATGCCGATCGTCAGCGCGATCAGGCAGGAACCAGCCATCAAGGCGGACGCAAGGTCATTTTCCAGCATGGTTCCGATCAGCCCAAATGCCATCAACACCACGCCGATCGAATCGAAAACGACCATCACGATTCCGGCCGCCAGTATCAACTGCCGGGTGCTTTCCTGGGTCCTTGTGTTGGGGCGATAGGTCGACGTTGAATTGGATTTGTAAGGGTTGCTGTCTTCTTGGATCGCGTACGGCGAATTCGCTTGTCGCCCGGCGAAGGGGTTATCACTAACGCCGTACGGGTTCTCGCGTGAATCGCCCGGGGCTTGAACGATGGTGGGTTCGATCTGTTCGCCGAACGGTTGCGCGGTGGCATCGGGAACTGGCAAGATCGTTTGGCAGGCTGGGCACCGAGCATTTTTGCCAGCTGCAGAATCGGGAACCCTGAGCGTGCTGAGACAGGATTTGCATTCAAACTCGATCGTCATCTGCCTTGCCAGTCGAAATCGGTACGGCGGAGAAGTATTCTCATTGTTCGGCTCATTCTAACACCAACTCCAGCCGTTCGGGGCCCTCCACTACTTCTCCCACGATGGCGGCATGATCAAATCCGTAGTCGGCCAACAACGCCAAAACTTGTGGCGCAACGGACTTCCCTGCTCCGATCAGCAATCCACCGGCAGTTTGAGGATCAAACAATGGCGCTGATTCCAATTCTGAATGTCGCCCCATCCGGATGGTGAACTGTTCGGAAACCTGCCGGTTGTCTGGAGTCAATGTGCTTTCTATTCCTTGCGACATCAATCCCCGAGTGCCAGGCAATAGCGGCACCGAATCAAGTTGTAGCCGAGCCGAAATCCGACTGGCCTTTAACATTTCGATCAGGTGTCCGGCCAAGCCAAACCCGGTAACATCCGTCAACGCGGAGACATCAAATCGTCGAATCAATTCCAACGCGACTGCATTGCTTTGAGTCATCGCATGGACCAGCTGCTGGTACCCGTCGGCATCCAGTTTGGCTTGCATCAATCCGGCCAGCAACACGCCAGTTCCCAACGGTTTGGAAAGGATCAGCCGATCGCCGACTCTGAGCCTGCCTTTGGTCGTTGGATCGACCAGTTGTTTGCCCAGGACCGTGAAGCCGGCCATCAGCCGCGGGCCTTCAATCGAATGGCCGCCAACCAAAGCGGCCCGCATTCGTTTCAGCTCCTCCAGGCAGCCTGCCATCAGTTCCCGCATCACCTGGGACTGACCTCGGTGATGACCTTCAGGAATTTGGACCATCGCCAGCGCAGCGGTCGGTTGAGCGCCCATCACAAACAGGTCACTGGCTGCGTTCAACAATGCAATCCGTCCAACCAGATAGGGATCGTTGATCGGGCTGGCAAAAAAATCCGTCGTTACCGTCACTTGCTGATCGGATGTCTTCACGATCGCTGCATCGTCGGGTTGGTCAAGGCCAATGACAACATCATCGTGGGGTTCGACTTCCAATTCAGACAGGACTTCGGACAATAGCTGCCCACCGATTTTTCCGCCACAACCAAGGCAGCGCATGTCGGCGGGGGTCGTTGAAGGAGGAGCGGTCATCTTCATCGGCTGGTAGTCATGAAACATCGCCATGAACTTGCTATCGATCCGATCCTTCAACCACCAACACCATCGCCCATAAAATCCCCGTCCGCGATAATCCATCACCGCTTTGCCGTCGGAAGAATTGACCAGTTTCAGGAATCCGGTTTGCGGCTGATAGGCCAGCAATGATCGGTCCCAGATCGAACGACGGAGGTTGTCCCACAGAACGGGACCTTGCCGGACGGCAAAGACGCCTGCTTTGGGAAGTGGATGATCGATCATCGATCCGGAATCGCCGACTGCAAACACGCGATCATGGGAAACCGACTGCAAGGTTGCTCGTGTCCGCAAAAAACCTCGTTCATCCTGGTCCAGATTTAATTTATCCAGCACCGGTGGCCCGACCGCACTGGTGGCCCAAATCACCACGTCGGCCTCCAGCGGTGCTCCCGAGTCAACTTCAAGCGTGCGACCGTCAATGGCAGTCACGCGAGTCTGAAATCGAACGTCAATCTGGCGGGCACGCAAGACCGCATCGATTCGTTGGGCTGCTTGGCTGGAAAGCCCGGCTTCAATTTGTTCGGCAGCGGTAACCAACTGAATTTCATGTCCGGCGTTCGGGTGTGCGCCTAATGATTGCGGGTCAGTTTTCAAACGCTGATCGAGGGCGCAAGCGATTTCGATCCCGCCCAGGCCACCTCCAATGATGGCAACTTTGGGACCCTGTCCTGCCAGGCTTGCCTCGCCAATATGCTGCCGCAGGCGATCCATGAACCGTTGCATCGGTTTGATCGATACGACTCGCGAGTGGTCCCGAACGTCAACATTGCGAAACGAAGGCCTGGAACCGACGCCAATCGAAAGCAGGTCCCATTGGATTGGAGGGCGATCTCGAAACAGAAGTCGTTGCCGCGTCTGATCGAGCCCGGCCACGTCACCGATCACCAATCGAACGCCTGCCGAGGCACAAAATCGGACCAGATCGATTTCCATGTCGTTTTCGTTATACTGGCCAGCCAGAACCGCGGGCATCATGCCGGAGTAGGTTGATTTGGGGAAATTGGAAACGCAAATCAACTGGGTATCGTCCAGCGGCTTCATTTTCCACATTCGCAGCACATGAGCGTTGGTGTGTCCAATCCCCAACAGGACAATCGTCTGTTTGCCCAACCTCGTTTGCATGGTTATTCCGTTTTCGGTGATCGCTGAGTCCAGTATTCGTGACCCCATCCCACCAGATTAACAACGGGCATCCGATCTCGACAGGGCCCGAAAACGTAACGGTAGAATTGACGCACCCGGTGGGTCCGGTGAGCGACCGATCTAGCCGGATGATGCAGCCATGGGGATACCGCGTTTTCGAAACGTTGGTGATCTGCTTGATATTTGCCTGGTACGCAGGCCAATTGCCACCGGATGTCAACGAATCGCACTACCTGACCAAGGCTCGCCATTTTTGGGATCCAAGCTGGTGCCCGGACGATATTTTTCTGTCGTCGTCGTTTTCACATTGGTTGTTTTACCTGATCACCGGATGGCTGAATTCGTTTTTAAGCCTCACACAGGTTGCCTGGACGGGACGGATTTTGACCTGGTTGTCATTGGCGTTTTCCTGGCAACGGTTGTGCTGGAATTTAAATTGTGTCCGGGGCAGCGCAATTCTGGCAGCGGTTACCTTCCTGCTGCTCAACGATCGTTTTCACCTGGCTGGTGAATGGGTCGTCGGAGGCTACGAAGCGAAAGGACTGGCCTATGCTTGCGTCTTGATGGCGTTGGGAAGCATGGTAACCCAGCGCTGGTCCGCCGGCTGGGTTTGGCTGGGGGGGGCGACGGCGTTCCATGTGCTGGTCGGAGGCTGGTCGTGGGTGGCGACCTCGATCGCATTGCTGAATCTGGGGTTTCACGAATTGCGATCCGGTTTGGGACTTGGCCCTGCCTGGTATCGATTGGCTGGCGGTAACGACGAAGTCAACCTCGGGGCAAGACTGGGTTTGCCGGTGGGATTGCTAATCAGCATGCTTGGCGTCCTCCCGCCGTTGCTTGGCGATGCTGCTGCGAGTGCGGAACAAACCGGAATCGCGAGTTCAATTTATGTGAATGATCGTATCGCTCATCATCTGAACTTTGCCGCCTTTCCGATCAGTCATGTGGCAAGATTCGTAGCCTTGGTCACTGGCCTGTTTCTGGTGGCAAAATTTTTCCAGCCGCGATTCCATCGTCAGTCAATTGCTTGGCGACTACTGTATTTATTCAGCATCGGTAGCCTGGTAATCTCGTTTGGAGGTTTGGTGTTGAGTGCGATTGCCGAACAGGATCAAGCGGCGAATATCTGGAGCGCACGCTGGCTGAAATTCTACTGGTTTCGTTTGGCCGACTTTGCCGTACCGCTGACCGTGGCGACAGCGATTGCCGTGGCGGTAATGGAGTTGATACGTACGGGTTCCCGTTCCGCTCGTGTTGCTGCCATCACGACGCTGATCGCCTTGACCCTGGCCGGCGGGATCATGTGTGCCCAGCGTAACGCCGATCCTCGTCCGCGCGCCGACCGGAAGTCGTTACCGAATTATCCCGGTCAGCCGGATCGGACGTTGGGGACCTATCGCAACTGGATCAAAGTTTGTGATTGGATTCGGCTGAATACGCCCGCCGATGCCCGCTTCATCACGCCGGCTCAGCAGCAAACGTTCAAGTGGTACGCGCAACGACATGAGGTTGTCAATTGGAAGGATGTGCCACAAGACGCCGAATCGATGATCGAATGGCACCAGCGATTACGAGAACTGGTTGAGCCTCAGCGGCGATACGAAGCCGGATTGATGTCGTATACTGACCAGCAGTTGCGCGAGATTGGCCAACGCTACGGAGCCAGTTTCCTGGTCGTACCTCAGCGGCAGGTCGACGCGTTGCTGCAAGGCACTGAGCTACAACAGGTTTATCCTGCCGATTCCGAAACGCGGTCAACGTACGTTGTGTTGAGACTGTAGGCTGTGGCGTTCAAGGACAGGTCTGCGTCTGCACAACGCATCTTGTTGATCCTGTTCAACTTGTCCATCCTGTCCCTTTTTCAGCCCCTTGCTCAGCAAGGACAGCGTAGGCAAGATTCACCAGAAGGTTTGACAGGATTCTCGGGATCAACAAGATTGACAAGCAGTTGTCTGGTGTTCGATCCCTCAGACACAAATCTGGTGAGCGAAAAAACTTCGCGGAGCGACTGACATGTCTTCTGCAACCGATTTTGTGCCGAAAACAACTTCGACTACGGTTCGCGTAACGCTTCGCTGGTTTTGAACAAGGGATCGAGGAAGTAGTCGATCACTCTTCGGCGTCCGACTTTGATTTCGGCCGTCGCCTGCATGCCGGGCATCAGCCGAAAGTTCTCCGGCACGTTTTCCAGCCCATAGGGTTGGTAGATATGAACACGGGCTTTAAACGTCGTGGCCCCGGTACTCATTCCACCGGGCGTCTTTTTCTCAAAGGAGCCTTCACTGATCGTGCGAATCGCGCCGCTCAACGCGCCGTGTTCCTGGTACGGAAAAGAACTTAGTTTGATCCGAACGTCACTACCACCGGGTAACTCACGGCTCTCGATTTGTTCGGGCGTAGCCGTTTGAATACGTCCAATGTCTCGACCTTCAATATCAATTTCGACTTCCAGCGGTGTTTCCAGTGGAATCAATTTGAACAAGGGATCGCCAGGTTGCATGACGGACCCAACCGAGGTTTCAGCCACTTCCAGAACCACAAATTCTTTATAGGGCAGGTCCTCAGGAACCGTCAGTTCGACGAACTGATTCTGGCGGATGGCTTTGTTCAGTTCCTGCTGGACACTTTTAAAATCGTCAGAGGCGGAAACCAGTTCCGTCACGATTTCAGTTTTGCGTTTGGCGACGTAGGCTTCGCGTTCTGCCTGAACTGCCTCCAGTGATTTGACCAGTTCAATTTTCTTGCTTTCGGCATCCATCACGTCTTTGCGAGCATTTTTAGCTTCCAGCTCCCATTGCATGACCTGTCGCTCACTGGCGCTTTTCATGGCCAGCAGTTCCTGCATTTTATTAAGCTGTTCCTGAAATGTCTTGTAACGGTCATAACCAAAGTCAATCGCTTGTTGATTGTTCTCCATTTGAACATCCAGCGTAGCGGCTTGCGTTTCGAACTTTCTAATCTCGGCAGCATAATCGTTCTGTCTGTCCTGAAACAGTTGCAACTGCAACAACCAGTCTCGATCGTCTTCGTGTCCGGCAATCGAAAACTCCTGCCCATCGCGTTCGGCATTGAGCCTCGCAATCACCGCTGACAGAGATGCCTTGCGGTCTTCCAGCTGTTTTAAATCGGCATCTGAAAACGTTGGATCCAGCGTCGCAATCACGAAACCGGCCGATACGCGGTCGCCGAATTTGGCGTTGATGGACGCGATGGGGGCTGGCAATTTGGTGTCGATCACAACCGGTGATTCGGTTATCACCAGTTCGCCCTGGGCGGTGACGATTCGATCGACTTCCGCCCAGCTGGCCCAGGAGACAGCCGCCACAATCAATCCGATCACCGTATACAGTGTCCAGCTGGCTCCGCCGGGAATGGACCGTTTTTCCAATTCAACAGCGTCCGGCTGGAACTCGGTAATCAGCGCATCATGGTTACTGCGTTGACGAAGTTGTTCCAGTCGGTATTCCCGGTGTCGTCGTTCCCGTTTTTCACGAGTCGACTCTTCGGTTACGCCCGTCCCGTTTGTTGATACCATAGCTCTTGATACACCTTGCTGTTGTTCAGCAGTTGTTGATGAGTTCCCATCGACGCGACCTTGCCTCGTTCCAGCACGATGATGCCGTCGCAGTCGACCAGTGTGGCCAGCCGGTGGGAAACCAGGATCACCGTTCGGCCTTTGGCGATTTTTTTAAGGTTGCGTTGAATGATCGCTTCACTTTCCGGGTCCAACGCACTGGTGGCTTCGTCAAAAATCAGGATCCGTGGATCTTTCAGCAACGCTCGTGCAATCGCCAGTCGTTGCTTTTGACCACCGGACAGGTTGGCTCCGTTTTCTTCCAGCATCGTGTCGTACGACTGTGGCATCCGTTCGATGAATTCGGCGGCACCCGCCATCCGAGCAACGTAAACCACTTCCTGAAACGAACTGTTGGGTTTGGCCATCGCAATATTCTCTCGAATTGTGCCGCGGAACAAAAAGTTGTCCTGCAGCACGACGCCGATGTTTTGACGCAAGTGGGAGATGTCCAGTTCCCGCATGTCCAATTTATCGATTCGAATCAGCCCACCCTGAGGCGTTTGCATTCCTTGCATCATTCGGGTTAAGGTTGTTTTTCCAGATCCACTGCGCCCGACGACCCCGACAACTTTGCCTTCGGGGATGGTGAATGAGACGTGATCGAGTGCCGGCGGTGAAGTCGGTGCGTAATTGAATGTGACGTCTTCGAATTCCAGGTGCCCCTGGATATGCGGTCGCAATCCGCGGCCGATTCCAGCTTCGACGTCGTGGTTCATGACCGTGCCCAACATGCGGACTGAAAGGGCGGCTTGTTGGTAGGAGTGAACCAGTCCCACCAGTTGGACCAGCGGACCGGTAACTCGGCCGGAAATCATTTGAAATGCGACCAGTTCACCAACCGACAGTTCTTTTCCAATCACCAACGTGGCACCGTACCAGACCACCACCACGGTCAGCAGTTTTTCCAGCAACTTGGAAATGGTGGTCGCAGCGATCGAGATTTTACCGACACGAAACTGCATCGCGACGGCGCGAGCCGAACTCTGGTCCCAATTTTTTCGCTGGACTGGTTCCATCGACAACGCTTTGACGGTCTGGATTCCGTGAATTGACTCAACCAGCATTCCCTGGCGTTCGCCTTCGGCATGGTACAACGCCTCCAGGCGTCGTCGGTACGGCCCCAGCAGGACGCCGATATTGATTGCCAATAACAGCGAGAAGACCAGAACGATGACGGTCAGTGAAACACTGTAAAACAGCAGGATCGGCAAAAAGACAAACAGCGCGGTCGAATCCAGCATCGTCAGGAACAGACTACCGGTCAGAAACTCACGAATCTGAGCCGTCTGCTGCATGTGCTTGGTCAGCACACCGGCCGTGACATGTTCGAAAAAGTTCATCGGCAGCTTCAGCATGTGACCGAACGTCCGGGTCGCTACCCGAATGTCAATCTTGCTGGTCGCGTGCAACAGCAGGTAGCTGCGGAGGTATCCCAATAGCGCATCGAAAACCAACGCGATACAGATTCCAACGGTTAATACTTGCAACGTGTGCATGGCCGAGTTGACCAGCACTTTGTCGATCACGATCTGAAAGAACAGCGGAACGACAAGCGCAATCAGGTGAATAAACAAAGCCGCAATCGCGACATCGCGGAAGGCGCCCCACTGTTTAAAGATCTCGGGCAGGAACCACTTCAGGCTGAATGGCTGGTTGGCATCGAACAGTGAGAACTTGCGTTTGGCAAGGATGACCTCACCGTTCCAGGCACCCTCAAACTTTTCCTGGTCGAGGAAAATGAATCCCTGTTGATCGGCCAGCGGATCGAAGACGGCCAGTTGTTCTTCGGCTTCTCCCTGTTCGTTTTCGACTTTCCGCATCCCCACCAGGATCACGTAGTTGCCGTTCTTCAAACGGGCCATGGCAGGATAGGCCTGCCCCAGGTTGCGCAGCTGTTTCCAGGTAATCCGGGCGTGGCGCGCTTTAAAACCAACTTCTTTCGCGATCCGCAGCAGCCTGCGCAGAGTTGGTTGTTCGGTTGCCAATGAATAATCGTGAATCATTCGTTCGGCGCTGACGTCCAACCCGTGGTGACGCGCCATCAGCGCCAGGCACTGCAACGATGTATGCTTGGCCTTGATTTGTTCGGCTTCATCGTCGGAGTCTGACGGATCAAAGGGCTTCTGCCCTGAAACGGAGTCCTGCGGACCGGATTTCTGGTTGGCCGCGTCGGGAGATTGCGAATCAGTCCCTGCCGCGGGTTGGCCCGAGGCAGGCGGACTCGGTTGCGGATCTGCGCAAGGCGTGGATGGGGGGGACACTTCCTCTGATGGGCCGGCTTGATCGACCGGCTGGCTGCCGCGAGAGTCGGGTTTCAGGGGAGAGTTTTCAATTTTGCGTTGCTGACTGTCCGACGTCTTCCGCAGTGATTCATCGGCGCGACTCGACTCTGAGGAGTTCGCGTCCTCAGGTTCGTAATTCTCAAACGATGAATCTCGGATCGGTTGATTGGGGTCCGTCATGACGGTGAACAGTTGAAAGTTGGTAGGCGATTTGGCCGCCCAAGGGAACGCTAGACAATAAAGTGAGCGAAAGTGTAGGACATCGTTACTTCTACGTCGAAGTTAAGACCGGTAATCGATCGATTTAGTTCCGCGCGCAGCGATCGGTACCGTTTGCGTGAAAATTATTCGTCTTTGCCGCTGACGGGCCAAGCGCTACGTTGCGGATAACGCTGGTTATGACGGTTTTATTGCTGAACCGCGAAGTGTGAACGAAAAAAGGCTGTGGTGAATTTCACCACAGCCTTCAGGTTCACGGGTTGTCGGTTTCGATTGAAACCGCAATGCGATCAATGGTTAGGTAATTGGGGAGGCAATGAATCCGCCGTTAGCACCCAGTTGATCGGTCACTTCAAATCGCCGTCGCAGGTTATCGGCAGTATCCCAAACGGAAAGCAAGTCGATCGGGTTGCCGATTTGGTTGCCAAACTTGTCATGGATCCTCAGCAACTCAACTTGCGAGCCAGCTTCGTGCATGTTGGCAAACACGACTGTACCCTGGCCACCACCTTGATTGAGCGTGATATCCAAACGGAGATCATTGCCTAAACGGCGGAAAATGAAGTCATCCTCCAATGAGTTGACCTGACCTGAAGGATCGTAAATGAACATTTCGTCCAGGCCACCTTTATTTTCTTCGTCGATCCGATCGCGACCGTCACCCAAGCTCCAGATGTAATCGTCGTTGCCGGAGCCGCCTCGCATGAAGTCGTTACCGCCACTGCCGATCAGCGTATCGTTGCCGTTGTTTCCAAACAGCAGGTTACGGACTTCGTTGCCGTGGATGTTATCGTTACCTGAACCACCGCGGGCGTTTTCAATCACGGTGCCGTAGGAAATCCTCAATGACGTCTCGACTCCGTTGATTGTGCTCCAGGTTCCTTCGCGGAGGTCGATGGATTCGTCCGCCACATGCAGGGAGTAGTTCAGGGTATCAAAGCCCCCGGCGTCCCAAAGTTGGGTCTGGAACTGTTCGTCGTTGGTTGAGAAATGCGGATAGCTACCGTCGAAGTAGTTGCCGTAATGGTTGTTGTTGGTGTTCCAATCCATATTGGCACCATACAGGTTTTGCAATTCTCCAACGTCATACAACATGCCCGTGGAAGGAGATCCGGGGAATGGTGTCAACGGATTGTTGACACTGTTGTTGGTATAGGACATCACCGTGTTGTATTCGAAATCGGTAAAGATCGACAACACGGGACCTTCTTCGAAGGGGTGTTTCAGGCCTAAAGCGTGACCGAGTTCGTGCAGTGCCGTAAATCGGAATGCCGAACCCATACCGACATCAAACACGGTCGCGGGATCGAATGAATCGGTGTCAAACCAGATATCGCCTGGCTTGGCACCTTTGCCTGCTTCGGGACTGCCGTTGGGGTAGTAAGCCCAGGCACCAACACCGGCTGGTAGATCGGCAGCACCAATCACGATTGCCGAATTGGAGCCATCGGTCTGGTGTTCTTCTTCTACAAATACCAGGTTGGAAACACGAGAATAATAGTCAAAGACTTCTCGCATGGTTTCCCGCATCGGCTGGTTCAGCGGAACATCTTCCCCGGCGACATTGCATTCATCGTCTGGGTCATCAGCCGGTTCACAAACATAGTAGCTGGGCGAGTTGTGGGTGCTATTGCCGTCGATGAATGAGTAAGTGACCGTCGTTTTCTCGTTAAAGTCGACCCATTGTGCACCGGAAGTCAATGCATCGGTACCAACTGGGTCAGTATTCAGGTTGACGCGAACCCATTCGCTCCAGCCCGTGATGCCGTTGTCAGCTCGGATCAACATTGGATCCAATTGACGACCGAAGTCAGATTCAGCGCCTTTGAAGACCAGTTGATTGAATTCGGCTGCGGTCAGGGTGTGAACGACACCTTGCTGCAAGTCAGTTCCATTGAGTTCCAGACGTCCTGAACGGAAGAAGTCGTTTTCGTCGTAAACCTGGTACTGGATGTATGACGGACCGAGGTCCAGTTTGTTGATGATTGAGGTGACCGGGATGCGTTCGATCGTGTCAACGGACAGATCGTTGACCGTTGCTTCGATCACCGGAACACCTATTGCGGTGAGCGTCGAGGTTCCCACTTCGCTCAGGTTACGACCATCACTGACGGCGATTCGCAGCTTTTCTTCGCTGGCGATGTTGGCCATCTGATAGCGAACGGTGTCGATTTCATCGTAGGGAATCTCGATCCAGGTTCTTGCCGGTTGGCGGAACCCGTTGACTTCAATGTAGCCACTGTTGGCGGCAGAACCGGTGTCATACAGGCGAACCGATTGCAGCATGTCGCCTTCTGGATCGGACCAGGTGAACAGGCTTTCGAGCGTGTAACTGGTGCCCAAGCGGCTGGACGCATTAAATACTGTCAGGTCAGGTGCGTTCAGGTTCGGCAGGGTCGTGATGTTGAACGTGGCGATTTCGCTGGGCACGCCCAACGAAAACGCGATCACGCCGATTTCTTCGGTTTGCGGTCCAAATTCGCCGCCAACGTATTCCAGTTGATCCAGTTCATCAGCGGAAACACGGAACCAGGTTGCCGGTGCCAGGCGATCGCCTTTGAATACAAAACCGCCTCCATTCGCGTTGAACTGACGTTCGACGAACATGAATTCTTCAATGTCGTCGCCATCGGCATCCAGGTAGTCAAGAACCGGGAACCCGCCAGGGACCGTGCCGGAAACATTCGCTGTTCCGCCGGTGTCGATATTCAGGAAATGACCCGCTTGAACCTCAACGTCGCGACCGGAGACTTCTGGAGGCGTGACCGTGCGGACTTCAATTTGAACAACATCGCTGAATTCAAAACCGTCATAGATCTGAATACCGACGCGTTCAACTTGCGGGCCCGTCGAACCGCCAACGTAGAACAATTGGTCAAAGTTCTCGGCAGGGACAGAGAACCAGCTGGCCGAAGGCATCCGTTGACCTTGATACTGCCAGTAGCCACCGTCGGCATTGATGCGATAGTCGTTGAAGTAACCGAGGACTGCTTCGTCGCCATCCTCGTCATAGGTGGTAAACAGATCGGTGGCAGGGATCATCTCATTGACCAGTACCGACGCATCGGTTCCAGTAATGATCGTTTCCGAAGACGTGATCATCTGGAACTCTTCCATATCGCTCCAGCTGTATCCGTCATAAACCATGACGCCAATGCCTTCCTCGCTACCTTGGTTACCAGAGGCTTGGTAGAACAGGTTAGGCAGATTGGATGCGAGAACCGGGAACCATTGGCCCTCCGGCATCAAGGATTCACCCAATTTGAATTGGGCACCATCGATTTTTCGATCAACGAACAAATAGCGAACCGCTGGATCGCCATCGGCATCGAAGTAGGAAAACGTCTGGTTAATACGTGTCGAGCTGTTGGCCGGAACACGCGAAGTCATCACTTCGAGTTCCGGCTTGCGGTTTCCTGAAGTGATACTTCCGAAGGCCGCATTGCTCCAATAGATCCCGTCGAAAACTCGAACGCTGATCGATTCTCGGGCGAATTCGGAAGCACCACGATAGGAAATCGAGCCCAATTGAGCGGCCGTGACTTCGTGCCATTGATTGGCCTGCAGGCTCACACCGTTCTGTGCGAAATAGCCTTTTCCATCAAAGTTGTCACGAAACTGAATGCGCAGTACTTCCGAATCGTCATCGGGGTCCGTGACGGTGAACAGCGTATCCAGGCGGACGAATTCATCCAACCCAACAACGCTGGGCTGAATTTGTACTACCGGCGGATTATCATTTGGCATGGACGGATTCCTCGAAAGCTATAGCAATTGCCGTTGAAATCAGGCTGAAGACTGTTTTTGGACAGTCCAGAGGTGACGGGAGTTTCATTATATTTACGAAGATCCCGATATTTTCCCAGCTTGCCAGAATTTTAGAAATTCGGCGAACTTGCACCCGAATCACCACCTTGCTGGGATGCTGGTGGTACCGTTTGTGCCGGTTGATCACCCTCTTTAGGCTTGACCAGTCCGGCATCGATCAATTGCTTGACCAGATTTTCCATCGCGCTGAAACTACGCAAAAAACCGTCTGGTGGCATCACGATACGTCGTGAAGCTTCCAGACGAGGCTTGTTCTCAGGGTTGTTCTGTGAACCAACCAACGTGACCAAGTCCATTCGAACCATGCCGCCGCTGAGCGTAATTTCGCCAATTCCGTCAGCAAAAATGTCTTGAGGTAAGTCTGACATCAAAATTCCTTGTCTAGATTATAAGTCAATTCGGGTGATCGTTTGAATGCGCGCAGCAGTCCCTCGCAGCGGACGACAATTCCTTGATTCGTATATTCGTCATTCTCACACGCGCCCTTTGGCCAACTTTAACGCCGGGTCAAAACTTAACAACCGCAAATCTCACGGGGAATCGGCAGCTCGTTGCCACGCTGGCTCAACCATCGATCGATTGACCTGACTCGCCCCGTGCCGGCGCCAGGAGAAGGTTAAGATTGCGGAATAAGCTTGGAAATGGAATCCGCGCGTTTGAGTGAGCGTTGTCGTCATTCGCGCTGCAAAGGTTGGTAGCATGGCCGATTCGGCCGTGGTCGCAATGGAAAACTCAAAGTTGGCGAATAACCACCGACTCGGGCTAATGGCCCAAGCTGATAGCGTGCTCCCGGCAAAGGAGGCTGGCGATGCAAGTGATAGCACTACTTCCCGCTGTTGACCCGCTGGTCTTAAAACAGCTCAGTGATAGCAGTTCGTCAGCCGATAAAAAACGCATCGACAGAGTTTGCCGTTTTCGGTAATTAATCCTGTCGAACTGCGGATTTTCGTCGATCCGCGCTAACATCATTGTCCGCCGAAAAACAACATGCAGTTTCTAACCGAAACCTGGATCTCCTTTAAAGCCACGGTGCGAGGGTTTGATACGCCCCATCAACTCGCGCTGGGGATCGCGCTGGGAATCTGGATAGGCTTGATTCCGAAGGACTCTGCCCTGCCCTATATTTTGGCAGCGTTGGCAATTTTGACTCCAGCCAATTTGATTTGTCTGGCCCTGGGAATTGCCGGCGGCTCGCTGCTCAGTCCTCAGCTGGATTCGGTAACTCACGAGATGGGGGTGGCGACGTTGACGTATGCGCCATGTGAACCGATTTGGGCGTGGATCTACTCACTTCCAGCGGGTCCTTGGACTCGTATTAATAATACCGTCGTCATGGGGACGACCGAGTTGGGGCTATTAGTGTCGGGCCCAGTTTACCTGGTTTCGAGAAAACTGACCCAATGGCTGGCCACACCGCTGTATCGGCTGCTGGTCAATAGTTCCGTCGCTCGCCGCTTTGTCCCGTCCGTCAATCAGCTTCAGGAAAGCTAGTCAGTCGCCATGTCGCGTTGGACGTATATCATACCGAGAATCATTATTCTGCTGCTGATTTTCATCGCAGTCTGGGTGGGCGCTGATCCATTGAGTCGAAAGGTCGTGGTTCAGCGGATGCAGCAAGCGACGAAATCGAAAGTTGACGTTGGAACGCTGCGATGGAATCTGAGTGACCAAAAACTGCTGCTCAAAGACATTGCGGTCGGTGACCGACGCGATCCGATGCGGAACCTGTTCCAGGCAGACATGATTTATCTTGATCTGGATTGGCGAGCGTTGATGAATCGACAAGTCGTCATCAATCACGGTCAGACCAGTCGCCTGATGTTCGGGACGCCACGCACGAATTCCGGTGCCTTACCGCAACATGAAACGCCAGCTCCTCCTTCGCCCTATCAGCCATTGGCGATCGCGGTAGGAACGCTGCCCCCCTATGGCCAACAGTGGCTCGACAAGCTGACTCCGTTGCCGGATTCCAATTCAATCCAGTCGGATCAGCTGGACGCAGCAATCTCACAACTGAATCAGAAATGGACGCCGCTGCTGGATGGCCTCGATCAGCAACTGGATGAGCTAACCCAGCAGACGCAAAAATTTGGTGAGCAGGTTAAAAGTGATCTGGGAAATCCCTTACGCTGGAAAATCAATCCCAAGATCGCGTTGCAACAGACGACTGAGAATGCTGCAGCGCTCGAGAATCGAATCGTAGCATTACAACAATCGCTTCAACAGGACTTGAGTTCGCTTAGTTCTGCCAGTCAGCTTGATCGTGGGCAGATTGAAAAATCGATCGCAGTTAACCAATTCGATGCTCAGGACATGTCCAATCTGCTGTTAGCTCGCCAACACGCACAATTTGTTGATCAGGCCGTGAACCTGATACGGTGGTTCCAACAGACAATCCCGGATCCCGCCAGTGACTTCGACGTCGTTGGCGAACGGGGGATAGATATCGCGCTGGGCGGCAAGCCGCTTCCACCAGCATTTTTGATCAAGGAAATTGAACTTAATGGAGAAGCCGAATTGTTCCATCAACGATTCAGCTTTTCCGGGATCGCTGCGAATCTCAGCTCACAGCCCGAACGCCACGATCAACCAACGACCGTTGAACTTCGCGCACAAGGTGATCAGCATGTGGTGCTGACCTGCACGATGGATCGCCGGGATATTCAAAATCCCGTAGATCGATTCCATCTCGTCTGTCCCAGTCTGCCGATTCCGGATTTGGAATTGGGGGACGCTGACAGTCTGGCACTGCGATTGGGTGACGAGACTCGACTTCAAGCGGAATTTGATTTGGCCGTTTCGGGAAAACAGGTTTCGGGAACGATCAAGCTCAACTTTAACAACATTCGATTGCAGGCCGATCACGTTGCTGAAATGGCTGGTGGCGAAACAACTCAAAAATTGATCAACGACAGCCTCGCCGCGGTGGATGGGTTTGAATCCACGATCACAATTAATGGCACACTGGAGCAGTATCAACATCTCACAGCCAGTGACCTGGGGCAAAAGTTTTCCTCAGTTGTCAACCAGATGTTCGCGTCCAATCGGCAGCACCAAATCCGCCGACAATTGAACCTGATCCAACAGGCAAATCGTGCCAAGATCAATGCACTGGCCAAATCATTGGCCACTCGGATTGGCAATACGCAGCAGCGGCTAATCAGCAATCGGACTCAAATTGCCAACTTGCAGGAAAGAGTTCCGACCAACTCGATTCTGAAACAGCGCTAACTCGCGATTTGTTTAATCTCGTTTGGGGTGAACCAACGCCAGCTCATTTCGCCCGCCGTGGCATTGGTTCCCTGACGTCGATCTCATCGACCAAACCCAATACTCCAGCCACATGTTGGCAGGAGTTGATGGCAACCTGTTTTTCATAAAACGAATCCAGTTGCCCGCGCAGGGTAACCCGGCCGTGATACACGGCGACATCGAGTTTTCGAAAATTTGAAAAATGGCGACTGTTCAAAAACATGGCGACTCGCCACTGAACATCCTGATCCGGGTACTCAACTCGTAACTGTGGCAATCCAGGCATGACTTAACCTTGTCCTCTCCGAAACCGCTTCCTTCAGTTCAACGTGTACACGTCGTTGAGCGACCAGACCGTTGGAAGCAAATGACGCTGGTGAAAAGCGAAAGTGATGCACAGACACTGATGAAAAACAATCCGTCGCCGTTCTTTCGCGTGCAGTTTATCGCAATACGAAAGGATCTCCAAAATGTTCGCTGCCTGTTAAGCAAGCATTTGCGTCGCTGCTAGCAATCAAATGCATCAGTTTTCTGAAAATGCAACGCAAATTTTGAAAAACTGAAACCGGCCCTGAATTATTTTTTCCTGGCGCCAGCATGTTAGTTTGGGCAAGATGGGCTAATGCCTGAGTGCCCGGTGCAGCTTTCGGCCTGGGTTTTAGGCGATCGATTACCTTGCATCTTGCAGAGATGTGCTCAATGCAGCGGTCATCAACAAGATCAAGTCGGCGGTCCGTCAGGCAATCTTCGTTCATCTTGGCGTGGCACAAACGTACCCATGAACAGAAGTATATTTCTGCGGCACAAGTATGCATTTTCTTCCCGTAAATTCGAGCCATTTTCGAGTGCACAGCTTGATGCGTGAGAAGATGGGGCCAACGTTTGAAAGGCCCGTTTGATAAATTTGATCACTAGTGGTTAAAGCAACCACTGGCGGGCTCTGAACCGCATTGGTTGCCCGATAGGTCGAATGTTTAGCCAGTCGAAGAACAACTTGGAAATAGTTTGTCAATTCAATTTGAGAAATTTTTCACCTCGCATTGCATGCGATTTTTAAGATTGGATCCAGGTTTACTTTTTCATTCACAATGTCCATACTTTCGACGTCGCATGTCGACGTAGCCAATCCGACCAACCCACTCTGGAAGCCACTATGCGGTCTCGCCAACTGCGACAAACTTCGGTTTGTCAGTTTTCTACGTGCTCCTGGACTCACCTCGAAGATCTCGCCCGTTTTCAAGCCTTCGGAATCCAGAGCATCGGCATCTGGCGACGAAAGTTGGAGGACTTTGGTGTCGAAGCAGCGATTGATCTATTGTTTGAATCCCGCTTGAACGTCACCAGCCTTCATTGGGCCGGCGGTTTTACGGGAGATGGGCGTCGATTTGATGACGCGATTGTTGACACGCAAAATGCGATCCGCCAAGCTGCCGCAATCAACGCTCAGTGCCTCCTGGTTCACCCGGGATCTTTGAACCGCCACATTCACAAACACGCCAACCGCTTGGTTCAATCAGCGTTCGAGTCAATCGTGCCCTACGCCAACGACCATGGCGTACAGCTGGTGATCGAACCGGTGCTCGATCAAGGTGATTCTCCCTGGACGTTTCATCGTCAGCTGGACGACAGCCTGCGGTTGCTGGATCGGTTTCCCGAGCTTGGGCTGAACCTTGATCTGTACCATGTCGGTTTTTGTGCCGATACGTTTGAGCGACTGCCGGAGTACGTTGAACGAGTCAAACTGGTTCAACTGGCTGACCGAACCTTTAAATCGCTGGACGATGGCAAACAAAAAGTTCATCGGCGCAGCAGTTTCCGGTTGCCATTGGGCGAAGGGAATCTGGACTTGTCCAGCTGGTTGTCAGCGTTGGGCCGGTTGGGATACGACGGTCCGCTGGAAGTTGAAGTGCACGGTTCGGAAATGCGTGGCCGCAATCATTTTGGCCTGATTGATCAGACTTACGATTATCTTGACGCGCAAGCCAAGCGGTTCACCATCCCCCGCCCCAAGTCGAATCTTCGCGGATCGAGTACCAGTTCGATCAAGGGCTGATATCAAAACAGACCAGTTTATCTCGGCCGCGGACCCACATTTTTTTGTCCGCGACCACAGGGGCTGCCCAGCACGGGGAGTTAAACTTTACGCCTGCCTCTCCCGGTTCGTACCGTGTCACTAGTTGATAGCTATCGCCTTCGGCTTTGATTAGCTGCAAATCGCCGAAT
Organism: uncultured Pirellulaceae bacterium; assembly: GCA_964545005.1. GTDB lineage: Bacteria > Planctomycetota > Planctomycetia > Pirellulales > Pirellulaceae > Mariniblastus. Next base: position 36,244 of record CAZJEK010000013.1, read on the forward strand.
TCGCCCAGCACAATCAGGTGGCCATCGGCGTAGGTGCAAGAGGCTCGCCCCAGTCCACGCTTTCGCCACCGGAGCTTCCCGGTTTTCCATTCCACGCAGCGAAGTTCTGCGCTACCGGCATGTCGACCTGAACTACCGAACAGCAAGTCGTCCACTTGAATCGCCGTGTTCCAATGCGTCTCCATGACGCCACGCCGGCCTTGATCGCTCCAGATGACCTGAGGTTGGCCGGACGAGAGGTCCAGCAAAACGCTCCCCAGTTGGTAGCATTCGGACAGCAACACCTGGTTTCCATGCACAACGGGAGTCGCTGCGTTAACACTTTCGAGCATCCGGGCGCGATAGGGAAATCGGAAACGCTCGGCTCCTGTTTGCGGATCGATGCCGTGAAAGGCGTTCCTCATCCACGCCAGCAGCGTAGGTTTTCCAGCAATCGAGGCGACTTTCAATGAAGAATAGCTGGCCAGGTCATCGACGGCACGATACTTGATTTCACCGGTGCGTTTGTCAAACGCGACGATGCCGCTGCCGTTGGGGCGTACCTGATCCAGTGCACCAGGAGCGACTTGCTGATCCGCTTCAGGACTTCCGCCGACCATCACCAGCAGCAGTTCGCCATTGATCACCGGCGTGCTTCCGACGCCAAAAAAATTCTGCACAACATTGAATCGCCTCGCCGTATCGACTTTCCAGATCAGTTTTCCTGTCTCAGCGTCCAGGCAGTGCAGCATGCCCTCAACTCCGAACAGGTAGACCTTGCCATCATCGATGACCGGGCTGGCGCGAGGACCCTGATCGTAACCATACAAATCGTTGTAGTCAGAGGGATAGGCGAATGTCCACAGCAACCGGCCCGAGTCCGAATCGAGACAGCGTAGTTCCGCCTCATCTTCGTACTTCCCGAAATGGTAAAACTTCCCGGCTGCCAATGCCCCCATACCGTAGCCGTCTCCGGTTTCAATTTGCCACAGTACCTTGAGCTTGCCATTGGTCCAGTCCTGGTTGATCGCCGCCACGTTGGACTTGCCGTCGCGATTGGGCCCCAGGAATCCAGGCCAGTCAGATTTCGATGACTGTCCCCAGACGAAGGAACAGCAACCGGCCA
>CAZJEK010000014.1:0-36982 GCA_964545005.1 uncultured Pirellulaceae bacterium
GTCTGTGTTGGTTTTTTTTATTAGTTTTTTGCGGGCCGCGGTGGACAAGATGGATGCACGTGAATGTTCTGGCAACTAGATGCTCTCTTTTCGGAAAGATCGCTTTGGCAATGGTTCTGAAATGCATGTTCGAGGTCGCCTCATGCTTCATTGCGATATCCCTCGGTTCAGGTTTTCAGGCCCCGCACGAGGCTTACGTTGAATCGATTCGTGCAGCGCTGCCTGCTCGACATGGGATGGAAGTTCAGTCGGCTTTTTTTAACGAAGAATCCAAGGTGGGGAGATGGAAGCTGGAGAACGCATCGGACGGCAGCAGAATGCGTTGGCTGCGGTACACCGAAATGAGTGGAACTCACCAAGGGAATGTTTTCTGTACCGAGTTTCTCGTCTCCGACAAAAGACTGATTCAGTCGAGTATTACCGGTACTTGTGCCGGCCAAGACTACACTGGGTTCACACCCGATGAGGGTATTATTTCCTGGACATCCCTGGCCTTGGGCGGAATCACGGATTTTGGCGGTTGGCTTGGCAATTCAAGCTTGGCATTTGGCTATATCCCTGAACGAGATGGATTGGTAAGTGTGCATTCTATTGCGTTTTCGGACTCGAGCCGTTTCGAATTGGTGGAGGGTCAAGCCTGCCTTGTCCACGAGCCGAGCCAGACGAAGTTCTTCTTTGACGAACAGCGGATGCTCTGCAAAATTGAGCGGCCGACGGTCGTTTATCGAGATGGTGAATGGGTAGATGCGACCGCGGTCCTGACACCCGAGACGTTCAATTCGAAAAGCGAAGTTATTGCGTTTCGCGTTCAAACAGCTGACAGTGACTCCACTTCGCACTTGCTTGAGTTTCACATTCAAGCTCTACAAGATGACCAACTGAATTCATTCGCCGTCGCTCCGGTCAAAAACGGTGACGTGGTAGGGATATTGAATGACCGAATTGCCAAGCCATTAATATTCATTGATGGGGAGGCCACGTATCCTGTCGACCCTCGAGCAAAACTAGAGATAGAGAAGGTATTAACTAAGGCGACTGGAAAAGAAACGGAGAGTGACTCGTCCTCTACCCTTTGGCCGTATCTTCGAGCGACGTCATCTGCTGATTGTGGTCTATATAGTTTTGCGATTGCTGCAGCCGGGTTGGGAATTGAAGTCGATCTTGAAAGTATCATTTCGACGCCGGAATACTCAAGCAAAAACGGTAGTTCGGCAAAGCAACTTGAGCGACTGGCCGTTGCCAACGGTTTCGCGCCGACTGTCTTTCAATTTGGTAATTTCGAGAATCTGGCTTCGTTAAACACTCCGGTAATCGTTCATTGTGGTTCCAGCTACCAAGTCGAGGGCGTCAGTCATTGGGCGGCGATTCTTGAGGTCGATACCAACAATCGGCGTGTCTTGTGGGCCGATCTCCCGGCATCGCCGAGATGGATTGATGAAGCAGAGTTGTTAACGGCTTGGGACGGCATCGGATTGGCACTGCGTCCCGACCGAATTGGAACACTGTCCGAATTGAAAATGAGGTTTGGTCCGTTGGCACTTCCTGGCATCTGCCTGTTGGTGTTAGCCGTTGGATTGAAGATCTTGTCACGCCAGCCGATATTCTATCAGAAGACATGGTCGCCAGGCATTTTGCTGATTGGTCTGTCGCTTGCGCTAGGACTTGGTTGGCTGCAATTTTCCAAGGTCAGTTTCTTGAGTTCGCCAGTGGCGGTGGCGTTGACCAAAGGGAAAGTCGCTCATGGGCTGTCACCGGAAAGTGATGAAATTCTGATGCGAAATACCTGGGAGGACTGGCATGACAACCCCAGGGTAGAAATATTCGACGCACGAATTCCTCAGGACTACGCTTATTCACATGTGGCCTCAGCGATCAATCTTCCTCCTGATTGCAGTCTTGTCGAGCTTAAAGAAGCTTGGCAACAAGCGGAGCGGGCGGAAACGTGCGTCGTGTATTGCCAAAATGAAACATGTGCCTATTCCCATCTGATCGCGAGAAAGTTAAATGCCATGGGGCATCAAAACATAATTATTTATTCACCTGGCTTTTCCCAGCTTCCATCCAATGTGCCAACTGAGAAATGATGCGAGTATTACGGACTATATACGATAGTGACGTGTCAAGCAGAATCGTCGAATTCGTGATCGGACTGATGTTCTTGATCAGTGGTTTAATCCACTTATCGGGGCCCTATTTTTTTCTCGAGGCAGCCCTGCGGTATGAACTGTTTGGTGTTGATGTTTTGATTTGGGTTTTGCCCATTTTAGCCGCGGCTCAACTGGTGATCGCGACAGCACTCTTGGTGGGATTTGCACCGCGAGTTTGCCTGGTAATATCGGGGATCATGTTTTCAGTGTTTGCAGTCGCGCAACTTTCGATCATTTTTCGCGGAATATCAGCCAGTTGTGGTTGTTTCGGAAGTGTGAGTTCTCAGGTTGGGCTGTTCTCCGTTGCCAAGCTTCTGGCTTTGCTGGTCTTGTGTTTTGCATTTGCGCTGCGGACGCCGAATTCCAATATTGAAGCGGGGGGAGCCAGTCGTGAATTCTCGTAATGTGCGTCAATCAGTTGGCAGTTTGCTGTGCGTGTTGCTGTTGCTGATTTCGAGTGCCGCAAACACTTCAAGCGGCCAAGATTGGGAGTTGCTGGAATGCGTTGATAGTCGGCACTCGGCTTTTGTATACGTTGAAGCGCCTGGGGAGTTGATAGATCAATTTGCGCAGTCTGATCTTTGTCATCATCCATTGATCGTCGACGTCCAAAACCAGATGAATACGGATGCCGGCAAACAAGCGCTTTTGAGTTTTGGCTTTCAATTGCCAGACGATCCGGCTGAAGTTTGTGAACAAATCAGCGACTTGTTTCCAGGGCCGATGACGGTTTTGGTTTCGATCCGAAGAGACGGCAATTTGGATTTTCTCGTGTCTTTGGAATCAACCATTGAAGACGCAAAAACTGCAGCTCAATTCATCGGGAAAATACTAGGGTTGAGGCTCGCAGAGGAACATGCACCTTTGGTTCCCGATCCGGATGGCATCGTCCGACTAGCGTTGCCCAGGTTTTCTCTTTTTGTTTCGAACTCCAACGGGCGGTGCCTGGTTTCCAATAGCCAAAAAAAACTGGGCGAGGTGAATCAATCGCTTGGCGGAATCACGAAGCCTGCGAGAACGTTTGCTACCAATCGGAAATTTCTACGTGGGCTAGCGCAATCCAAGCGACTGCAAGGCTCGCTCGTGGCAAGCGGGTTCCTGGATCCGTCGTTGATAAAAAGGTTGGCACCACCGGCGATATCAGAGTATTTAAATGTGCTCGGGCTATCGAATGTAACGACAATTTTCTTTGATTGCCGAACGCCTGAAGCCATGGTCAGAACGGAATCCCCGCAATTCATCGCCAATTGCTGGATTGGAACGACGGTGCCGCGTTCGCCTCTTTTCGATGCCTTGCTGTCTCCAACGACACCTTGGTCGATACCGGATAATTTGGAACTTGAACATGGGATTGAAACATTGGCGGTTCGCTGTGCCCCCATCAAACTGTTCAACGCCATTGAACAGCAAGTTGATGATGCCTTTGGCGACGACACGCTCGTTCAACTTGTCAAAAGAATTGAAAAGGCCGAGGGTGTCCGGACGGGGTTTGCGACCCGCTTGCTAAGTGTCTTTGGAGGTCAATACCTATCGGTGATCTACGAAGACCCATCGAAAAAGCCAGTTCAAGTGCTTAGCTGCGACGACGAAGCGAAATCAACCGAACTGATATCCGAGTTCGTCAACCGAAAGTCGAAAGGCCCGGTCAACCAGAAAAAACCAATCGTTGGAAACGATGGAGTAACTCGCTGGGATTGGTCCGTCTCGCAATTGACAGAATACCAGAAAACGATGGGGAGACGTTTTGGTTTGAAGAAGCCTGCTGCGTTCAGGAAACTGTTCCCATCCGCTTTCGCATTGTGTGATGGATTTGCATTCCTATCAAGTCTCGACAGGATTCGATCGCTAGGTGTGGGTTACCCACGAGATTTAGCAGAACACTCGTTTTATCGGCCGATCGTTGAATCGCTAAAAGCTCACGATAGCAAGATATCGGTGCCAATATTGGTGTGGACAACAACACCGGAATACTGGCGGACTTCCGTTGGAACATTTCATTGGCAACTGGAACGGAAGTATGGGAAGGACGTGGTGCTGATAGCCGTTGATGAAGAAGGTAGCTGGAAGGACATCGATTTCTCGACGGAAAACGCTGAGCTTTTCCTGGATCAGATTAAATTACACGTGCTGTATGCTGCCTGCGACACATTTGGAAAAACAGCTTGCAGTGCGTTTGGTGATGAGTTTGGTCTAAGGCTGAACTTCATGCTTTTTCACCCCGAAGAAAAAAAGTGACTTCTATTTGTCGCGCTGCGTCGGAGAATGCGAGCCTCGTTTGCCGCCCCCAAGTTGGGAACGACCATTTGCTTTCATCCTCTCCGCACAGGCCTCGATTGACTAACTTTCTCGGAGGTAGCCCTGCTGGCGGAGCAAAAGAGCTGGCAGAGCAGGTGAAAGTCGGATAATTCAACAATGGACGCCAAAAAAATCGTCAAGAGTTTTGTCCGATTTCAGTGCGGAATGGATCAGGTGAGCAAATAACCTCCATTTCAACTCTGGTATCCCGATGGTTGCCTCCCGACTGATCCTCGCGATTACAACGCCGAACATCTTCGCGATCCCAATCCGCGTTAAACCACTCCAAATCGCAATGGTACTGGCGTTGTTGCTGGGTTCGGCTTTACCAACCAACGCAAACGCTCAATCTTCGTACAGCTGGATCCCCGGCTCGGAAATCTGGAACAAAGCGACTTCCTGGTCGCCGGGTGGCATTCCAGGACCGGATGACGATGCTCTGTTTGATACCGCGACCGGCGGCACCGATCAAATCCTGTGGGGCTTGGATACCGCTAATCAGGGTGTCAATCAATTGCTGGTCACGGCAGGTGACTATCGAATCAACCACACAGTCGACGACGGCGCGGTCTTCAAAATCAATTCAACGGGTGATGATGCATTTCGGATCGAAAACGCCGGCACCATCTTTTCGATCGATGGACTGGAAGTTGCCGTCGCGGACTCCAGAGTTTTGGTCGGAACCGATGCGACACTCAACCTGGGCATTGGAGACAACGGTCTCTCGGCGACTTTGGCTGCCGAATCGCTGGTGACCAATGGCTTCGTCAATGTTACTGAATCGAAGATCACCAGTCTGACGGGAACAATTGGTCGGTCCGGTGGTGAGCGAGGAGCCGTGTCACTGATCGGTGGTAACGCTCGATGGGATCTGCTTGCCAGTGAAGGACTGCTAGTCGGTCGGAGTGGCATCGGAAATTTGACACTCAACGATGGCGCTCAAGTCGGCACGACGAATCTGAGTCTCGGATTGCAGTCTGGCTCCAAAGGTACGATCGGCATCGCTAGTGGCAGCAAAATGAACGTTTCCAGCTCACTGCAGATCGGCGTTTCGGCAAGTTCCGGAATTCTCAATGCCAGCGTAGGAAGCACAATTCAAAGTGGCAATACGTCGATGGGCGTCAACGCGAACTCGCTCGCCAACGTGACGATATCGGATTCGAGTTGGGATAACACGGGAACCATGATCGTCGGTCAACTTGGCAATGCGGATTTGACGATCGACTCGGGATCAGTGGTTCAAACCGAAAGCGCAATGCTGGCTTCCGGCGTCGACTCAGTGGCAAGCATCGATCTTAACGGGACGGGTTCACGGTTGAATGTCAACGATACGCTGACGATCGCTGAGTCAGGCGCCGCTACCGTCAATATTGCTGGCGGAGCAGAGTTGAGAAGCCGTTCCGTTTTCGCGGGCACCGAGTCCGGCTCAAACGCTTCAATCAATATTGAAGGCGCCAATTCCCGTTGGCACGCTCGGGAAAATATGCTGTTGGGGGGCACCAGTTCGAACGATGGTGGGCAGGTCGACGTCGATGTCTCAGCCGGCGGACTGCTGCGAGTCGGAAATGATACGGCTTACCTGTCCGGAACGTCGGTGATCGTTGGCGACTTCAATGGTAATGGAAACTTGAACCTCAGGTATCGAACCAACCTGCGCAGTGAATCGATGGCGTATGTGGGGTTAAGCGAAAATTCCGTCGGCAATGTCAACATCTCAGGACAATCAGCAAACGTTCCGGGACGGTGGCACGCTGCTGGCGGATTGTCATTGGGAGGGACCGAAACGGCCGATGGAGGGATCGGTCACGTCACATTTTCCGAACGTGGAGTATTGGTGGTCGGTGATGGGCCTGCCCAACTGGGAACCCTTGATTTTGGCTCACGTTTGTTCGTCAATGGAGATGAAGGCACGAACCAACTGACAATCCGGAACGGTTCAACCATCAATGTCGGAACCGCCGCAATTGGTCGGTATAGCCAGGCTGGGAAAGTACTGGTTCATGGATCCAATTCAGCCCTCAATGTCAGCTCGTCTTACATCGGTTTTACCGGCGACGGAATGTTGACGATCGAGTCCGGTGGGCGAGCCAGATTGTACAATTCAGCAGTTTTGGGACAGTTTGATTGGACGACGGGGACAGTCGTTGTCAGCGGAGACGGTTCGAGACTGGAAACCAATTCCGTGACAATCGGCGAGGATGGCACCGGAATACTGAGTGTTCTCGATCAGGCACTGGCTATCAGCAGCACAACGATTTTGGGCAATGAAGTTGACTCGTCAGGAACTGCCAACATCGCCGACTCAGGCTCGCAGTGGCAGACTCTGTCATTGACTGTTGGACGACTGGGGACAGGCGCGGTATCGATTACCAATCAGGGCCAGGTTAGCAGCAGTAATCGTCTGACGGTCGGCGCCGATGACGGTGGCCTGGGCAACCTGAGTTTGGAATCGGGTGGGACTTTGACTAACACCGGCACCGCAGACATTGCCGCACTGACTGGAGCAACCGGAAACGTTATGGTGTCGGGCAGCGGATCGACCTGGTCCAATATTGGTGACTTGAACATTGGAGGAACCGCTGAATCGTCAGGAGGCTCGGGAACGTTGACCGTGGAAAGCGGCGGTTTGGTTACGGTCGACGGCAACACCCGAGTTTGGGATTCCGGTTCGGTCATGATGCAAGGTGGTCGATTCGAATTCGGGCGGATCTCCTCTCAGGACTTTCAACGGATTGGGGGTACCGCCGGACAGTTGGCCGGTGTTTTTGAAAACGAGGCGACGACCGCGCTCTCGTCTTACACGCTATTCCAGAACCATCCGCTGGACCTGACCGATGTCTACCTGAATAACACCGGCCTACTTTACGGTTCTGCGATCGATCTTGGGGCGTCCATCAACAATCAGGTCGGTGGAGAACTGCTGACGACGGCCGGTGAGCTCGTTTATTTCCGCGGTACCTTGGATAACGAGAGTGACGTCAACATCTTTGGCGGAACGCTACGATTCGACGAAGCGATCATCAATCGATCGGGAGGCTTCATTCAGGGACGGGGCGTATTGATCACCGACCAGCTGACCAACCAAGGGATTGTCGCAATCAGTGGCGACACGGATATCGTTGGTGACGCTGAATTGGTTTCAGGAAGCCAATGGTTGACCAGTGGAAACTCGACGACCACATTCTTTGGCGACGTGATTCACAACGGCGACGAAATTCGGACGACTGCCGGTAGCAGCACGGTTTTCTACGGCCAATATAGCGGAGCGGGTTCGTTTACCGGCACTGGCGACGTCTTTTTTGATGGTGACTTGCGACCCGGAAACAGTCCTGACACGGTATTGTTTGAGGGTAACGTCACCTTGGGAGAATCAGCACTTACCGAAATCGAATTGGCAGGGTTGCTGGATGGCGAGTTTGATCGGTTGTTAGTCGACGGCGACTTTTCGGTCGATGGCCAACTAGCCGTTTCGTTGATCGATGGATTCCAGTTGAAATTTGGAGATCAGTTTTTAATTTCCGAGATTGGCGGGAACCGCACAGGCTACTTTCAGGGGCTGTCGGAAGGCGATTTGGTCGGGCAATTTTCCGGTTTGAATCTGTATATTTCGTACCGCGGTGGTGATGGAAATGACATCCTGTTGTCCGCGGTACCCGAGCCAGGGACCGGGATTGTGCTGGTCGCCGGTGGTCTTTTGGCGCTCCTGAAACGGCGTAAAAAAAGCCAGCCGTGACGGCTGGCTGATAATTTGACGAAGCCTCGGACATCAAACAGTCCTGGCGACTTAAAACAATGGTCCGGCGTAGATCGCGTTTTCGCCCAACTGTTCTTCGATTCGCAATAGCTGGTTGTATTTCGCCATCCGGTCACTTCTCGAAGCCGATCCGGTTTTGATCTGGCCAGTTGCCATCGCGACCGCCAAGTCAGCAATCGTGGCGTCTTCGGTTTCGCCACTGCGGTGGCTGGCGATGCTGGTGTAGTTGTTGCGGTGAGCCAATTGAATGGCACCGATGGTTTCGGTCAGCGTTCCGATTTGATTGACTTTGATCAGAATGCTATTGGCGATCCCTTCATCGATTCCTCGCTGCAAACGGACGGTATTGGTGACGAACAGATCGTCACCGACCAGTTGCACATTGTTGCCAATTTTTTCGGTCAATAGCTTCCAGGCATCCCAATCGTCTTCGGCACAGCCGTCTTCGATCGAACAGATCGGGAAATTGCCAGCCCAATCGGCCAGGAAGTCAACAATGCCGGTCGAATCCAGTTCTTTACCGTCAATCTTGTAGACCTTTTTATCAGCGTCGTAAAATTCGGTGGCTGCCACGTCGAGGGCAATCTTGACTTGATCCCCTGGCTTGTAGCCGGCTTTTTCGATCGCGGTCATGATCAATTCCAGAGCTTCACGGTTGCTGCCCAGATCCGGCGCAAATCCACCTTCATCGCCGACAGCGGTGTTCAGCCCTTTGTCCTGGAGAACTTTTTTCAGGTTGTGGAAAATCTCGCAACCGCATCGCAACGCGTCGCTGAATCGGTCAAATCCCAGCGGCATGACCATGAACTCCTGAACATCAACGGAGTTGTCGGCGTGTTCTCCGCCATTAACAATGTTCATCATTGGAGCGGGCAGCAGGTTCGCGCCGGCGCCACCGAGATAACGGTACAAGGGTTGGCTGGTGTACACCGACGCCGCTTTGGCTGTGGCCAGGGAAATGCCCAGAATCGCATTTGCGCCCAGGTTTGATTTGTTATCGGTTCCGTCGAGTTCAATCATCGTCTGGTCGATCAAACCCTGATCCGTGGCGGGCAATCCGATCAGAGCGTCGGCCAGTGGTCCGTTGACATTGGCGACCGCTTTGGTGACACCTTTACCCAGATAGAACGACTTATCACCATCACGCATTTCCCAGGCTTCGTGGGCTCCGGTGCTGGCACCGCTGGGGACTGCAGCACTACCAAACGAACCATCTGCCAACACGACGTCAACTTCGACCGTTGGATTACCACGGCTGTCGAGAATCTGGCGGCCTTTGATTTCAATAATATTGTCCATCAGTCAATCCTGTATGCGTGAACGAGTTCGTTGTCGAATTATAGAACCGCCATATTGTGCGAAAAATGGCCACCTTGAACAGGGTGGGCAGCCAATTCCATTCCATCCAAATTGGCACGATTGACGGAAGAAAAGTCAGGGTCGATGATTGGGTGGTCCACCTTGCCATAACCCCTCCTTTGCGGCATGGAGTTTCACGCCGATGAAATACGAAGATCTGGAAACCTGGTCAATCAAAGCGGCTCAATGGGCCGCTGAGTACCATCGCACATTGCGCGACCGACCGGTGCGCCCCGACGTTGAGCCAGGTGAATTTGCTCAACAGATTCCAGCTTCGCCCCCGGACGTTGCCGAACCGGTGGAGACCGTCTTTGAAGATTTCGTGAACTTGGTGCCGGGCGGCATGACGCACTGGCAGCATCCTCGCTTTTTTGCCTATTTCAATTCCAACGCTTCGGCCGCATCGATGCTGGCTGAACAACTTGCCAACGCCATTTCGGCGCAATGCATGTTGTGGCAGACTTCCCCAGCTGCGACCGAACTGGAAACCTGCATGATCGACTGGTTCCGTCAATCCCTGGGGCTTCCCGAAGGCTATGCCGGTGTAATCCAGGACAGCGCCAGTTCGTCGACATTGTCGGCAGTCCTGACGATGCGCGAGCGAGCGCTGCAGTGGGAAGGGATTCACCAGGGTTTATCCGGCCAATCGCAGCTCAGAATCTATGCTTCCGACCAGACTCACTCGTCGGTCGACAAAGCCATTCGCATCGCCGGAATCGGGCAACAGAATCTGGTCAAGATTCCGACTGACGACAAGTGGGCCATGCGACCGGACGCGTTGCAGCACCAGATTCGACTCGACCGGGAAAACGGATTCTTGCCGGCCGGTTTGATCGGCTGTATCGGCGGTACTTCGATCGGGGCTTCAGATCAGTTGGATCAGATTTTGAGCATCGCCCAGCAGGAAAACTTGTACAGCCACGTCGATGCGGCCTGGGCTGGCGCTGCCATGATCTGCCCTGAACTTCGCGATGGCTGGAAGGGTATCGAGTTGGCTGACAGTATCGTCGTCAATCCGCACAAATGGATCGGTGCCAACTTTGATTGCAGCATTCAGTTTTTGAAAGACCCGGAACTGCAGGTCCGAACGTTGAGTATGCGGCCAGACTATCTGAAAACTCTCGAGCAGGATTACGTTGTCAACTATTCGGAATGGTGCGTGCCGTTGGGGCGACGATTTCGTGCTTTGAAACTCTGGTTTCTGTTTCGGATCTACGGGCTGGATGGTCTCCGCCAACTGATTCGCAACCATCTGGAATGGACCCATTGGGCCGCTGACCGAATCGAAAAGATTGAACAACTGCAAATTGTCACGCCACCAAAGTATTCATTGTTTACGTTTCGAGTACACGGAGAAGATGCGGTCGTCAGCGATGCGTTGACCAAGGAACTGATCGAATCCATTAACCGAGATGGCCGAATCTATCTAACTCAAACCAGCCATGAGGGCCAATTCGTGATTCGGATGACGATGGGGCAGTTTGAGACCACACGTGAAGACGTCGAGTTTGCGGTTGATGTCATTCGAGAAATGACCGGCAAGCTGGCGGCGACGCGACGCTGAGTTTTCAGAATCAGCGTTGATTTGCTCTTGGAAACAATTTCAGCGACGATAGGCTGTCGGAATAGTCTTTTTCTGCATTCACAGACACGATCAATACACGCATGGACAAAAAAGCCAAAAAGCGACTACAGGTGCTTCGGCAAAAACTCGAAAAGTCGGAAAAACTGCTGGCCGCAGCGAAGGCTCAACCAGATGAACCTGGTGAGGCTGAACGGATCGAGCAGCAGATCCAGGACTACAAGACCGAGATCGAGAAACTGAAGCAGTCCTGATTGATGTTTGGTTTTTTAAACCTGATCAAGCCGGCTGGCATGACGTCCCGCGATTGCGTGAATCGTGTGCTGAAGCGTGTTCGGCCGGTGAAAGTTGGTCACTGCGGTACGCTGGATCCACTCGCCACCGGTGTCCTGGTCATCGGTTTGGGGCCGGCCACCCGATTGATCCGGTTCGTCCAGGACTTGCCGAAGCATTACGTCGGCACCTTTCAGCTGGGCGTCGAATCTGATTCTGAAGATACCGAAAGTGAACTCAGGCCCGTCCCGGGGGCCAAGCCAATCCAGGCAGATCAGCTACGCGCGGTCCTGCCTGAGTTCGTGGGTCGAATCCAGCAGTTGCCGCCCCGCTTCTCAGCCTTGAAAGTCAATGGACGCCGTGCGTATGAACTGGCTCGCAAAGGCAAACAAGTCGAATTGGAACCCCGTCCGATTGAAGTTCATCGACTGGAGCTGGTCGAACTGGACTATCCCCAGCTGACGCTGAACATCGAATGCGGCAGCGGTACCTATGTCCGATCGCTGGGAAGAGACATTGGTCGGCGATTGGACAGCGGAGCGGTGATGACCGATCTTCAACGCACCGCCGTCGGGCCGTTTCGCGTTCAGTCAGGCGTGACGATGGAGGAAGCCGAGTCCAGACCGATCGAAGAACTCTTATTGCCAGCACAATCCGGGTTAGATTCGCTACCACAGATTGAAATCGACCAATTGGCTTGCGACGGATTCCAGGTTGGCACTCCAGCACCTGTCGACTCAGCGTTTTGTCAACGGCTGGGTGATAACCTTGGTGCGGCGTTAGATCCGGCTGGCAGGTTGATCGCGATTGTTCGCCGACAAGGGCAAACTCATATCTCTCCCAAGATCAATTTTGCGGGGTACTGGTCACAACAATAATGTTCTGTAACTTCTCCTTAAAAAGTTGAAATTCTCTGACCGAATTTTCTCGCTCTTGGCAGTACTGCTCTGAAAGCCGCCTGCATCTGTCGCCGGCGAAACATCGATCGAGTCTATTGCAAGGGAGAATCTGATGTCGTGTTGTCTGAGCCGATCCGTTCACTGCTGGATGCTGGTGGGGGCATTGCTATTGCTGAGTTGTACCTCGGTGCAAGCGGATCTAGTAACCAATGGGGAGTTCGAAACATTAGGGCCGAATGGGCCGAATACGTCCCATTCGGGTACAGGCGGAGTCGGAGTGTCCGCTGCCGATTCCTGGTTTATCTTTCATCAAGCGTCCAATCCAGGGGCCACCACCGAAACCAACTGGCGGACCTATGACGAGTTGGGGATCAACCCGGTTTTGCCGGGAACCGATCCGCTTAACGATCACGTGCTGAGGGTTGAAACCAGCCACGAGAACAATGGTCTGGTTCAGGTTTTCTCGCCGGCAAACACCGGGCCGCCGGGAGCCTTCGGAAGCGTTTGGGTCTGGGTTGCTGGATCGGGGCAAGTTGGCGCTGGGATCGGAAATAGTGGTTTGACTCAGGTGACCGCGTTTTCGAACTCGAACAATACTTGGGAACAGTTAACCTTCAACGAATCAACCTCCCCGGTCAACGAAATCGTGATCTATTCAATTGGCGGATCGGCTGAATTTTATGTTGAGTTTGCCACGGTAACGGCGGTCCCCGAACCGGCTTCGGGAGCCATCCTGGTGGTCGCCACATCTGTATGGGGGATGGTTCGTCGCCGCAGTCGGTTTGTTTAATTGTCAGCCTCTCACCGGCGCCCCTCGAGCGACGAGGGGAAACAGGGTATAACAGAAGCAGAGTTGGGGCTCTTTTCCGTGACAGGGCACGGACTTGAATGAGTCACGTCCCTGCTTCCGTTACACTAATCTGGTCGGCAAATGACGCCTGGTGGCTCATCGGCTGACTATAAATAATCGGCATGAGTGATTTAGAAAAAACGTTAAGCGTCTTGCGAGATGCTGCCAGGTTGGCCCCTGACAACGTGGCGTTAACTCGTCATTACGTGAACTCGCTTTCCGACCTGGGACGCTATGAGGAAGCGGAATCGTTTTTGAAGGAATCGATGCCTTCGCAAGCGGATCAGGCTCCTTTCCAACTGATGTTGGCCGAGGTCTTTTATCGCGGCGGGAAGAACTCACATGCGCTGGCGATTGTTGAAACGCTGGGGCGTGATGATTCGTATCCGGCTGCCCAGGTCCTGCAGGCAAAACTGTTGTTTCGCCAGGGCGATGTTGAGCAAGCGGTGGCCCGATACAAGCAGGCGATCGAGAACGATGAATCGGTAGAAGACGCGGATTTCGCCAGCCTGTTGGGAGTTGCACCATCAGCCGGTTGGTCGCCGGACGAACAGGAATCTGACGACGAGATTGTTGACGGTCGGATTCGCGCCAGTTACCAGGACGACTCGTCCGCGCCCGAACAACGATTTGAACGGCCGACCTTGAACTTTGAAAGTGTCGGCGGAATGGACGCGGTCAAGGAACAGATCCGCGTCAAAATCATCTATCCCATTACTCATGCCGAAATGTTTGCCGCGTATGGGAAACAGGCCGGTGGCGGGATTCTGATGTATGGTCCACCCGGCTGTGGGAAGACACATATTGCCCGGGCGACGGCCGGTGAGGTCAATTCAAACTTTGTATCCATCGGCATCAATGATGTGCTGGACATGTGGATTGGCAACAGCGAGCGAAATCTGCACCAATTGTTTCAACAGGCTCGCGAGAACAAACCCTGCGTGCTGTTTTTTGATGAAGTCGATGCACTTGGAGCCAGTCGCAGCGATATGCGACAGAGCGCCGGCAGGCATCTGGTCAATCAGTTCCTGTCCGAAATGGATGGCATGAACAGCAACAATGAAGGGTTGCTGATCCTGGGAGCGACCAATGCGCCGTGGCATGTCGATAGCGCGTTTCGGCGGCCCGGGCGTTTTGACCAGGTACTTTTTGTGCCGCCGCCGGATCAGACTGCTTGCGAAGAAATTCTGAAAATTCAACTGGCCGGAAAACCAGTCGACTCGATTGATTTTGCCAAGGTTGCCAAAAAGGCGGCAGGCTTTTCTGGAGCCGATTTGAATGCGGTCGTCAATGAGGCAGTCGAACGAAAGCTACAACAAGCGATTCAGTCGGGCAAGCCAACGCCGATCACCACCAAAGACTTGCTCACTGCCTGCAAACAGGTCCGCCCATCCACCAAGGAATGGTTTGCCACGGCACGCAATCACGCTCTCTACTCCAATCAGGGAGGAGTCTACGATGACATCCTCCAGTATCTAAAAATCAAATGACACAATTGCTTTCTCGGGCTCACCTGTTGATGGCCCAACAGCGGTACGAACTGGCCGAAGAAGTGCTGGGGCAGGAATTGGCTCAGGATCCCAACTCGGCGATGGCACATTCCCTGCTGGCGATCTGCATGTTGCAGGATCGCGATCGCATCAAGGACGCGACGCGCGAAGCCGAGCAGGGCATCCACCTGGCGCCCGATTCAGCTTATTCTTTCTTCGTTCACGCCCAGGTAATGCGTCAGCGAAATCAGTTTGATGAAGGGCTGGCTTCGATTGATCGGGCCATCGCCCTGGAACCGGACGATCCTGCTTTTCATGCAGTGCGAGCTGCGTTCCTGGGACAAAAAAACGATTGGCGCGGCTGTCTAAAAGCCGCCGAAACCGGGTTGCAATATGATCCCGATGACGAAGCCTGTCGGGCCTATCGATCATTGTCGCTGGAACGCCTGGGACGAGTTCAAGACGCTGTCAGTGAAGCGCAATTGGCAATCCGGCGCGATCCGGATTCGGCTACCGCTCATGCCAGTCTCGGTTGGGCCCATCTGCAAAACGGGGACTATCGAGACGCTCAAGTTGCATTTCGAGAAGCCTTGCGATTGGAGCCTTCCAACGAATTTGCTCGCGCGGGGATGATTCAGTCGCTCAATAGTAACAGCGTCATCTTTCGTTTTTTCATGTCGATTTTCAACTGGATGAGCCGACTGGATAGCCGCGTTCAATGGGGGCTGATCATCGGGCTCTGGTTGGGGATCCAGTTTCTGGACGACATCGCGGCCCAGTTCCCCTGGTTCTCGCCCTACGTCCTGCCGCTGATCATGTTCTACTTGCTGTTCGTGATGATGAGCTGGATCGCGACTCCGTTGTTCAACACCTTTTTACGGTTCCATCCGTTTGGCAAACATTTGCTGACCCGCAAAGAAAAGTGGGCGTCAAATTTAACCGGAGCAGCGATCTTGATGGGCGCCGGGCTGTTTGTGCTCACCCTGTTGATTACGGGCGATGCGGTATTCTCGCTGATTCCGTTGCTGCTTTCGATCTATCTGACAATCCCGATATCGGTTGCCTTCCAAACCGAACCGGGGTGGCCGAGTTGGGTCGCCGCCAGTTGCCTGATATTGTTCATCGGGCTGTACTTGACCTTCAACGCGACATTCTTTTTGCCGATTGCGCCGAAAGGATTTTCGTTGTCGGTGATGCAGATTTACCAATACGGCATTCTCGGGTACTGCTTTTTGGGCAATTACCTGAAGAATGTCTCCCCGCGAATCTAGCGGCCAGCCGTTGCGGTTTATGCCAGCATGTGGCCCACGTCCTCGCGCTCTTTTACCAACGCTGCCATGAATTGGCTGACGGGTAACTCGCGGAAGTCGTTGTTTTCAAACAGGCCAATGATCCGTTCGGACTGGGACGCATCATAGACCTGAGGCAATGCGTTCTTGAATTTTTCGATCAGCACAGGGATCCCTTCCTCACGGCGATTACGGTGACCGATCGGGTATTGAATTTCGACCCGCTCAGTGTGGCTGCCGTCTTTGAAAAAGACTTGGATGCTATTGCCAATTGCCCGCTTGTCCAAATCGTAATAGTCTTTGGTGAAGGATTCGTTTTCGCGAACCTGCATTTTCTCTCGCAATGCGTCGATTCGCGGATCGGACGCGACCGAATCGGTGTAGTGCTCGGCCGTCAGCTCACCAAAAATCAACCCGATGGCAGCCATGTACTGCAGGCAGTGATCGCGATCAGCAAAATTGTTCAAGGGACCTTTCTTGTCGATGATCCGGACACCGGGTTCCTGGGTTTCCATTTCGATTTTTTCGATTTCGTCCAGGCGATCGACCACTTCGGGATGCAGTTTCAAGGCACATTCAACGGCGGTTTGAGCATGGAACTCAGCGGGGAATGAGATCTTGAACAGAACGTTTTCCATCACGTAGGAATCCAGTGGCTTGGCCAACGTGATGGGCTTGCCACCAAACAGGACGTCGGAGAATCCCCAGGTCGGTGCTGAAAGGGCTGTGGCATAGCCCATTTCTCCGGTGCGAGCAATCAGCGCCAACCGCACGGCACGGGAGGTGGCGTCGCCGGCGGCCCAACTTTTCCGCGATCCCGTGTTCGGGGCGTGGCGATAGGTTCGCAACGCTCCGCCATCGATCCAGGCGTTGGAAATCGCGTTCACGGTCTGGTCATAATCGCAGCCAAGCATTTTGGCGGCAACCGCCGTGCTGGCGATCCGGACCAATAGCACGTGGTCGAGTCCGACTCGATTGAACGAATTGTCCAATGCCAGAATCCCTTGAATCTCGTGGGCCTTGATCATCGCCGTCAAGACATCCCTGATCGTCAGGTTTTGCTGTTGAACGCGATCCTGGTAATCGGCAACGGCCAGGATGGCTCCCAGGTTATCCGATGGATGGCCCCATTCGGCGGCCAGCCAGGTATCGTTGAAGTCCAGCCAGCGAATCAGCGCTCCAATGTCAAACGCAGCTTTGACGGGATCGAGTTCCAAGCTGGTTCCAGGTACTCGGCAACCATCTTTAAACGTCGCGCCAGGAACCAGCGGCCCCAGCATCTTGCGGCATTGAGGGTACTGAAGGGCCAGGAAAGCGCAACCCAGGCTGTCCATCAAGCAGTAGTGGGCGGTTTCGTATGCCGGTTCGCTGGACAAGTCATGATGGTGAACGTAGTCAGCGATATCTGTTAACAGCGAATCCATTGGATATATCCGATTTAAAAAAACTGTTTTGAGTTATGTAACACGGCCGATTTGGCTGTGGTTGGCTACAACGATGCGTGTTTTCCCTCGCATACGCGTTTAGAAGTTGCCCTAATGCAGTTTTTGCTTGGGAAAGGAAACCCGACGCGTGAGCGAGGGCTACACCAAATTGTGCTTTTCCCTTGCTTACGCGTCGGGTTTCCCAAAGCGTGCGACTTTTCGGCTCGCGCTTCTGGTTCCAAAAAAGTGCGACTTCTAAAGTTGTTTAGACACGTTCGATCAACATGGCGACGGCATTACCACCACCGAGGCACAGGCTGGCTACGCCGAGTCGTTTGTCATTTCGCGTCAGTGCATTCATTAATGTGACCAGGACCCTGCCGCCGCTGGCACCAATGGGGTGTCCCAGAGAAATGCCACCTCCGTAGATGTTGACGCGTTCGTCGGACAGATTCAACTCCTTCATGCAGGCAACCATCTGGCTGGCGAAAGCTTCGTTGATTTCGAACAGGTCAACGTCGTCTAACGCAACGTTGGCTTTGGCCAGGACGCCGCGAATGGCTTCCACAGGTGCAATGAACAAGTCCTTTGGTTCGGTGCCGGATGTGAAACTGGACAGGATCTTGAATTTCTGATCATGTTGTTGAGCCGTTGCTTCGTCGACGACCACGACTGCCGCAGCGCCATCATTGATCGTCGAAGCGTTACCGGCAGTTACCGTGCCTTCGCGATCAAACACGGTGCGAAGTTTTGCCAGGCCATCGGCAGTCGTTTCTGGACGCGGGCCTTCGTCGGTGTCGACCACCGTTTCGCCTTTGCGATGTTTGACGGTGACAGGAACAATCTCGGTTTGGAAAATGCCGTCGGCCATTGCCTTCGCGGTTCGCTGTTGGCTTTGGGCCGCGAACGCATCCTGGTCTTCGCGGGTGACACTAAATTTGTTGGCAATATGTTCTGCGTGCATTCCCATGTGGCACGATTCAAAGGCGCATGTCAGCCCATCATGGACCATGGCGTCGATCATCGTGTTGTCGCCCAGTTTGACGCCCGATCGCATGCGGAACACCAGGTGGGGGGCAGCCGACATGTTCTCCATGCCGCCGGCTACAATTGCTTTGGCGTCACCACAGCGGATGGCCTGATCGGCGATCATCACCGCCTTCAACCCTGAACCACAGACTTTATTGACGGTGACTGCGGGAATTGTTGACGGCAAGCCAGCTTTGAGGGCGGCTTGGCGAGCCGGAGCTTGACCAACGCCAGCCCCCAGCACGTTGCCCATGATCACTTCGTCAAAAGCGTCCAGTGGCAACCCCGAACGTTCAATCGCGGCTTGAACCGCGAAACCTCCCAGATCGGTCGCAGAGAGGGTGGAGAAAGCTCCCATGAACGCGCCAATCGGTGTGCGAGCACCCGAAATCAGAAACGAATGTGTCATCTTGCAAAACCTTGTTCGTTGGCCAGTCGTGATTGGATTCTGGTGCTGCGTTTCAAGTAAAATTTCGTGTCGGCATCATGGAACACGCGGTCGTGGCACGGGGCGTATCCATTCGCGGGCGTTCAACCAAAAACGCCTTACCCCCGACGAGTTGAATCGCGGCACCAGACAAGTGATGGTATTCCAAAAGCTGCGGTTTACCAATCGGTGGGAACCGACAAATGCGGTTCGGGCCCCCTGCCTCGTTGCTTTCGTGGGTTAAATCCGCATAATCTCGGCTGATACAACCTGGTTGGTGGTCCGAATTGGCTTGATCCACTTCAGCGGAGTCGTTTTTTGACCAACCATTGGGGCTTCAACGTGAATCCCTGCCAGTCTATTGATTGCGACGTCCTATTGAAGGAAAAACTTATGTCGAGCGGTCTGACGGATCTTCAGGAAAAGCAGCTGGAAGAAGTTGAA
Source organism: uncultured Pirellulaceae bacterium (assembly GCA_964545005.1). Lineage (GTDB taxonomy): Bacteria > Planctomycetota > Planctomycetia > Pirellulales > Pirellulaceae > Mariniblastus. The sequence goes on from CAZJEK010000014.1 coordinate 19,263, forward strand.
GAGCTGTTCTTTGACGGACCGGAAAAAGAGGGCTTTGCCAAGGATCATTATTTCGGCAGGTTCCGGGAAGAGTCGATCATGCCCTATCCGGAGCTGCCGGAAAATGCGCAAGCGGCCGGGGATTCGATGGTGGCCAAGACCAAGAACTTCTGCCGCCAGTACATCGATCCTGACAAGATTGACCGCGAAGCGAGAATTCCAGACGGAATCGTTAAGGGGCTGGGCAACATCGGCGTGCTGGGGATGACGATCGCCAAGCAATACGGCGGGGCCGGCATGTCCCAGTTCAACTATTGCCGCGTGATGGAAATCATTGGTGGGCACTGCGGTTCAACGGCCGTCTTCGTTAATGCTCATCACTCGATTGGCTTGCGGGCTCTGGAGCTGTTTGGCACCGAGGATCAAAAGGAACAGTGGATGGGACCGCTGGCTCGGGGAGAGAAACTGGCCGCGTTCGCGCTGACTGAACCGAAAGCTGGATCCGATGCCGCCAACGTCAGGACTCGCGCCGAACCAACCGAAGACGGCGAGGCGTTTTTGATTACGGGTGAAAAGCGGTGGATCACCAACGGGGGCATCGCCGACGTGCTGACCGTGATGGCCCGGACCCCAGACGATTCCTCGCCCGACGGCAAGATTACCGCCTTTCTGGTGACACCGGATATGCCCGGTTTCGAAGTGCTGGAAGAGCGAATGGAAAAGGTCGGCATCCGCGGAACGGCCACCGGACGGATGAAGTTCACCAACATGCGAGTGCCTAAAGAGAACATCCTGGGCGAAATCGGGAAAGGATTGAAACTGGCGCTAACCGTATTGGACTTTGGCCGCACAACGTTTGGGGCAAGCTGTACCGGAGCGGCCAAGTTTTGCGTCGAACGAATGATTGCTCGCGCCAATTCGCGGCGTCAATTTGGACAAACGCTGGGTGAATTCGAATTGGTGCGTGGAAAAATTGCCGAAGCGGTAGCCGATACCTACGCGATGGAGAGTGCGACTTATCACTGCGCCGCATTGATCGACAGTGGAGCCGAAGATTACATGGTCGAAACGGCGATGATCAAGGTCTTCGCCAGTGACCAGTTGTGGCGCATCGTCAACGACTGTTTGCAAATCTGGGGCGGCAAGGGATTCTTCAACGACCAGCCGTTCGAACGGATGATGCGCGACGCCAGATTGAATTTGATCGGCGAAGGTGCCAACGATGTGTTGCGCTGTTTCATCGCTGCCGTTGGCTTCCGTCACGTCGGGAAGGAGTTGAAAGGCGCTGATTTGAATGTCTGGGACGCCTGGAAAAAACGAATCAGCGTGATGGGCGAATCGTTGACCAAACCGAAAATTCCGGTCAAGCACGATCATCTGAAGTTTTTCGCTCGCGGACTCTCCAAGCAGATCGGTCAATTTTCCTGGCAGCTGAAGATGGCGTTGGCCAAGTACCAGATGCAAGTCATTGATCGACAGTACGTGCAGGCGCGGCTGGGTGACATTGCGACGGAGCTGTTCATGGCCAGCTGCGTTTATGCCCGGATTACCGGTGTGTTGGTCAATGGTACGATTCCAGAATCAAAACGCATGGAAGAGTTCCAGGTCGCCAAACTGTACTTGCAGCTGGCTCAGCAACGCAACGAACGTCGGTTTGAGGAATTGAAATTGAACGTCGATCGCCACAAGGAAGATGTCGCCAAAATCTGGTTGGAAAAATCCTTTGACGAAGACTGGGTCCTGGTTCCTGAAGAGGACGAAATCCCGCAGTAGCTGATGCCATTTCGAGGGAAGAAGTAGCTTGGGCCATTGGCCCGAGTCGGAGAGTTTTCTTCTAAGGTTGAGTTTACCGTCGCGTTCACTGCCGCGGCCGTTACGGTTAGGCCGCTTTCGTGGAGAGACTGGCCCATTTAAAGTGGTACAACCGGAGGCAGACACTCTCCCTTGGGAGAGTCGGCCTGTCAGGGCCGGAGAGGGAATTCGGACACCCTCCCCTCGCTTGGCTCGACCCTCCCGCGAGCGGGAGGGTGTCGGTGCGTGGCTTTCGCGGAGCGAAAGTCGACCATCAAAGTTGAAATTTAACTACGATCGCAATCCAACTTCCATCATTTCCCAGGATAGCTTACATGACTTGGCAAGCTCGCATTGAAGAACTGAAAACGGAACAAGCTGACATCGAACTCGGTGGCGGCTCGCGGGCGATCGAGCGTCAACACAAAAAGGGACGGCTCACGGCTCGGGAGCGGATCAGCAAATTGCTCGATGACGGATCGTTCTGGCTGGAGGTCGGTTTGTGGGCTGGCTGGCAGATGTACACCGAATGGGGTGGCACGAAATCGGCCAGCGTGATTTGCGGGTTGGGACAGGTGAATGGTCGCACGGTGATGATTATCGCCAACGATGCGACCATCAAAGCGGGCGCGTTCTTCCCGATGACCTGCAAGAAAGTCCTGCGGGCTCAGCGGATCGCGATGCAGTGTCGCGTACCTTTGGTTTACCTGGTCGATTCGGCAGGAGTATTTTTGCCGTTGCAGGGTGAAATCTTTCCTGATGAAGATGATTTCGGACGCATTTTTCGCAACAACTCGGTGATCTCCGCGCTGGGGATTCCTCAATTGGCTGCGATCATGGGCAATTGTGTCGCGGGGGGAGGGTATTTGCCGGTGTTATGCGACAAGCTCGTCATGACAGAAGGCAGTGGTTTGTATCTGGCCGGTCCGGCGTTGGTTAAAAGTGCGATTGGTCAGGAAGTCAGTTCCGAGGATTTGGGTGGCGCTTCGATGCATGCAGCGATCAGCGGCACGATTGACTACAAGGAACCTGATGACGACGCTGCGATTGAACGCTTGCGTGGCTTGATCGAAATGCTGCCCGAGGATTCTCAGGCCCAGGAATATCGCTGCGATGAAGCTGTCGAAAGTGCGGCGACGGGGGACATTTACGAACAGATTCCGATCGACCCGCAGGCCAGGTACGACGTCCGCGACTTGATTCAATTTTTGGTCGATGCGGAATCATTTCAGGAATACAAAGCTGATTACGGCCAGACGATCGTCTGTGGTTACGCCAAGATTGGCGGTCATCAGGTCGGGATTGTGGCTAACCAGCGGACGGTGGTCAAATCGGCGAAGGAAGGCATGCAATTTGGTGGCGTGATCTATCACGACAGTGCCGACAAGGAAGCGCGGTTCATCATGGACTGCAATCAGACTTGGACCCCGATCATCTTTTTACAGGACGTGATGGGTTTCATGGTTGGCCGGGACAGTGAAGAGGCCGGGATCATTCGGGCCGGCGCCAAGGTCGTGAATGTGATCAGCAACAGTCGCGTTCCCAAGATCACTGTCATTACGGGTGGCAGTTACGGGGCCGGAAATTATGCGATGTGCGGCAAAGCATTTGACCCGCGGTTTATCTTCGCCTGGCCCAACGCGCGTTATGCTGTGATGGGCGGGAAGCAGGCGGCCAAAACCATTCTGGATATCAATATCGCCGCGCTGAAGCGTGCCGGTCAGGAACCTGATGCGGAGGAAATGGAAGCCCTGCGTCAGCAGGTTGAGGAAGCATACGACACCTCGACGGACGTGCGTTATGCGGCCGGTCGATTGTGGGTTGATGCCGTGATCAACCCCGACGAAACACGACAGGTCTTGATTGATTCATTGGCGATCGTCACTCGTCATGCCGAAGACGAGCCATTTCGAACCGGCGTGCTACAGGTTTGATCGCGACTTAGGGTCAAGCCAATCACCGGACGTTTATCCGCAACACCGACGACTTTGCTGGCGCGCTTTGCCGAGAGCTGCCGTGCCTGTCGAAAGGATACGGATCGGCGAACTGCAGGTTGGCCGGATCGTGCAGGGAGACGGCAACTACGCCGCGCGGGTTTGGTGGTTCTGGCTGTCGACCAGTTCTTCCAGTTCACGGCGGATGGCGGAGTTGACCATTCGCTGCAATCGCGTCAGTACCCGCGTGGCCGGGGTGCCGTCGAGCACACGATGGTCGAAAGTCAGCACCAGGTGGCTGACGCCTTTGCGCGGAAACGGATCAACGCCCAAAGTCGTCGTGTTGGGTCCCAGGTGTTTGGAGCCATAGGCGCCGTTGTACCCCGAAATGCTCATGCCGAAGGTCCCCATGTGCGTGGCTCGTTTCTCTGGCCACAGATTGAACAATGACCACCAGGCGAATCGGCGGAGGAGGGCAGGGGTGCTGGCAAATTTGATTTGATGGCGGAACTGCTTGATCTCTTCAATCGGTGCTTTCCGATAGCGATCGTACTGGGCCTGCAACTCCAAAAGACTGAAATGATCGGGCTTACAAAATCTTGCAAAAAAAAGACGTTCTTCGCCCTGGTATTCGCGAGCGATCGTCATCATACAAACAGGTTCGTGATGTTCGTGCAGATGACCCCAGGGAAACCCAACGTAGCCTTGCCGAAGTTCCGGTAATTTGCGGCTGATCTGCGCGTAGGCTTTCATGAAAACCACGTTCCACGAAATCCGGGGCCGAACCCGTCGGCGCAACATCGCGACTTCACGCGTCTCAAAATCGCCAGCGATTCCTGCCAACGGAATCGAGTTCGCCATCCGGATGACGTCGTCGACCAATCTGCGTCCGTTCGATAGTCGAATTCGTCTTCCCATTGCCCGCCAATGCCCTATGAGGTGTTACCGGCGGAGTTTGACGATTTTTGGACGGTAAGTAAAGAACAGTTTGAGCCCGAAAATTCTGCCTATTGTCGGAGCTGATTCAAAGCCTCGACGGCAGCCAATACCTGTTCCTGGGTGGTGCACAAGTGTGGTGCAAACCGCAGGTAGCCGTCTCGGGGCGTGATCACGATGTTGTCCTGATCCAGCAAGGTGGAAATCTGTTTGGCAGAGGAAAACCTGGGGATCAACGCCAGAATGCCAGAGCGGTGTTCAGGGGTGTGAACAACGGGCTGGTATTTGTCCAGATCCAAATGGGACATTGCCAAGTCGTGCAAGGCGAAATTATGGTCGCGAATGGCCTCGACTGAGTTCGGCAAAAAGACCGTCTCCAGCCCGACGGATAGTCCGTCCAGCAAGGCATACGAAACCGTCGAGTACTCAAATTTACGTCCACAATCGTAAGGTGCCCACGTATGATCCAGGTATTCGGTATCCTGTTTCATGTGGTCGGCGCCGGACATCGTGATTTCGATTTTGTCCCGAAACTCAGGGCTGGTGTACAGCACGCCGGAACCGACGGGACCCAGCAGCCATTTCCAACCCGCCGCTGCCACGCATGCGATTCCGTATTGTTCAGGGTAGATCGGTAAACAACCCAGCCCTTGGGCTGCATCGACGACCAGGTCAATGTTTCGCTGCTGGCAAAATTCTCCCAGCCTGGCAAGATCAGCAGCGAAACCGCTGTGAAACTGAACGTGGCTGATCGCGATGATGCGAGTGCGATCGGTGACTGTTTGTTCCAGTTGCTCAAACGACCAGCCGCGCGCAAATCCTTCCGGAACATCAGCAACACCGTCACGGTCCTGCTGGTCGAATGGTGTGTCGTCGAGCAAAATCAGTTCGACGCCGCGCCGGCGAGCCTGAATCACCCAGGGATAGTGGTTGGCAGGATACTCGTTGACGTAGCTGATGATCTGGTCGCCGGTTTGAAACGGATACCCGTTGGCGATCATGCTGATGGCTTCCGACGTGTTGGTGACCATCGAAATATTGGTCGGTTCGGTTTGCAGCAGTCGGGCAAAGTTGCGATGGAATCGATTGGCAATATGTTCGTCACCGACATACTCGAACAACATTCCCCGCCCGACCGCTTGCTGGCGGTCCAGGAAATACTTGGCGCGGTCTGCGGCCGGTTTGTTCAGCGGGGAGACACTGCAATAGCCCAAAAAATTGACTTCCTGCTGGCTGGGAAAGTGGTCAGGCTGAACGTGCAACGTTGGATTGGAAGACATGGAATTCATCGTAGAAGTTATGGTGTATCGTGGAATTTTCCGAGCGTTAGTTGAGTCGCGAAAGTTGTTGCTCGGCCCATGGTTGAAGCTGTTCGCGAAAAATTTTCGAGTTATGTCGATTGTCAACGGGCAGCGATTGGTGGAGTAGCACATGCTGAATCGAATTGGTGGTGGAATTCGACTGCAGCAGCTGCTGGATTTCTGCGATCAAATTCGCTTTCTCACTTTCCGTTTGCGGCCAATGCTCGGCCAGCGGTTCGGCGATGATGATGGGAGTCTGATCTCCGGGTGAGCCGGCTCCTACCAGGGCGCTCCGGTAGATTTTGGGGTGCGTGTTGACGATTGCTTCGCAGGGAACGGTAAACAGTGTGTTTGTGGGCGTGATCACGCGATGAGACTTCCGCCCGCAGAACCAAAATCGTTCCTGGTCGTCGAGATATCCGACGTCGCCCATTCGATGCCAGAACTGGTCGCCGTCCTGGACTTTATGATCCGCATTGGCCTCCACGCGAGTTACGTACGCTTGCGTAACGACGGCGCCCTGGACCATCAATTCGCCAATTTCTCCCGGCGCGACCGGGCGGGTTTGCTCGATCGACGTCAGCGGCTGGTCAGAGATTTCGATCACTCGCCAGTTGATGTCGGGGAACCGGTTGCCAACGCAGGTTCCTGCCCCCTGATTTGTTTTCTCAGCCGTTTCCTGCAGCACCGTGGTCGCCGAATTGCAAGCTACCGGGAGTGCTTCGGTGGCGCCGTAGGGAGTAAACACATCGCCGTCTGGAGCGATGATCGATTTGACCTGTTGCAGAACGCTGGGTGGTACAGGAGCCCCGGCTGTCAGGACGCGTTTAATGCCTGGCAAGGTCACGTTGTGTTGGCGGCACCAGGTGGATACGGTATTCCATAACGCCGGAGATCCGAACGATTGGTTCGCTGTAAATTGATTCACCGCATCGATCAGGTTGGGAGGATAGATCGAAGCTGGTCGAGTCGCGTCCATGGCAGGGAAAACCGTCGTGGTTCCCATCGCGGTGTTAAACAGCGCAAACAATGGAAAGCCGGATACATCGACCGTGCCTGGTTCGATGCGAAAGTAGTCGCGAATCTGGCGAGCTTGTTCGATGAATTGGCGGTGGCGATACAACACACCTTTGGGCGGGCCGGTGCTGCCGGTGGTAAAAATGATCGCTGCCGGATGCTCGCGATCGGAATCTGATTCGGGGAACTCGATGGACTCGCGTTTGAGAAACTGGTCGGACGAATGGCAGCCAGGAAATCCTCCACCGACTGAAACATTGATCCGGCAACTGTTCAATGCTCGCCGAAAAATCCAACGGGCGAGATGTGCTTTCCTGATTCCGACCAACGCGGTTGGTTCGACTGCCGCCAGGCACCGAATCATGTTTTTTCGGCCCATGCCCGGGTCGATCAACACAGTCACCGCGCCGGTTTTGTACAGGGCAAATACGTGGGCGACGAATTCGATTCCCGGCGGTACCATCAGTGCCACCCGAGTTCCGGGCTGGATGCCAACGTTGGCCAGTCCGTTGGCGATCTGGTTGGTTTGTTTTTCCAGTTGATCGAAGGTGATCGTGTCGTAACGATAACTTGAACCTGTTGGAAGTCGATCCCGTTGCCCCCGGGAAGGAGCGGCCACAGCAATCGCATCCCCCATTTTCTGGGCGGTCAAACGCAAGCAAAAACCGATGTTTTGCAAATGATCCAATGGCCACATGGTTTGTCCTGGGGAGGGGGAGCCGTTAGAACGAGAATCGCGGGGCACGAAACTGGATCACCAAAGTGAGGGTTACGGACTGTTTGGGACGCAAGTGCCTACGTTCTAACATATTACAGAATTAGCAAAATCCCGTCGCGGTGGTCCGAATCGCCAAAGGTCGAAATGATGCCTCGGAACAACAGGGCAGGGTTACGTTGAAGAGTTAAGTTTCGTAAATTGTTAAGGATAGCTGGCAAGCGGTTTTGCTCGTATCGAGCCGACCCTGCCGGCAGAACGTCAGTGAAGGCAATCGTTGATGCGATTGATTTCACGCGGCCGGCGACTACAGGGGCTGGATAGTCGCGGCCCCCACCGAATAAAAACGAGGTTGATTCTCGATGGAAATAGATGCTTACAGTTTGTGCCCTTGCCAAAGTGGAAACAAGGTCAAGTTTTGCTGCGGCAAAGAAGTGATCAATGACCTCAAGGGGATCATTTCAAATTTTGAAAGTCGACAGACTCAGGCGGCACTGGATCAGATTGATCGTACGATCAAGCGATCGGGGCCAAAAGACTGCTTGTTGGTGCTGAAGACGCATATTTTGATCAGTGCCCAAAAGCTGGAAGAAGCAGAGGCCGTCAATCGCGAGTTTTTGAAAAACTCGCCTCACAGCACATCAGGGTTGCAACAGCAAGCGATGTTGCAATTGGCCAAAGACGACATACAGGGAGGCATCGACATCCTGCAAACTGCCGTTGATTCGGTGAAGGGTGCTGAGATTCCGATCATGCTGGCCAACACTTATCGATTGTTGGCATTGATGTTGGCCGAAACCAACCAGATTATCGCCGCGATCGCGCATGCCAAGTTTGCGGCTGAGCTCAAATCGCAGGGTGAAGATGCCGGGCTCTACGTCGACTTGCTGGAAAAGATCACTGCGTATTCGTCGCCGCTGCTCAGTCAGCATTTTCAAGCGGCTCCATTGCCTGATGAATCAGTGCCGTGGGCCAAGCTTTATATCAACGTGAATCGCGCCATTCATCGCGGGCAGTTTCGTAAAGCACTGCAATTGTTGACCAAGATTGAATCTGACGATCCAGGTCAGCAAGTCGTATTGGAAGGCTTGGCGATCGTGAAGTCGATGCTGGCTCGTCCCGATTCCGCAAATGCATGGCGAGCTTATGCTGACGTCGAAGGTCTGGGTCTGGCTCGCAGGGCGGAAGCCATTGCCATCGCCGACTTAATTGATGCTCGAGAACAGGGGACTGTCAATCGATTGTTGGTGACCTTCGAACTTGCCGATTTCTCTTCGGCGACTGAACAGTTGTTGTCCAGTAAACAGGTGGTTTCGGCACCGGTCCCCAAAGATGTCCAGGTGTCGCCACCGCCTCGATTCATGTTCGCACTGTTGGATCAGGACCTGCCCAGCGCTGAGGAGGTTCAATCGGTCGACGATTTGCCCCGTCGGATTGGTGTGGCTTATGCGTTTGGTCGGCAGACGGACCGGGAAGCCCGCTTGGAAATTGGGTGTCTGGAATCAGACTTGCCTCAAGTTGTAACCTTGATCGAAACCGTCACTGGTGATGCCGCCAATCAAACAAATTCGGTTCCAACGTCATCATTCAGCCAGCAAGATGCCTTGCTTTCGCAGAGCTTGCAGTTCCCGGAAGGAACGACGCAAGAACAGTATGAGACATTGTCCGAAGAATTCTTCGACAAGTTGATGTTTGAGCAGTGGCCGAACCTGCCATGGTCGGAGGAAGATTCACGAACGTTGCTGGAAGTTGCCAAAGATAGTGACCAGGCGGCAGCCGTTTATGCCAGGATTTTCCGAATTGCCTTCAACGGCCAGGCCGATTTTCTGGACGATGAACGCAAACAAAAACTGATTGATCTGTTCAGCCTGCCACCGTTGCCGCAGCTAAACGAAGAAGTCCAACACCATCACCGAATTCTATCGTCTCCGGTGTTGGCTTCGTGTCTGGATCTGGAGAAACTGTCCTCCCAGGAACTGACCTTCATGTCAGATCAGCAGTTGGATCTGGGTTTGGTCAAATTGGGTTGTGATGGAGTCCGTGAGTTGGTCAACCGGCAGGACCCTGATTTCCCGCTTGACATGGAGCTGCTGCAGAAGGCTGGTCAGGTGGCTGAGCATCCGGGCGAAGCCAAGGAATGGTTGGATCGTTCAATCCAGCTGGCCAATGAGGCTGGCGAGCGAATCGCGGCCGGGTTGGCAACGGTTTGCAAAATTGATCGATGCCTTGAGTTTGGCGACTTTGACGGGGCCCAGGAGACCATGAAGGAGACGCGGCAATACCAGGGTGTCGAAGTTGTCGAGTACGCACTGATCAGAACGCTGGATCGGTGGGGGTTGCTGGATGTTGGATCGCAGGGCCAAGATCAGGTTCAACAGAGTTTCGAAACCGCGCCCAATCTAGCCGCCGAACCGATTATCGGCGCGGCTTCTCCGCCAGCTGCGGCCCCGGAAAAATCAAACAAACTTTGGCTGCCTGATTAAACTGGCGGATAAATCAGCAGGTCGCGCAAAGTTGTTTTTGGGTGGAAATTCGTTGAGCAAGTTTATCGTACGATTTGGTCGCATGCGTAGCATCGGGGTGATGGCGGCCCGGAATGACGATTCGCTGAAACGTGGAGACGAAGTCATCGTGCGTTCCGAACGGGGCGTCGAAGTCGGCCAGATCTTGTGTGAGGCGACCGATGATGCACTGTCACACCTGGATCAACCTCCAACCGGTTCGATTGTTCGGCGGGTATCCGACGATGACGTTAGCAGCATTGACGAAATCGAACGATTGCTGCCGTCCCGCCGAGAGATTTGCCAGAAGCACATCGAAGCGCTTGGTCTGGAGATGAAGCTGGTCGACGTGGAAGCCCTGATTGGTGGCGAACGAATCGTCGTGTTTTATCTGTCGGACGAACGAGTCGACTTTCGGCAGTTGGTCAAGAATCTGGCCAGCGAATTTCGGACCCGTATTGAGATGCGCCAAATTGGTGTGCGCGACGAAGCGAAATTATTGGCTGATTATGGTGACTGTGGCAAACCGGTTTGTTGCAACAATCACCTTGTTACCATGCCTCCGGTTTCCATGAAGATGGCGAAGTTGCAGAAAGCAACGTTGGACCCGACGAAGATTTCCGGACGCTGCGGGCGGTTGAAGTGCTGTCTGCGGTATGAGTTTGACACCTACGATGAAATCCAAAAACAGTTGCCGCGTGTCGGGGCGCATGTTGTGACTGCGCAAGGCCGAGCCAAGGTGCTGAACCAGCAGATCATTACCGAACAATTGTTGGTAGAAATGGAAGACCACCGGCGGATGGTGATCGATGCCAGCGAAGTACTGTCGGTGATCAGCAAGCCGTCCGGTTCCAGGAAAAAGAAAAAACGCTCAAACAACCCTGAAAATCAGTAGTCAGATAGCAAGAGATTACCGAAATTCAATCACCAGACGGATTGGCAAGATTGGCGATTCCGGTTGTGTGGTTAAAATAGACGCGTGTAAGATAACGTTCCGTGGTTGGTCAATCCCGTTATCAGGAATGCGACCCGACTCAGTGCAACTGAACCAAGGTGGGTTTGTTGCTGGGGCAAGTTACAATTCGGAATTTGAACATGAACGAAGAATTGATGTTTTACGAGTTGGCCAGAAACTATTCAGGCTATCCCGTAGAAGCGTATCAGTTTGTCAAGGAAGCTCTGGCGTATGCCGCTGATTCGCGTGAGTTGAATGCTGATTCTGGCTCTGGTCAGGACGTTTTCAATTCCAATGGCGACGTCATCGAACGTCACTTCACCGGCCAGGAACTATGCGAAGCCATTCGGGTTTACGCAATCAATCAGTTTGGCTATCTGGCCAAAGTTGTGCTCAAAGCCTGGAATGTAGACTGCACTGATTGCTTTGGGGATCTGGTTTACAACATGATCGACTTTGGCATGTTGAACAAATCGGAACAGGATCGCCGCGAAGATTTTCATGACGTATACCGGTTTGAGGATGTCTTCCAAACCGGTTTGGAAATCAATCGATCGATCGCCGTTTTTTGATCGCCGGTTCCTTAAACAGTATTTTCAATTGCCATGCCTTCGCCGCCCGAGCCTATCGACGCCGACGCTGAACTGAATCAGACGGTTTTCGAGGCGAAAGACGTTCAGCCGCAAAGAATCTTATTTTGGGTGAGCGGGACGTGTCTGTTCGCGTGGTTGGTTTACCTCACTTACATTGCTGTACAAGTATCGAAAACAACTTGATGACGTTGAAGCGAACGTGCCAAATTGTGGTCGTCGATGGCCGTACGATGAATCCGGGAGACAACCCGTGGACCCCGCTTGAATCGTTGGGCGAATTGTCGGTGTATGACAATACTCCATCAGATCAGCTGATCGAGCGAATTGGTGACGCTAAGGTCGTGGTTAACAACAAGTCGGTGTTCAGTCGCGATGTGTTGTCACAATTGCCCAACTTGAAGCTAATCGCAATGACCGCAACCGGCTACGATGTGGTTGACATCGAAGCCGCGCGTGAACTGGGAGTGAGCGTTGCCAATGTACCGGCTTATAGCACTCAATCGGTTGCCCAGCATGTTTTTGCGATGTTGTTGTCCCACATCAATCAGCCACGGCAACATGATCTGGCGGTCCGGGCTGGCCAATGGCAGGAATCCGGCGAGTTTTCGTTTTGGCTCCAGCCGTTGACCGAATTGGCAGGCAAAACGATGGGGATTGTTGGGTTGGGCAGAATCGGAACGGCAACGGCCGAGGTGGCCGCAGCGTTGGGCATGCGGGTGATCGCCAATTCGAGGACTGAGAAAGAGCCCTTGGATTTGCCCGGTTTTCGCTGGGTGGATTTGCAGACTCTGTTTCGGGAATCGGACGTCGTCAGTTTGCATTGCCCGTTGACAGATGAGAATCAACGGTTCGTCAACTCAGCGTTGTTGAAGTCCATGAAGTCGACGGCAATCTTGATCAACACCGCTCGAGGTGGCTTGATCGATGAAGGCGATTTGGCGGCAGCATTGGATGCGGGCCAACCTGCGTTCGCGCTGTTGGACGTTGTAACTAAAGAACCAATTACCAGTGACAATCCGTTGTTGGCAACAAAGAACTGTTTGCTCACACCTCATATTGCTTGGGCGACCATCGAAGCACGGCGTCGAGCCATGATGATCACTGCCGAAAATATCGCCGGGTACTTGCAGGGTGAGCCAGTCAATCTGGTGACTTGAGACCGAAGGCAAACGGTCAAGCGTACGGTGGAAATCGCGGTGCCTCGAGTCAAACCGTAATTCAACTCTGCGGCTCTGCGCGAGACTTCTTTTTGGTCGGCGACGTCCTGTGGATTCCTGTGATGGGTGGAACGCGTGAGGGCAGGGCGAAACGCGCACACCTGTCTTGAAGGAGTTGGAATGTTGAACGTGATTTTGGCTGGATGCGCCGTTTTAGACACATTTTGCATCTGACAGCAAGAATCTGGGCGGCAAGATTTTTGGCGGATTCCGTCCCTTAAGAGCGAGTAAAACGCTGGTTTCTGCAGTTTGAACGCCTTAAAATCTGGTCAATCGTTATAGTCCCCCTTAACAACGTGGCTTAACGGTGTACCCTTTTGGCTTGGAATGGAGTCAAGCTGAACCCGCGGTGTAACCGCCATCTTGATTCACAACTGGTTCAAAACAGGATTGGAAAATGGAATTGCGCTCGAGTTGCAAATCACTTCCTTGGGTCACAGCGTTTTTGCTGACCGTGATCGTCAGCCAGTGTTCTGTCTTGGGAGGACAGTCTCCCTCTGCTCTTCAGCGAACCATCCAACCGGCCCAGCCAGCAGGCGCTCAAGCATTGGAACGTTGTCTGACAGTTGCCCGAGATGGCAACGTCAAGCAAGCACTCGATATGGCCAAGTCAGCTCGGCAGACCTACCGCCATGAGCGAATGTTTGATGTCAGTTATATCAACACGCTGGTTACGATTGCCGACGAAACGGAATCTCGCCAGGATATCAAATTGCTTAACGAAGCCATTGTCGTAGTCAATAAGTCGAAGCAGAGCCAGACTTATGATGGCAAAGGAGATCCTGAAGTCGCGTATCATTTCATGCAAGCGTTGGGCAGATTGGCGGAATTGACTGAATCGATCAATCCTGCGGTGGCCGCCAAGATTCGTATCTATGAAGGGCTGATTGCGACCAACTTGAAAGCGAATCCAAACTATCCCAATAATGCAGTGGAAGCGTTGGCCAAGCCGATGGTCAGTATGGCCCGTGGTCAAGCGGCGAGAAATGACAAGCAGCGAGCGTTCGCCGCATTGAGAAGTGCGGTTGCAGCCGGTTATGGCGAATTTGAAAAGTTGGAGCAACGTGAATGGTTACTCAAGGTCGCGACCGAAGAGGAAATCAAATCGTTCAAGCAGGAACTGGCTGCGACCTACCAGGAAGCAATGAAAAAATGGAGTCGCCAAGTCGTCAGTCAATTTCAGCCCAGAACGTTCAATTTTGATGTTTTGGGAATCGATGGTCAGCGCGTCTCGAATCACGACTTCAATGGCAAAGTATTGGTCGTCGACTTATGGGCGACATGGTGTCCACCATGCCGGAAAGGAATTCCGCACTACATCGAGTTGCAAAACAAATTTAGGCAGCAGGGCGTGGCGGTGTTGGGGATTTCGATGGATCAACCAACCGATCCGGAAAGCGCTATGGGGGCGGTTCAGCAATTCGCTGGCGATCAGGAATTCAATTATCCGATTGCTGTCGGAGATCAATCAATCGAAGGCCAGTTGCCTGAGAAGATGCTCTTGCCCACAACACTGTTTTTCGATCGCAGCGGCAAAGTTCGCTTCATCGCCCGTGGCTATCATGACTATGCCAAGATCAAGGCGATCACCGAGGTGCTGATCAACGAAAGCCAACCAGTCGGCACCTCGTCGTCGACGTTCAACTTTTAAAAACTCTATCTGCTGAGTTTCGCTCTGCCCCATCGCGTAAGCATTTTCTTGACGCCTTCGTCTGAGTGTTTAAATTGCGTGGGCGTTCAGCATTCCAGACGAAGCTGCTGGGGAGAGTGATTCAGGACGGTGCCTGGCTGGGGCGTTTTCTCGTCCACGTTCTCGCTTTCGACCTTGCGTTGCTGTGCGTCTTCGATGCCTTCGTCGATTAGTTCGTCGGCATCCTGTTGGTCATTGCCCTGCAGTTGCGGTTCAACTCCAAGGTTCAGAACCAAATCGACGGTGGCGGTCATCGCGAAGTGATCGGAGCCGGGAACTCGCAAACGTTTAATCTCCTTGACGGCGAAACCCGAGGACAGGAATACGTGGTCGATCGGGCAGCGTGCAATCGGATACTGAGCCGTGTAGGTGCCCATGAAACTGCGACCTACCCTCGGATCCTTCAGCCCACTGACTCGTTTAAACAACCTCGTGGTGTGCGACCAGGCAACGTCGTTGAAATCACCAGCGACGATCCAGTTCAGTTCGTCATGGTGGGCGATCTCTCTGGCCAGTATCGTCAATTCTGCGTCACGGACTCGGCTGTCACGCCGCTCGCTGCCGGTGGAATCCAGCAATCCCGGTGGAGTAGGATGAACGACCACCAATTGGATCGGAGGTTTGTCTTCTCGAATCAGCGAACACCAGATCGATGGCCTCCGTTCCGATACCAGATGTTTGGTCTCCGCGTCGGAAATCTCGAACCGGCTATACACCGCCATCCCGAGTCCTTCGTCTCGCGGTACTTCAAAGTGATGGTCAAACTGGTTCCGAATGGGTTCGAGCCTTTCAATCCAAGCCTGATCGGTTTCAATGCAAATCATCAAATCGCAATTTTCTCCCAGCAGCCGTTGCACGGCTTGTTGAGGATCCGGATTATCAATTTTCAGATTCGACATCAGGATCTTGATCGGTTCACCGCGATTTGCTGCAGGTGATGAATCGACAACCTCCTTGGGCCACAGGGGCGTGAACTTGATGACGTGAGATGATTGCCACAGCAAAGCTGCCACCATTACGATCGCCCATAGGCTCAACTCCCGACTCCAGGTGTTGTTGATCGCAGTGGCGATCAACAGCACCAGGACGATTGCAATTAGGGAAGCCAGTTGTAATCGAGGGAAATCCCACCAACGGATGTACCATTTGCCGGATGAGAGCAGTGGAAGCAGGGTCGTCGTCAACAACAGGACGCCCAACACTCGGATGATCCAGGTCATGAGCGGGGTGACTCCGGTAAATGGGTAGCCCGCAACCGAGTCGCTAAATATCGCGGAAAGCGAAGTCGATCAATCCTCAGCATCATGGTTGTCAGTGGCTGTTGGTTGAGGGAGGAAGGGGTCGCGTAGTGATGGAAGTTTGTGCCAAGGGTCTCGGAGCCAATCCACACCGGGCGGTTGGGGGTCCTGAATAGGATTCGGAACGGGCGGATCGGTCGGCTGCGGCGGATCGCCATTCGGACGATCCGGTATCGGGTTAGGGCTGGGGTCGTCAGGAAAGCCGGGATCGGGTGGCGTCGGCGAATCGGGTAACCCCGAAGCCTTTCTGGTAGCGTGCTTGATCGTCATCGTTTTGGTTGATCCAAAGGGTGATAGTTGATTGATGTGTCAGCGTAGACTTGCGACGTTACTTGAATGAGATCTTGGCATTCTCGCCGGCTTTCTCGGCATTAATTCCTTCGCCCTGGATCAGCGCACGTCCCGCTTCGAAAATGAATTTCAAACGGTTCGTGCCGCTCACGTCCCAGAATTCACCCTGCTTGGGCAGCACGTTAAGCAACACGACGGACGAATCCGAGATGCCTTCGGGAAACCACAAGTCCCAAGCCGGATTCCAAAGTTCAGCCAATTGGCTGCGGTCATTCAGGATCTCACAGACTCCGGACAGTGACAGGTATTTCGAGCTGCCTTGCATGCTGACGCAGACTTTTGGGTGACGCTTGATCTGGTCAATTTTGCCAGACGTCAAGCTGGTCACAAAATAGATTTCTGAGTCCTCCGCTACTTTGGCAACTTGCATCGGACGACTTACCAACAGGCCATCATCGTCCCTGGTGGTTAGCATCGCGGTGCTGAAATCATTCAGGATGTCATGGAACTGCTCCAATTCTTGGCATTCGTCTTTCATCGGATTCCTCTTCGTGATTCAAGTTAAGTTGTCCTGAACTTGGAACTGTTGCAACCAACGTGCCAGATCTGAACCGCAGCATCTTGTGGTAAATCGTGAATTAGTAAACATTGCCACCAAAAGCTGTTCGATTGGCAACCAAGCTGCGCGATCATTGAGCAGCTTTTCTTGAAGGAATGCTTGCGAGGACCATCTGAATTGTTTTTTTCCGTCAACAATGGCGAAGGACTGCGTTAGGATTTGCAGGCTCATGCAGTCAGTGCGAGCAAGACGGCGACCGTTACACAACAGAAAATATTCGATCAACAGTTTTTGACACGATGGAGTTTTTTTATGAGTTCAACTGGAATCGTCCAAGCGGTCGGGCAAGCGATCCTTCGAATTGCCTTTGGTGGCTTGATGCTGGTTCACGGCATCCCCAAGCTGCAAGGTTTTTCAGAGATGAAGGAAGGGTTCCCCGATCCGTTGGGAATGGGCAGTCAGCTGAGTCTGATTTCGGCAATTGGTGCCGAAGTCGGATGCGCAGTGCTGTTGATCGCGGGGCTGTTAACGCGAGTGGCAGCGATTCCGTTGGCGTTTACGATGTTCGTGGCATTCTATTTTGTCCATGGGGAAGACCCCTGGAAAGCCAAAGAGTTGGCGGTCGTCTACATGGCTGCGTACATCGCGATTGCTTTCATCGGCCCCGGAGCACTTTCCCTGGACCACCTGATATTCGGGCGCAACAAAGGAACTGACCCGGGGTCAACCGATTAGGCAGGGTTGCGCTGTCCGGAGGCAGTTAGTTTTTCAGACGTTCGACGTAGGCATAGTAGGCCCCAACCGTCTTGCCATCGGGTCGATGAAACGTCCCTCGAAGCGTTGTGATCCCGGCGGGCAATTGCAACTCAAAGATTGCTTCCTGTGCATCAGGTTGCAAATCCTGTTGCTCGTTGATGTCGCCAACCTGAACCGAAGCTGACTG
>CAZJEK010000015.1:0-35438 GCA_964545005.1 uncultured Pirellulaceae bacterium
CATGCGAAATAGATCAATCGTTGGCCAAGTTTGATCAGGAAACCAGCTGCCACTCCACCGTAGGATCCGTCCGGCAGTTGGGAACTGTGAACCGCTTGAGTCATTTGCACGATGCCAAAGGGTAATTCCAACGATCCTCCAATATTCATCCCGATCGTTTTTTCGACGTCATGGTTTTTGGAAAACCACTCGGCGATTTCAAAAATGGCAACCACGGTCGCGTTGCATCGGTTGGCGATTTCGGCCACGTCGGCCACGTGGTCAAAGTGGCCATGCGAAACCAGGATAAAGTCAGCGTCGACCTGATCGGCTTTTTGTGGCGCTGTTGGCGAATCATTCAGAAACGGATCCAGCAGGATTCGGTGCTGCTCATGTTGGATCAGCCAGGTGGCGTGCCCCAGCCAGGTGATTTCAGTAGCCATAGTGATGTGAGATTTTAGATTTGAAATCTGAGGTTTTAAATTCGTAATTGCTCTGGAACGCCGTTTTGATTCTACGATTGCCGCAACAGCTGGTTCATGTAGTTTTTGTATTTTTCCACACCAGGCTGACCATAGGGATTGATTCCCAGCAAACGGCCTTCCAGTGAAGTCGCCAGCATCAACATCTGCAGCAACTGGCCAATGCTGGCTTCATCGGAAGCGGGTAATCGAATGTCCGTTGTGGGGCGGTTGTCCTCGCGGTAAGCCAGATTGGTGCCCTGGAATGCCGCGTCCATCAATTCGGGCAGCGTTTTGTCAGCCAATTCGTTCAGTTGGTCCTGGTCACGATCGCTGGAACCAATTGCGATGGGATCCTGTCGCCAGGACTCCAAAACCACGTTATTCATGACCTTGTCCCGAGCTCCTTCCTGATGCTGTTGGGCGCGGGAGTGCAAGTCGCGCGAGTTGACGCACGTCAATGGCAAAGCACCGCGTTCCTGCTTGCCGAGACTTTCAGCCAACAACTGGTCGTACCACAACCCGACCGATTCCAATGATTTGGACCACATCGACAGCACGCGAGTGTCGACGCCGCGTTCTTTCTCCAACAGGTGGTTGATGGCGACGTAATCCAGTACTGGATTGGAGCCCAGGTCTTCGGTTCGAAAACGGCTATTCATGCGAGCGGCGCCTTCCAGCAGGGTAACGACATCGATTCCCAGGATTGCCGCCGGCAGCAAACCGACCGCTGACAGGACTGAGAAACGACCTCCGACGCCATCGGGAACCAGGAACCGGTCGCGGCAACCGATCTCGTCGGCCAGGCTGGCCAGTTTGCCCGACTCACCGGTCACCGGGATCACCAGGTCGGCCAGTTGATCGGCGCCCAGTTGTTCCTCCATCGCTCGCAGGAAGATGCGAAATGCGGAAGCCGTCTCCAGTGTGCCGCCGCTTTTACTGATCACGACGATCGCCCATTTCCCTTCGGGGCCGTCGCCTTGGGTGTCGGACTTGAGAAACTCCAGCAGCGCTTGCGCCCAGTCGTTATCGACATTGTTCCCTTCGAAGTACAACCGGGGGCGTCCACCCCGTTGAGCCCTGGTAAGTTCATTAAAATAGGGTTGGCAACAGGACTCCATCAAGGCTCGGGCCCCCATGTAAGATCCGCCGATCCCTAATAACACGACTTTGTCGACCGAGTCGCGAATGCGTTTGGCCGCGCTGAGAATCTGTCCCAGTTCGCTGTTGTCGCGGTCGTTGGCATACGCGTCCAACAAGCGTTCGGGAAGTTCGTGAAAACCGGCATCCAGCGGTTGTTTGTCGGCAGGGATTTCACCGCCAGAGGCAAACAAGGGCAGGTCCACGTGCAGCATTTCCTGACGGGCGTCTGACAGCGGCTGTTTGACCTGTTCCAGCATCGCTTCGGTGACGCCGTGTTCGGACAACATCGCATTGGAATAGTCAAACGAGATCGGTTTGATTTTTGACATGGATTCAAGAAGGGGAGAATTCCAGTTACATTTGTGGTCTCTGACGATTGTCACTGATTCTTTCCGATTCTTCCAGTTCACCTGAAACAACATTTCATGAATCCTTTGCAAAAGAGCAACTTTGAGGGACCCGCCGGCCCTGTTTTACTGATCATCATGGACGGCGTCGGCGTCGGGCATGGCGATGAGGGCGATATGGTTGCTCGCGCCTCAACGCCCACGCTGGATTGGCTGAAAGAAAATGGGCTCTACACCACGTTGAAAGCCCATGGCCGAGCCGTCGGGATGCCCAGCGACGACGACATGGGGAACAGCGAAGTCGGTCACAATGCAATCGGTGCCGGTCGCGTTTTCGACCAGGGTGCGCTGTTGGTGAAAAATGCGGCAGCTTCCGGCGCAATGTTTGACAGCGAAACCTGGCACGACTTGACCGATGATCTGTCCAGTGACAACGCGTTGCACCTGATCGGCCTGCTATCCGACGGCAACGTGCACTCGCACATCGACGTGCTGTTCACCATCATCAAGCAGGCTCAACAACAGAACATCTGCAAAGTCCGCGTTCACACATTGCTGGACGGTCGCGATGTCCCACCGACATCGGCGTTGGAATATATCGATCAACTGGAAAACCTGTTGTCAGAAATCAATTCGGCTGGAGACTTCGATTACGCAATCGCTTCCGGTGGCGGCCGCATGTACCTGACCATGGATCGCTACAACGCGGATTGGCCGATGGTTGAACGCGGCTGGAAAGTTCACGTGCATGGACAAGGCCGTGAATTCGAATCGGCCCGGCAAGCGATCGAAACGATGCGGGAAGAGAACCCGGGTGTCATCGATCAGGATCTGAAAGAGTTCGTGATTGTGCGCGATGGGTCGCCGGTTGGCAAAATGAATGACGGTGACAGTGTCGTTCTGTTTAACTTTCGCGGCGACCGAGCGATTGAACTGTCTCGGGCCTTCGATGAAGACCAATTGGACGAATTTGATCGAGGCAACGTGCCGGACGTCAAGTTCGCCGGCATCATGCAATACGACGCGGACTTGCGGATTCCCCAGAACTTCCTGGTATCACCGCCGTCGATCGATCAAGTCATGGGCGAATACCTGGCTGCCAGTGATGTGACGCAGTTGGCGATCAGCGAAACGCAGAAATATGGGCATGTCACGTATTTCTTTAACGGCAATCGCAGTGGCCAGTTCAACGATCAGACCGAAGAGTACATCGAGATTAAATCCGACCTGCTGCCCTTCGATCAACGCCCCTGGATGAAGGGGGCCGAGATCACGGATGTGATTTTGGAGTCGATTGAAAACGCCAGTCACCGATTCATCCGCGTCAACTATCCTCACGGCGATATGGTTGGTCATACCGGCAACCTGTTGGCCGTTGAGATGTCGGTCGAGACCGTCGATCTGTGCCTGGCTCGATTGCTGAAAGCGGTTAACAAAGCGAAAGGCATCATGATCGTAACCGCCGACCACGGCAACGCCGACGAAATGTTTGAACTGGACAAAAACGGTCAGCTGAAACGGGATTCCGCTGGAAATCCAAAATCCAAGACCAGCCATACGCTTAACCCGGTTCCCTGTTACATCTACGACGCCGGTGGCACCGCCAATTTGCGGTTGGCAGACAATCAGGATCTGGGAATCAGTTCGCTGGCCGCCACGGTGATCAAATGTCTCGGCTTCGAACCGCCAGAGAATTACGACCCTGCGATTGTGGAAGTGGGGTAATTGATCGTTGCATCGAAGGCGAAGAGCTAACCGCAGAGGCGCAAAGTTCGCTGGGGATCTGCAAAGTTCCGTTAAAAAGTATCTGGATGCACCTCGATCTCTGCGGTCGAGAGCAGCGTTAAATGCCGTCTGATTTCAAAATTGCTTGTTGCTGTCGAGGATGATTGTCACGGGACCGTCGTTAACCAGCGCGACCTGCATGTCGGCCTGGAAAATTCCGGTTTGCACGTCGATTCCGTCGCCGCGACCGCGTGCGCAAAATTCCTGGTACATTCGATCCGCGACGGTCGGGTCGGCGGCACTGACGAAACTGGGCCGTTTGCCTTTGCGAACGTCGCCGTACAACGTGAATTGGCTGACGACCAGTAACTGGCCGCCGATGTCCTGCAGGCTGCGGTTCATCTTGCCCTGGTCGTCTTCAAAGATTCGCAGGCCCACCGTTTTTCGATAGATGTAATCGAGGTCACTGCTCTCGTCTTCACGGCCAACTCCCAGCAGCACTAGCAGCCCCCGGTCGATTTGCCCGGTCACCGTCTGGTCGACCGTGACACTGGCTTGGCTGACTCGTTGAATCACCGCGCGCATCGTTGATCACCTGGATTCGTTGGTTGACGATTCGGCCAGTCGGGCGTCTTCGATGGACTGGATTCGCGCCAGGTAATGATCCGTTGAGTCAATCGATTCGATGTCGGTCGTGTCAATGACAAACATCTGGTCGTTGACTTGTTGTAGAGGTTGGGGATCGGAGAAGGCGATATTGACGACAGGCATCGCGCGTCGCGTATGTTCTTTGCCGGGGGCGGTTTGAAACTGCATGAACGAAACGCGCGCGGGGAACATCCCGGTAAGTTGGGATGGGACAAAATAGATTTCGATCGCGTGCGGCAGTTGAGGCGGAATGCGGTCCCAGTCGACCGAGTTGCCAAGACTGGCGGTGGACGTTGGAGATTTGGCAAAGATTTCCGGATGCGTGCCGTGCAGCAATTGCCTTAACGCTGATTCGTTCCAGCTCCCGCGAATCACGATCGGTTGATTGAGTTCCGCCGTTGTCAAATCGGTGATCGGCTGCCCTTCAATCGTCATTGGGGCGCTGAAGTTGAACGCTGACCCGAGGTGTTGCACCAGACTGGATAGTCCACCCGTTGCGATCCAGCCGGTCGGCGAAAACTCGCTGGGGTGTTCGCCAGACTGAAGTTGAATCCGCTGCAGATCGACGAACTCAAATGTTTGCTGATGGCCAATCGTTTCCAAACGGTAGACGAATCTTCCGTCGCACATCTGAAATACCGAAGGCCCAGGTCCTGGCCCGCCAAAATTCAATTCCAGCCGGTTTTTATGACTGCCCTGCCCTGCCTGAAAGTAACGCCCTTTG
Organism: uncultured Pirellulaceae bacterium; assembly: GCA_964545005.1. Classification (GTDB taxonomy): domain Bacteria; phylum Planctomycetota; class Planctomycetia; order Pirellulales; family Pirellulaceae; genus Mariniblastus. The sequence goes on from CAZJEK010000015.1 coordinate 5,028, forward strand.
GCGTGGATGGCCTGGTCGAATAGTCGAGCGGTCAGATGGAGTGAGGCTCCCAGGGGAGGCGATTGAGCGGTTTGGCGAGCGATCGTGGCCAGCAGTTCGATCGTTCGCGGATCGGAAGCCGGATGCAAATAGGCTGACATTTGCCACGAGGCCTCCGTCGTTCCCGACTCGGGGGAATCCAGTTCGATACTCTGCAGCTGCCGCCGAGTCAGCTGTTGCTGCTGCGACTGCTGGCGCTGCTCATCCCGCAGCGGGTTGGCCGGTTTGGATTGCGGGTCCTGCTGTTGGGGTGGTGTTAAGGCGGGCTGCGAGGCAACCACGGGAGGTTCCGTGGGGATCCCCAGGCTCCAGACGATCAGCAGACAAATGACCGCTAGCATTAGTCCAGCGAGGGGTAATTCGTGCTTCATGGTCTGGTTGTGCGGATTTTTCCAAAGAAATGCATTGTGCCACGCCGAACTAACCATCGTGACAAACCATTTGCTGCCACGCCGCATGCCGGCGATGCGCGGAGGTGGAGTTTAGAAATGTCACGAGTGTGGGTCCACATCACTTCGGCCGGATTGCTGCCAGCATTTTCGGTTGACTGAAGACCCGAAACAAAACAGATCGTTATTGTGCAAGTCGAAACGGATTGACTTGTAGACTTACGGCCCGGCGATGAACAGCCGCCCGGTCAAAATTCCAAGGGGGGAATCTGATGTACGCACGTTATATGACGGGCATCACTATGTTGGCGTTAGCCACGTTGACCAGCACGGCGCTCGGTGTTCAAGTGCGTGGTGTCCGAACAGGAATTCCGGCAAGCCACAACCTGCCGCCAGCTCAGCGATTGGCTGAACCTGGTCCAGGTGTTGGTGGACCGGGGCCCGGTGTTCTCGCAGCTTCACGCGGGATGGATCCAGCTGCTTCGGCTGCTGGCTATGGTCCCTTCGGTGCAACCGTCGGGCAGAACGTTCAGGTTCTGTTTGACAAACCAGAATTGATGAACGTCGCCTGGGATGTCTCCGGCGTGGGACGTTATGATTCGATGCCATTGGTCGTGCCCGGCCGTCAGAATTTCGCCCAGGGCGGGATCTATCGTTTGAAGGTCAGCAACATTGAAGGTCGACCTGGCGTCGAGCTGTACCCGACCTTGGAAATTGGTCGCGCCAGTCGCCGCACCTCCGCTTACCTGGCTCACTCAGCGATTCCGATTCAGTTCACTCAAGAGGACTTCGATCAGGTTGCTGCTGCAAACTACGTCACCAAAGTGATCTACGTTCCCGATCCTGAATTCCAGGAACTGGCTCTGGCCGGTGTTGATACGCTGGTCAGCACTCGCCTGGATCCCGGAGTCGATCCGATCACCGAAGCCGACCGTCGCGGTTCGATTCTGGCGATCGTTCGCATGGGTAACAAGGACCTGGAAGTACCCGGATCTGAAACCATCGTTGCCGGAGCTGGCATGGGCGGTGTCGGTGGACCTGATACATCCAACTATATTTCGGGTGTCACCGGTCCGAACTACGGAATGCCTTACACTGGAACCAACATCGGCCTGCCTGGTCCTCCCCACATTCCACTGGGCGGACCTGCCGGACTGCGTCGCTATGAAATGCACAATCATACCGCCATGCAGATTCCTTCGCCGACTCCGAAAGTTAGCGTGCACCTGAAGCAGAAGCCTGGTTTGAGCTATCCTCGACCAGCTGACAAAGTCTTCATCCAGGAGCACAACATCGTTCCTCCGCACACCAATCAGCAACCACCGGCTGACATGGTCGAAGGAATGTTGCCGGAGAATTGTCCTCCCGGAATGGGAAGCCGCCGTCTCCGACGATAGGATCGAGATGTAACGACCACGAGCCGCGGCGGCAATTGCTTTCGCGGCTCGTTTTTTTGGACTCGCCTGTGCGGCGGGTCGATCTCACACGCAGTTCATCAGGACGAAGTGCCATGACTTCCATCGCAGCCAGGTTAACCGTTGCCGTGGCCCTGTTTATCGCTGGGAACAGTTCCGTCGTGCTGGCTCAATCGAATCAGCATGAGTTGATTCGCAGCGACATGCCACCCGGCGTCGCATCGTCCTATGCTCAGGTGAACAACCGCTCTTTGGTGGGATACACTCAGCCCGTTCAGCTGATCACACCACCGGATTGCACCATCGAAATCGGCGATCAGGCTGGTTTTGGCCAACCAACTGCCGGCTCGGTTTCGGTGGGACTGCAAGCCGGAATCGTCTACCGATTCAAAATCTCGAATCTGCCCATCGATGGGAAACAGGGCTTAACGCTGTATCCGTCTGTGGAGTTGCTGAACCGGTTGTATCCACCCGCGGAACTGAAAAATGAGTTTCCGGTCCAAGTCGTGCTGACTCGGGAGGACATGATCAAGGCGCTCAACGGTCAGCTGGTCACTCGCGTGGTGTACCTGGAAAACCCGCGGAATGATATGCCCTACGTTTATCGCCCGGGACAACAGCCTAGTCTGGATGTCGGCGGGGCGATCGATCCACTCCGAGAAGCGGAACAGCTCGGTCGGCCGATGGCGATACTCCGACTTGGTTCGCGGGTTCCTGTCGAAGGCGAAGCGTTTACCTTTGGTGCGCCCAGCCCGGAAGTGCTGCCACTGCCAGCGAAATTTATTACGGCTCAACATGAAGCATCCCAACTGGGTGAAACTCATCATGCCGCGGACGCGGCAACGGCCAGTATGCCCGCTCCGGTGGTTCGATCAGATATCCGTATCGCAGTTGCCAACCAATCGATGGATCGCGAGAACCACATTCGCCCGGCCAGCCATCAGGACGTGATCCCGCTGAATGATGAAACGTTGTTTGTCCCCCGCAATGATGCTTCGGGGCAAACCGCGATTTATCCACTGGAGGTGGGCACGATCGAACGAGCTCACGCTCAGTCCGGTTACCGTTCATTGGCCTTTGGCCGTGACCGGGTTGATCCGGCGGTCCTCTGCCAGGAATATATCTTCGATGGTGACGATCGCGAAGCCCGGACCCAGGTTGATAGTTCTTGGAATGTCCAGGGACTGGATGTCGAAGATACCGTCGGCCATTTCGACACGATGGATGGTCGCCGGATCGTGACACCATCGAATCGAGTTGCCATTTATGCACCGCGATTCGCAGCCGTTCGCAAGGTGCACGGGGTCGTTAACGCGCAGCGTAACCAGACATTGGGAGCCGTTGATTTGCGGACGCAAACCGTCCTGGCCGACCATACCGGGAAGATGTCGTCGACGAAATCGAATCTGGCTCTGGACCGCTACAAAGGCAGCCGCCGAGCGTCCGGGTTGAAGGAACGGACTCGGGGCGTGTTATCGGATAACGTGACGACGCTGTTCGGAACTCGTAATGCCCTGGAAGCATTTAACAGCAACAACGTTACCTGGTTGGATAAAGTTCACGGCAACTTTGGCGCTGTTTTGCAACAGGGGATTCAAGCGGCCGTTGCCTGGGAGGTCGATCTGGGGTTGCAAGTGTTTGCCAAAGGCGTCCAGCCGATCATCGTCAAGGACGTCCGCACGGTGCAGGAGGTTGTCGCGATCGAATCCGAAGATGGCACCGCGATCCTGCGCGTAGTCAAAGCGGCTTCCCGCGCGTCAGCCAAAGTTGGCGAGGAAGTCGAATTCCAGATTCGGTTCGACAATATCAGCAGCCAGCGAATTGGCAATGTCACCATCATGGACAACCTGACTCGCCGCCTGGAGTACATCGAAGGCTCCGAGGAGTGTTCGCTGGAGGCGACGTTTGAGCACGAGACCAACGAAGTTGGATCGCTGATGCTCCGTTGGGAGATCAAGGAACCGCTGGAGCCCAGCACCGGCGGCGTGATCACCTTCCGATGCCGGGCTCGATAACGCACGATTTCCTCGCTTACGCTTCGGGTTTCCATTCCTCGCTGACGATCAGGTCCCTCGCTGACGCTTCGGGTTTCCATTACTCGCTGACGCTTCGGTGAAAGCGCATAAGAAAGAAACTCGGTCTGCCGAAGCCGACCGAGTTTCAACCCCCCTGGGCATGCACTTGGCATGATGCAAGTGTCTTGTGACCACGCCGTGATAGCGTTAACCCCAAGTATCGGACATCGCGCAACCAATCTTTGACAATTCCGGCGACTTTGAGGGTTACCGAATCCTGATCGTTCAATTTTGAAATTTCGATCATTCCGCTCAGATCAACTTCAACTTTCAGGCAAAGTTTGACGATTCGAACGAACAGACAGGGAGCACTGCGCTCCGACGTACCTGCACTCGACTTGTAAAAACTGTCCGCAAAGGACCCTCGCCCGTGAAACGATCAACCAGTTGGATCGCTGTTTTGCCTTCGCTGGTCATTCCTCTGTCGTTGGGAATGTCGTTGTACCTGGGGCTGTTGTTTTTGCTTGATCAGCAATACGTGACCAACGAATGGGTGCTCCGATACCTGACAGGCCACCCGATCTCCAAAGTCACCGTGGCCATGTTTTTGGTCGGTGTCGCATCGCTGGCCGCGATCGCGAAAAACGTGTTTGAACAATTCGCTGTTGCCAAAAAAATCCAGCTGAACCATGTCACACCTGATGCGGGGGCAACACCCGCAACCATGGCCGATGGTTCGGTACTGCTTCAACAGGCACAACAGCACGAGCAGCAACTGGACCAGTTGCCGCGCTGGATCCATGAGCACTATTTGTGGCAGCGACTTCAGGGAGCGCTAGCCTCGATTCGTCGGACTCGTGCCACCGGTGCCGTCGAGGAAGAACTAAAATACCTGGCCGATCTCGATATCGATCGCCAGCAACAGCGTTACTCGCTGGTCCGGATCCTGATCTGGGCAACTCCGATGCTGGGATTCCTGGGAACGGTGTTGGGGATTTCCGAAGCCCTCGGTGGATTGAATGTTGGCCCCGACAACGATTTTCAGGGGATGATGAGCGGTTTGCGGGGAAGCCTGTACGTCGCTTTCGATACAACGGCCTTGGCGTTGACGTTGTCGATGCTATTGATGTTTGCCCAGTTTCTGGTTGATCGGTTTGAAGCCCAATTGCTGGATCTGGTCGATCAGCGAGCTCGCGGTCAGATTGCGCGACATTTCGATTTGTCGGCTTCCGATGAACAGTTGCAGCGGTTTGGTGCCGAACTGGTTGGGGCGACGCGCGAGGCCGCTGTCGCTCAACTGGAGGTCTGGAAGAAAACAATTCGACAAGCCGAACAGGCCTGGTCGTCATCGTTAACCGATTCCAACCAGCAAGTGCAGGCCAATCTGGCATCCGCCTTGGATGAAAACATTGGCAACCTGGCCCACTACCTGGGACAGGCCATTGAAAAAGCTGACGAGGCGATGAGCCATCGGTGGCAGCAGTGGCAAGTCATGTTGTCCGAAAACGCGCGTGTGATCGGCGAGCACCAGAGGCAGCTGCAAGATCAAGCCGAAGAATTACAGGCTATTGTACAGCGGCAACAGGGAGAGACGGTTCTGCAGGACGCGTTGCAACAAAATCAAGCTGCGCTGACCGCTTCCCAGCAGCTGTGTCAGACGCTGGAGGATTTGCGAACATCGGTCGTTGAGTTTCAACAGGCCAGCACCGAGTCACTTGCCGTCCAGCAACGCCACAACGAACAAGCCGCCGCGGCAGCTGCGGAGGCCGAACGCAACCGTTGGTTGACTGACATCCCGGTCCAGCCGGCGACAGAGGCGACCCGTACGGAACCAGCGCCGACCGCGCCGCTTGAGGTCACTCGCGCGACCGATCGCACGGTCGATCATGCTGCCGAAGATCAAGTATCCGGTCCGGAGATCATTCGTTTCGAATCCCATCTCGCCGCCCCATTGCAAGCAACCGAGCCCGCGGCGACCGACTCGCAACCGTTCCACGACACGGTCGATTCCGATGCCGAAGTGATTATCAAGTTTCCAACGCAGAATTCAGAAACGACCAGTCACCGGTTGGCGTCGGTTTCGGACCGTGCCGCCGAATTCCTTTCCGCTCGCCGCCAACGACGTGTCGCATGAGACGGTCCAAACGGAAACGTGTTCAGCCCAACGTTTCGTTGTTTCCATTCCTGGCGGTATTGATCTGTACCTTGGGTGTGTTGATCCTGATGTTGGTCATGGCAACTCATGCTGCCGACGATCGAGCTCGTCAGCAACAAGCCGAACAGGACCAGCAGCAAGCGGAGCAGTTGCATCAATTACAAGCGGAAATCGACTTGCACCAGATTCGGTTTGAGGGGCTGGAGAAAGCGCGGCCGGAAGTCAGACGTCGACTTGAAATGTCCCGTCAAAACCGAATCGAAATGGCGACTCAGATTCGAGAACTCGAGAGCAAACTGGAAGCTGCCAGGATCGAGTATGAAACGGCCAGGTCGAATGCGGAACAGGATCTTTCGGCCGAAACTGCCGGCGTCTTTGACCAGCGACAGGCTGAGCGTGAATTGGAGCAACTGCGCGACCAGCTGGAAACGGCGCAAGCCAAGTTGGCGGAAAAACGAGTTGCTGCCCAGGACTCGGGGCCCAATCAGTATGTGATTGTGCCCTATCGCGGAAGCGGTGGTACCTTTCGGCGCCCGATTTTTATCGAATGCACTGCCGAAGGGCTGGTTCTGCAGCCGGCCGGAATTTCAATCGATGCCTCCGATTTTCTGCTGCCGATTCAACCGGGCAATCCGCTGGATGCTGCATTGTTGACGGTGCGCGAGTATTGGCAACGCTACGATTTGGCTGGCCAGGAAGGAACGCCGTATCCGTTGCTGGTTGTCCGTCCCGATGGTGCCGAAGCGTTTGTGGTCGCTCGGAAAGCCATGGTCAGCTGGGATGATGAGTTTGGCTACGAACTGGTTGAAGCCGACAAGAATCTCGATTTTGGTCAGCCCGATGAACAGCTAAACCAGGAGATTCGCCGCGCGATCGAAGAATCCAAAGCGCGGCAAATGAGCCTCGTGCGGTTGCAACGCCGACGGTTGGGACCGGGGGCCGGGCGGGGGGCAACAGCTGGAATGGCCAGTGCATCCAGCCCCGATATCATCCGCGCAGCGGGGCATCAAAACAATGTCGGAGAAGCACCCGGTGCCGCGGCCAGTGCCCATCAATGGAGCGAACAGGCATCCGCTATTCCGCAAGCCACCGCCACTCCGACCACGGAAATCGATCGGCGATTACAGCGGATCGCTTCCGGAAGGACATTGCAGTCCGCTGGGGCAAACGCTCCTCAACCCGTTGGTGCCGGCTCGCCCGCGAATTCAGCCGGCATCAGTGGTCAGGCAATGGCTGGCAAGTTGACCGGCAATCCTCAAACCGCTCAAGCCAATCCGCCGGCGGGTGGAAACATGAATCTGGCCGTGGGCAACCCTTATGCAGATTTGAGTCTGGCCAAAACGCGCGGAGCGGACTGGGCACTGCCGACGCGAACTCCCGGTGCGACGGGTTACTTGCGTCCAATTCGAATTCATTGTTCGGAGCAAGGGATTGAGTTAACGGCGGCTTCTGGAGAACAACGCCAGATTGCGTTTGCTGGTTCCACGGCGTCAGCCGTTCCTCCACTGGTTGATGAAATCTGGAAACTGATCGATTCCTGGGGAGTCGCCGGTGCCGGCAGCTTTTGGAAGCCTGAGTTACGGGTGACGGTGCAACCAGGTGGCCAACGACGATTTGAAGAACTCCAGGGCGTCTTGCTTGACAGCGGCTTGGCAATCCAGGGGAGCAACGAATGAGCAAGTCGATCAACGTTGGAGAAGACTCGTTTCTGGATATTGTTGCCAATCTGGTTGGGATTCTGATCATCTTGCTGGTGATCGTCGGCGCCAACGCCAGCCAGCAACTTGAACAGTCAACGCCGGATCAGGAACAGGCAACAAAAATTGATGCGTTGACCGATCAGCTGACCCGCGATCAGTTGGCGGCAGAAAAGATTTATCAGGACAACCAGCAGATGGAGCGAGAGATTCAACAGCAAAATCAATTGGCCGCAAGTCTGACCGACCGCCGTCATCGCATGCTGGTCCAACTGGAATTGATCAAACAGGAGACCGAACGACAGCGGGAGAGGTTGGAGGATCGGTTGGCCGAAGTCGAGCAGGACAAACGCGAACAGCTGACGCAGCAGGTAAGTTTTGACCAACAGCGAAACCAGCTGGAGGCTCAACTGAAATCGGTTCAACAGGCCACGTATGCGGTTGAAGCGAACAATGAATCCGGTGCTGCAGCGCCGGAAACGATCGATCATTACCCCAGCCCAATTGCCAGGACGGTGTTTGCTGAGGAGGTGCACTTCCAATTGCGAGACGGGCGCCTGGCATACGTCCCGATGGATGAACTGATCGCGTTGATGAAACGGGAATGGAAACTCAAAGCTGAAAAACTGGCCGAAGCCAACGGCACGTTGGAGACGGTTGGTCCTGTGGCGGGTTATCGGATGCAATACCAGCTGGCGGCTCAAAACGTTCCGCAGCAGACACAGGTGGGGATCGTCGAACGTCGCGAAGTGCAGTTCGACCGGTTCATCGTCTTGCCTCAACCTGGCTTGCAAGGAGAAACGGTTGAGCAAGCACTGCAGGCCGGTTCCCAGTTTCTCCAGCGACTGGAAGGACGCCAGCCAGCACGAACAACCGTTTCAATTTGGCTGTACCCGGATGGATTTGCGGAGCATGGTAAAATCAAAACGTGGCTTCACGAGCAAGGCTTTCGGATGGCTAGTTGGCCATTGGTGGAAGGTCGGCCAATCTCTGGTGGACCGAACGGATTCAAAACATCAGCTCAGTAGTTTTCCTCCGGTTCCCAGGTAATTAGATGGCACGGCGGAATCCACGTCGAAACATCACGAGAATTGAAAAACTGGCTGCCGATGGGCATGTTCTTGGCGGCTGGGAAGTCCGAATTCAGCGTCAACGGCAAGCCTTCCATCGCTATTTTGCCGACTCGTTGCTGGGCGGCAAAAACGCAGCGTTGCGGGCGGCGAAAGAATACCGGGATCAAATCGAGCAGTCATTTGGTCGGATGACGACCGAAGAAAAATCCGAACAGCCGTCAGTCCGCAATCAATCGGGTGTGGTTGGCGTTCGCCTGAAACAGCATAAACGCGAGCATGGCGATTTCGAATACACCTATCTGTATTGGGTAGCTCAGTGGACCGATGGTCGCGGCAAGCGAAAGACGCGGGCGTTTTCGGTCAACAAGTTTGGTGACGAAGAGGCGTTTCGGCTGGCTTGGGAAGCGCGGGAGGATGGCGTGCGCCGAGCGCGACGATGAGGGGAATTGGGATTTGAAATATGAGATTTCCTGACTCTAACGTTTTACATGTAGTGATTCCCGCAACGAGCAGCGGTTTGTTCGAACTGGCCCGATCAGGGGACTGCAGGGAAACGCAAAGACACGAAGTCGCAAAGACACAAAGGTTTTCAAAAGTGACAAGCGACTAATGGTCGTGAAATATGAAGCTTGGCGAATTTACAGGGCTTAATGAAGGAATCGAATCACACTTGGCGACTATGCGTTTATCCAATGCAACCTTACCTCTGATTTCGAAATACATACATTCCGGTAGAGTCAGCAAATTTCAAATCCAACCTCAACCTTCCCAACAAACCGACACCGATTCGCCCACCTTGATACCCAGCATTTCGGACAAGTTCATTCCCACGATTTCAATTTCCAGGCAACCGGAATCCCCCAATACCGCGACCATTGTCGATTCCGGTTCGGAGTGTCCTGCTTCGTACAGACAAATGGTTTCGTGGCCACCGAACCGAATGCTGGTGGTGGCGTCCCGAGGCGCTGCGGACAACTGGTCGTTGGCGATATCGGTAATCAAACGGCCTTGGTCATCAACTTCGTTGACTTTTCCTTCAACTCGGTGCGGCAATGGTGTCCTCCTCAGTGAGTCGAGCCAGGGGAACGCGGAAATCGCCATTCTATCAGCGGTTTAGCAGGATTCCATCCGGCATTTCCCGGCCCAGGCACCCTGCCGTCGCCCCACATTTTCAAATGGTCATAATACCGTGTTGTTGCCTGAGCGGTGGCGAGCCTAAAATAGATTAATGAAACTTCACGTTACGTTGGAAGGAAATACCGTGCGATCCAGATGCGCTTTTCTGTTATTGGTTGGAACACTGTTCCTGGGACTGCATTCGGTGGGTTCTGGTCAGGAACCGGCTGAGTCAAAACCACAGGAACCACAAGAAAAGTCTCAACGACTGACCATCGGTGATCCCGCCCCGCCACTGGATATCGAATCCTGGGTAACCGATGGCAACGGGATGTTCATGCACACGACCCGATTTGAAAAAGGGCAAGTGTACGTGATCGACTTCTGGCATCCTTCCTGGCGGGGGTCGCTAATGGCGATGCCATTGTTGTCCAAGCTGCAAGCCAAGTACGGTGATCAGTTGCAAGTGATCTCCGTTGCCGGGGCCACGCGTGAACGGCCCGACCAGGAGCTGAAATGGTTGACTGCTGCTGAAGCCGACGCGTTCCTGGACGAGGACTTCCCCAACTTCAGCAACGCTTCGGATCCACCGGAAACCTATCGCGAGGTTGTGGAGAATTACAGCATCACGACTGATGCCGATGGGTCGGTGTTTAATGACTACATGGGCAAGTCGGGACGGATCACCGTGCCTTGTTGTTTCGTTGTTGGCAAAGATGGCAAACTGGATTGGATCGGCAGTACGCTGGAGTTGGAAAAGCCGCTGGAGCAGATCATCAATGGTGATTGGGATCGTAGCGAGTTCGCTAAAAAATACGATCAGGAAATGGACGCGGTACAAGCCAGATCCGAGGCCAGTCGAGAAGTCGTCAAACTGCTGCCCGAATTTCAAAAGCGAATGCGGAATAGTCCCGACGAGGCAATGGAGTATCTCGCTGAACAAAGTAAGGCGGCTGAGAACCCGTTGGTTGCCGAGCAATTAGCGGTACTGCGTTTGCAGCTGTTGATCGGCATGACGCATGAAGCAGCCCCCGAAGCTTTAATCGAGTTTGCCGACAAATTTGGCAGCGAAGAAAATTCGGGTGAGTTGAATGACCTGGTGTGGGGCATTTATGAACGACACGAAGCTCGAGGTGATGTGTCCCCCGAGATGCTCAAAGCCTGTCGTCATGCCGCAGAAGTCGCCGTCAAGTTCGACCCGACCAGCGGTGCGGTCAATGATACCGTGGCCCACTTTGTCTATCTCGATGGCGATCTGGACAAAGCGATCGAGTGGCAGAAAAAAGCCGTTGCCAATGCCGAAGGTCGTGAAGCTGACCTGCAGCCGTTTCTCGATAAACTGCTGAAAGAAAAAGAGACCGGTGAAAAAGCGTTGACGTTTGGCCCGCAGAAAAAGCCGAACAAGGAAAAAGCGGACTTTTGATGGTCGGTCGCCCATGCAGTAGCTTGGGCCAGTGGCCCGAGTCCAGAAAGTTTCGCTCGCTAATCAGTGTTCCGTCGCCGTCACGGCCGAATCGGCCATGCTACGTTCGCCGAGCCACGGCGAGGGGAGCGGTTCGAGTCCCCTCTCCGGCCCTGATAGGCCGACTCTCCCCAAGGAGAGTTTCTGCTTGTTGCCAATCACCTAAATATCTGCCTCTTAAATATCTACCTCTACCCAAATGTTGCGTAGCGATCTGGTTGCCGCTGGCTGTTTGCTTGGCGATGCTGGGGGCAGTTGAAGCTCAGCAGACAAACGTCGACGTCCAGGCATCGACCCAGCGGCCAGTCGATTTCAACGCCCAGGTCCTGCCGATCCTGCGAACCCACTGTTTCGAATGTCACGCTGGTCCGCAAGCCAAGGGCGACCTGAAACTTGATAGCGAGACCGCCATCGCTCGCGGCGGTCATTCGGGAAGCCCCATCATCGGCAGCGGTCCCGATGACAGTGAACTGGTGTTGCGAGTTACGTCGGAGTCCGTTGGCTATCGCATGCCCAAGGAAGGTGACGGGTTATCACCCGCCGAGATCGACACACTTAGTCGCTGGGTCAGTCAGGGAGGCCAGTGGGAAGCGGTTGTCAACGAAAGTAAACCTTCTGAAGTCACCGCCGATGGTCAGTCAATCGGACAGGCCTGGAACTGGCTGGTCGAGCAGTCGAAGCGACGTCCGGTGCAATACGGTGGCGGGGCGCTGTGCCTGTTGGTTGTCCTGGGGATTGGCTGGGCATGGATTCGGCGGACAACCACCGACCGCCGTTCCGAACAAGGCGTGATCACATGCTTGCCTTGGTGTATCACCGCCGTGGCCGTCGTTGCTGGCTGCTGGATGTACGGAAGGAGTCTGGAAACCGCCGAGGAGGTGGCCAAGCTTCGCAACGATGTCCAAAAGCTGAATGGTCCCGAAAAAACCGAACTGATCATCCACCGTAGCAACCTGGTTAGTCCGCCCTACCCCATGCATCCCAAACGGCTGGGCGGAGTGTACTATCGCGGCAACGATGAACGCAGCGATGGGTTGTACAACGGAGGTTTTTATCGCACGGCCACGATGGAAATCTACCTGACCGACCTGGCTGGAAACCGATTGGCGTGGGGCGACTCATTGGATCCCGATCAGGCCCAGATCGAAATCATCGTGGAGCGTGCCCCAATGGCTACTCGTGAACTGTTCAGTGATCGCGTTTTGAATTCCATTTATTTGCAGCACTTCTCTCAAACAGATCCAACCTTTGACGAACGTTTATTGTTTTACGAAGTCGAACACGAACAGGTTTGGAAAGCGGTCGTACCGGTCGGCAACTGGGACAGCGAAGGAACTCAGGCCACTGGCAAGATCTATCTGTTTTATGGCGGCCAAAAGTACGGGACTCAAACGGGGAGGGTCCATTTTGGAATCGAGTATCAATTCCAACTGAAAGAAGGCAAAATCCAGCCCCAATCGGAACTGTGGATGGGGTCACTTTACGACCTGGGCGGGCGAGTGTTGGTTCCCGGGCCCGATGAAGTGCTATTGGATCGCTGGTTCGATTTTCGTCCGATTCCGGTGATTCAAGAGAATCCTTCCGACGATCCGGAACTGCTTGGTTTGCCCGAGCACGAAACATACCAGCCCGATGAATCGCAGTAGTCGAGCTTGTTGAGCATTGATTCGGCGGTTGCTATGATTGATCTTCTTAAGCCCCGAAGAATCGGGTTTTCCTGAGTCCATCAAAAGCTTGGGCCTTCCTACATTACATCCATCACTCTGGAATCGATTGATGATCAACCAGTTTTTTGCTCGCTCCGTTGATGCGGGATTGGGACTTGCCATTGCGATCGCAATGGTGACCTTTGGCACCACGAATTCTTTGACCGCGCAATCGGTTGCCGAACGTCCCGGCCAGGCCACGAAAGCCGGGCCTGTCTTTAAGGATGGTCAAGCGCAAGTCGTCGAGGCATTCAATAATCCTGCCGATTGGGTCAAGCACGATTTGTGGGTCGAAAGTGATTTTGATTCCGATAAAGACGGGAAGCCCGACCGGTTGCACGTGTCAGTTTGTCGCCAGAAGCAAACCGAAACGGAAGGTTTGAAGGTGCCGGTCGTTTATTCGACCAGTCCCTACTTTGCAGGAATCGGTTCGACCAAGCCAGAATATATGTGGGATCCAAAAGTCGAGTTGGGAACCAATCCGCCCCAGCATGAAACGCCACCAGCAATCAAACAGCAAAAGCGAAGGCCACAGATTTCGTCGAGTTTCACCGGGACCTGGGTCCCGCGTGGGTTTGCCGTTGTGCACTCCTGCTCACCCGGAACTGGATTATCACAAGGCTGTCCGACGGTCGGTGGCGAGAATGAAGCGTTGGCTCCCAAGGCTGTGATCGACTGGTTGAATGGACGAGCCAAGGGGTATACCAGTATCGATGGTGATGAAGAAGTAACCGCTGATTGGTGTACTGGCAAAGTCGGTATGACGGGCACATCGTATAACGGCACATTGCCGATTGCGGCGGCCACCACGGGTGTTGAAGGCTTGGAGGCGATCATTCCCGATGCACCCAATACGTCCTATTACCATTACTACCGCGCCAACGGATTGATCCGTCATCCCGGCGGGTACATGGGGGAAGACATCGACGTGCTTTACAACTTCATCCACAGTGGTGATCCGGACATGCAGGAAAACTGCAATGAAATGGTTCGTGATACCGAGATGGCGGAAAATCAGGACCGGGTCACCGGAGACTACAGCCAATGGTGGGCCAATCGTGACTATGCCAACCAGCTGGAAAATTTCCGGGCAGCGGCATTGATGGCGCATGGCTTCAATGATTGGAACGTGATGCCCAGTCACACGATTCGTATCTACGAGAAGCTGAAAGACAAAGGCGTACCCTGCCAGCTGTATTGTCACCAAGGCGGGCATGGTGGCCCGCCACCACTGCCGATGATGAATCGCTGGTTCAGCCATTACTTGTATGGTGTCGATAATGGTATCGAGAATGATCCTCGCGCGTTCATCGTGCGGGAGAACGATAAGCGTACCGAGCCGACGGCTTACGAGGCATATCCCAATCCCGATGCGCAGCCTGTCACGCTGCACTTGACCACAGGCGGTCGTCAGGCGGGCGGTTTGGTGATCGACGCTGCTGCCGATCAGGGTTCTGAAATGCTGGTGGACAATGCAGGCGTATTTGGCAAAACGCTGGCCCAGGCGGCTGAGTCGGAGCACCGATTGATGTATACGACACCGGAGTTGCAGCGGGATGTGCATTTGTCGGGAACAACCAGGGTCACCATCAAGCTGGCCTGCAGCAAACCGGCAGCCAACCTGTCCGTGTGGATGGTATCACTTCCTTATACCAATTCGCGAAAGCTGACTGACAACATCATCACTCGCGGTTGGGCCGACCCGCAAAACCACAAATCGCTGACTCACAGCGAGCCCTTGGAGCCTGGCAAGTTTTACGAGGTTACGTTTGATCTCGAGCCTGATGATCAAGTGATTGCCAAAGGGCAAAAAATTGGGCTGATGATTTTTTCCAGTGACCGTGATTTCACACTGTGGCCCGAGCCCGGCACTGAGCTGACGGTTGACTTGGACGGCACATCGATTCAGATCCCTGTCGTGGGCGGTGCGGAAGCCCTGAAAGCCGCGACCGGGCAATAATCGTCACTGGTCGCGCATCTAGTTTGGTAGTGAGAGCAATTCAGCTGTGAACAGTAGCATGGGCGACCGGACGTGAGCTGTGTAGCATGGCCGATTCGGCCGTGAAGCTGTCGGGAATCGCCAAGTTTTGAATACCTCAATAACTCGGGCCAATGGCCCAAGCTACGGAAAAACCGACATTCCCAAATGCAAGTGTGTCCTGGCTTACGCTTGGGCGCAAATCTTTCCCGAATACCGCCAAATCGTTGTCTGCTGGTAAACAGCCTGAAAACTACGGTTTTTTCCGGCTTGGCGCCAAATTTGGCTGCCAAAATAGATGCATTAAACGGATGGAACCGAAAAAACGGGGCAACCTAGGGCGTTTGCGACCCTTCCCCCAGCGCAGCCGATAACAATAATGGACGCGTCTGCCATGGAACTACCCATTTCAACGGTCGACGCGAATTCGACGTTGCCGCCGCGAAATCGCACGATGAACCACTTTCCCACAACCCGATCCATTTCGAACCACCACCGGACGCCTGTCCGCCGTGGTTTGTCGCTATTGGAGTTGTTGGTGGTATTGACGATTTTGATTGCCTTGGGCGGGATCGTGGTTTCGACTTTGCCTGGCATGCTGCGGCGAACCCAGGTTGCTACCGCAGCTGCCAATATCCCCGAGATAGATTCGGCGATCAAACGCCACGCGATGTTGAATCAGGGGCAGATAGGTGATCGGTTCGATTCGCTGGTTTCGGGAACGGCCAGCATGGATGGAACGGTACCGAGTTACCTCGGAGGCAGCGAGATTTTTGAGACGGCCAGTTTGACCTCGGCTGAAGTCGAAGCGCTCGACAGTTTGGGTGTGACTCAGCTGGTGCCGGCGTCCGGCGGGGCGACCAACGCGACTTATGAATCGCACAACCAACTGCCGGTACCGATTAGCGATAACTCGCGAGTCTGTATCCTCAATCCAGATTTGGCGGTTACCCTGTTCCGCACCGACTGGAATTTTGAAGCCGAGCCAAACGCCAAATACATGGTCGTTGGTTTGGGTGAGCAGTCGAGTCTGGTGGGTGGTGGCAAAGATGCGGTATTCTCGAAATCTCCCGTTCACTTTTCGGACGAACGCAATGAAAACCCCAAAACAATGTATTCCCGTTATTTGCTGGTGATCGAAATCAAAACGGCAGATTCCGGTGTGGCGATGGCTCGTTATGTCGGCGCTGCGATTCCGGGTAGCGACGGGATCCGCCGGATTTCTTCCGAACTGGAACGGTTTTATTCTGATCCCAGTTAGCGGCATTGAACATAACTGTTGACTCAAACCCAATCATTTTAAACGATGACATTCCGTAGCTCAAAACTTGAACTCAACCGCGGCGCGATGCAATTTTGTCTTCGCCAGCAGCGACCTGACCGCAGGGCAATGACTCTGTTGGAGTTGATGGTCGTGTTGATGATCTTGATTGCAGTCGCGGCGATCGTCATTCCCTCGTTCAGCGACATCAAGGTAACGACGCCCACGGGCGAGCGTAAGTCGCCGACCGAAGTCGCTACCGAGGCGACGATGTTGACGGTCCGCGAAGCGATCACAGGGCAGGAAGGTGTGATTGAGACATTGTCACACTGTCAAGAAGCGATGCCGATCAGCGTTGACGAACTGGTTCAGGAAAAGGCGCCTCCGCGAGTTGTCGAACGCAATCCGGAACTGCTCGACTATGATCCCATCAATCGGGTCGGTTGGCGGGGGCCTTACGTTAGTCCCACCGGCCGCGGTCTGATGGGGGAACCTACCGTCGTCGATGGCTGGGGCAACCCATTGCAAATGCAAGCCGATTTCGACAAAGACGGAACCGTCGATGCGACCGAGTCAAAGTTCATGCGGGTCGTGTCGGCCGGCCCCAACGGCGAGATTGAAACGCCGGACGATGTCGAAAACATGAAGCCAGGGGAACACACCAACGGCGAGTTGACGCTGTCGGAATGCGGAGACGATCTGGTGATGTTTCTCCGCTACCCTGACTACCGCCGGTAAGCGATGGTCGACTTTCGCTCCGAGAAAGCTTTGTAGCATGGCCGATTCGGCCGTGACCGCAGCGGAATACTCAAAGCTGGGCGAAAGCCTTGCCGACTCGGGCCAATGGCCCAAGCTACGGGCGCTAGCCTCGGACTAAAGCCAGTAGAAAAGTAAATTTCGAACAGTCGGTGGCTAGCGCCAAAACCGCTGGAAAGTTTTTCCGCGAGCTAGTAACTTTCGCGGCGAGCTTAACGTCCAGCAGATTGATTCGGGGAGGAAAAAAACGCGATGAAATTCCCCATGTCCCGCCAGCCAAGATTCATGCATCGATCCGGGCTGACGCTGCTGGAGTTGATGGTCGTCTTGATCATTTTGGCGATTGTGGCCACTGTCGCGATCCGCAATCTCGAACCGCAGATCGCCTCGCAACGATTGCAATCAGCGGCCAGTTTGCTGCAACAGATTCGGTTGGCCACGGTGGGACCGGAGCAAAAGTATCAGGTCGATGGCACTCCTCTGGTGACCGGATTCGTGGCCGATGTCGGTAGTCTGCCGGTCGAAACGACCTCCTTGGACGGAGACTCGACCGGGTTTGTATTGACCGACCTGTGGGATGAAGCGGGCAACCTGGCAGCCAATTATCCGTTTCAGTTTCGTACCGGCCCGGATCCCTACCAGGCGGTCCGATTGCCTTGCGGTTGGCGCGGACCATATTTGCAGCTGCCGGTCGGGACGGAGAAACTGGTTGACCCCTGGGGACGGCCGCCAGAACTGGAAACCACGACTGACGGTCAGGTAACGGCTGTCAGAATTGAGATACCGGAATCAGCGGAGTTCGCCAATCAGGCCGAATTGGATGTGCAACTCGATAGCGGCAAAGTTTCAGTATCCGGCACCGTTTTGCTGGACGATACATTTCAGGGAACCGTTAAAGCCGTCATGCTCGTGCCGCATCCCGGAAGATCGCTGACCACGCTGGCCGTTTTGGACGATGAAGATGAACAGGCCAATGGTTTTTTGTTTCGGAACGTTCCCATCGGCCTACGTGCAATCGTGGTAGAGGCCGATGGGCGGCGGCAAGTCCGATACGTTCAGGTTCCTCACCAAGGGTTAAGCGTCGTGTTTGATTTTCGCAAAACGCTGCAGTAATCCATGGCCAAGCGTCCTGACATTTCCGTGATTCTGTTGACCGGCGGGCAAGCGGTTCGCGCTGATTTTGCCAAGTCCTCGTCAACGCCGATCACGATGGTCAGTGAATCGGTTGATGCTGAAGCAACGTTGGTCGAATCGGTATCCATCGTGGTTGTCGATCAGCCCCGCTTGGCGTCGCGAGTGCTGGTGTTGTCCACCGACGTCTGGTCCCAGCTGATTTCGCTGCCCCGGCTGAGCATCGGCGGCATCGAACGGGATGAACTCGAGGCCGCACTCCGATTCGAAGCCGAAACCCTGTCGGGCATTGAGATCGATGAAATCGGTTTGGCTTACCGACCGATCGGGTCGGTCGGAGACTTTGACCAGTTCTGGGTCAATGTCCTTCGCAAACCCGAACTCGAGGCCGTCAATACGCTGTTGGAGAATAAGGGGTGTCGGGAAATCGCGTTGTCCCACCCGGCCGGCTTTTACTCATCCGCATTGGAGAAACTGGATGGCCTGGCGGTTGAATTGTGGGGCGAGCTGGCTTACCTGTTGTCCCATAATGGAACCCAACTTTCCAAGACCAGACAGGCCTCTGAAGAAGTCGTCGTTGGTGCTGCTCGTGTCGTGGTGGGTAGTAATTCGATTCGTGGCGTCGCTCCGTCGATTGATGACTGGATCGATCTGGCTGATCCAGAATCGCTCGAACGCTGGCTGGCACACGTAGCTCAGAACTACGTGGAACGGTACGAGCAAATTGCTGCTCCCGTTTTGCGCAAATCCAAACCGCGCCGTGGCACGCCTGTGCGCCACCTGGTGTCTGGATTGCTGGCTGTCGTCGTGCTCGGTTTTTGCCTGTGGCACCACAACTACATGAAACAATCAATCGATGAATTGCAGGCCAGAATCGAAACGCTGAAACAGCCGGCTGCTGATAAGAAATTGTACGATGCCCAGATCATTGCGATCCTGGAAGACCGGGCGAAAATTGAGGCCGAAAACGAGGAGTTACAGGAAGAGCTGGAACAGATCCAGTTCTTTCTCAACAATCAGAACAATCGCATTGCCAAGTTGCTGGAGCTGCTGAAGCGATTGCGAAAACCGGATTTGTTCATTGAACGGATCGATGGTACCGAAGCCGGGTTGTCGATCTCCGGTGTGTCCTTGAATGGCGAGTCTGCCCAGGCGTTGGCCAAACAGCTTCGCGTTGAAGCGCAGCCGTTGGGGTGGATGGTGAACCCAGCCAAGCAGAAAGGCTTGGAGAAACTAACCACTGGCGGTCCCTGGAATTTCAGCATCCTGTTGACCGACATCGGTCCACCGGAAAACTCGGGCGGATAGTTGGCCAGCTGGATTACCGTAGTTTGCCCTGTTGAAATGAGGTCAGCATGATTAAGGAGAACTCAAGACGTGAGCAGTTTCTGCTGATGTTATTTCCTGGTGCGCTGATTCTGGCGATCTATTCCGTGGTCTTTGCCGTACCACTGCGACGCGATAAAGCTCAATTGGAAAACCAGTATCTGGAGGTTGAGCAGACTGCGGTTTCGCCTGCCGAAGCACATATGGCGGCCAGCCAACTGGCATCGGAAAAAGAAGGCTTAACCAAGTTGCAGAACCGGGTCGCAGCCTCGCGCCAGCAGATTCGCGAATTGAGTACGCAATGGCGAAGTAGTTCTTCCCGGCTGGAGACGCTGGAGAAAATCACCGAACTGATGCGCGACTACAACCTGTCTATCGTCTCGCAAGGTAGTGATGAACCGGTTACGGTCTCCGAATACCTGACCGGTCTGTTCTCTAAAATGAACGAACGTTCCACAGCTGATCCGGTGGAGTTTTGGCCGGTCGAAGTCAAAGGTGCTTACTTCGACATGCTGGAGTTTCTAACAGACGTCAGTTTGCTGGCCAAAAACAGCATTCCGGTTTCGATCACCATGCAGCCTGAGGACGGGGAGTCCGACGGAACCCAACAGACGTGGACCATCGTGTTTGTCAATTAACGCGTTTCGTTGATTTCAGGCAGCCTGAATGGATCGGGTATCGCCCGCCCACGTGATCCAGTCGGTGACTTCTTCCAGGTCCGGTTTTTTGCCGCCCCGAATGATTTTCAAGCCTTCTTTGGTGTCCGAAAACGGGTCGATAATCGCAAACAGTTTCTCCGGTTGCATGGCGGCCAGTTCTTCCGGATCGATGATGTCACAAGCGACCAGCAACTGCGCATCGTGTCCACGCATGTTGGGAATTCGGCAGACCATTCTTGCCTGCTGTTGCCATTGCAACAATAGATCAGCGTTCAGGCGTTTGTAGTTCAGCTTGGTCGCCATTGATTCGGCCGTCTGCTTGAGGAAATCGCGGACGGTCACGACGCCAATTTTCTCGAAACGTTCTGCCGTTTTGGGACCGATCGAAGGTGCGGCTTCGATATGGTCGTCCAGGTCCAAATGGAATTTCAGCGAGCTGGAGACAGGGCTGTTGGGCGTCGATCCAGATCGTCGTTTGGTTTTTGGCTTGGAACGTGACGAGTTGCCGGTCGATTCACGGTTGGCCTGCAAGTCCGTATCCTGAGTTCGAGCCGCCGACCGGTTTTGGCGGGAGATGTAATCGCGGTCGTTGTCGCGTGCTTGCGAGTGCATTCTTGGCGGACGCGGTTGCAGTGGGCGACGCTCTCGATTTTCGGAATCCCGCGTGGCCGATCCAAAGGCCCGGGATCGAGTCCCCGTGTAGTCACGATCGTCTCGCTGATATCGTCGAGGCTCAAACTGACGTTGTGTGGCTTGTGGGCGACGTCGATGTTGCCAACGGTTCCGCGTCGATTCCAGTGCTCGCAGCCAACCTGAAATTCGATCACGATTCAATTGGTAGTTATGGAAGCCGCCCCGACGACCAGAACTGGTTGCCAGGAACCGTTCGATTCGCTCTTCCAACTGGCGAACGTGGGAAGTCGCCAGTTGCTGGGGTTCGGTGACGCCGCAAGCCACCAGCACGCGGGCGTCGTCGCTGCTCAGGTTGGGAACGTTGATCAACAACCAAAGTTGTGACTGCCAGCGATCGATCAGGTCACGACTGATGCCCAGTTCTTCCATCGTTGCCTGGTCAATGGTCAGCAGACTGTCAACTGTGTACAGCCGAAGATCGGCCAGGCGCCGCAGGTGCGACGCTTCGAATAGTCCCGTGTGCTCCAGCGGTGTGTTCTCGTTGTAAGCTGGCAGATACTTGATCGGGTCACCCACCAACTCCACCGGGACCGGCGAATAATTCGAGGCCGGAAAATCCTGGGGGTTGAAGGCTGCTCGGAAACCGGGCTCTTCATCCGGGATCGAGTAAATCCGTGGTTCGGGTTGGGAAACGCTGTGGTTGCGAGGATACTTCGATAGTGGATACGGCCGCGGGGCTGACGAATCGAAATAGACATCGTCAAACTGGTTTTGACGGGCCCAATCGTTGTCGCCATAGCGAATCACTTTGGGGGATAGTGGGCTGGCGCTGGACTTTTCCGTTCGTTGTTCCAGCGGTTGATCGAGCGACAATACCGGGACGCCGGGCAGGCGATCAGCCAGATAACGATGTTGAGTCAGCAGCACGATCTGGTGCCCAGCCAGGCTGGCTTGATGGACGACGTCCAGCGTCGGCGTCACGCGATCGTTGCTGATGTGACAAAAGGAATCGTCGATCGTCGTCGGCAGCTCGACGCCTTTGTGTTGGCGGAGGTACTCTTTACCAGCCAACATCAACGCCAGATACACCTGGTCCTGTCGATCGGTGTCCAGCGTCTCAAATGCCTGAGCGTGATCCTGACGAGTCCGCACAAACAGAGTCGGATGGCTACCGGTCGCAATGCGTTCAACGAAGACTCGGTTCAGCTGTCCCGCGGTCATCCGTTCGAGCAAGTTGGACGCCTGTTGAATCAGCGGGTGAGTCTGCGGCAGCGCGATCGGACGAGCCAGTCGTTCCCGCAATACATCGGCGTCCCGATTGAGATCGGCGATTTCGCGATCGAAACGAGAGACCCTTGATTCGTCAGCATCAGCCAATTGAACGACCAGCGATTCGCGTTGACGATTCAATTCGGCCAGTCGAGCGTTGGCGGCATTGTTCTCCGTTTCGATCCCAGCGATCCGGTCCAGTAGTTCACGTCGCTTGGCTTCGCATTCGGCCAAGCGGGCTCGTTCCGACGTCAGGTCTGGAGCAACTCGGATTGCCTGAGGTTTGACGGTTGGTCCGACGTAGCGGCGACGCGCTTCGAGGTATCCCTCGTGCTGTGCACATTGGCAGAACTTGGCGTCGGCTCGGACGATCGCATCGGCACCCGCGGGATCGATTTCCCTGATTTCGCGAACCAGCGATGCCCGGCGGTGGACCAGTCGTTCAATGTTCTCGCCCATCTCGGTATAGCAGCGGCGTAACTGCTTCAGTTCCGCAGCAGCCGACTTATGGCGAATGTGTTTGTACTGGTGGGAGAGCTCGCTACACAATCCGTACAGATCATCACGCATGCTTTGGCACAACTCGCCCAGCGAGCGAGCCATTTGATCTTTGTCGACCCGGGCCCCGCCAGCCGAAGCCCAGTGCTGGGCGTTGCGTTCTGCCTGATCAACTTTCTGTTCCAGTCCGACCAGGATTTCGCGAGCGATATGGTAGGGATGTTGATCAGACTCCAAGGTCAAATCGTTCCAGACCAGCATCTCGTCTCGCAACCGTAGGCGTTGGCTTTGAATATCGGACTGGACGTGACGCCAGCGATGAATTTGATTGTCGATTTCGTCCAACCGTTCGTACAAGGAGGCCAGGTGTTCGCTAGTCGGATCTTCAGTCGGATAGATCACCTCGTCCTGAGCGGTGTCGATCCGCAATCGCAACGATTCAATTTCGCTGACAACAGCGCTCAGTTGTTCGTGCAGCGACGAAAGCTGGATTTGACTCAGGCGATCCTGAGCATTCCTGATCTCCGATTCGACTTCGGCCAGCTTGCGACGCAAGGTCAGTTGATTGGATTCCTGCTGTTCAAGCCACGTTCGTCGCGAAAGGGTCAAGTCAGCGATTTGTTGTTCGAGGCTTGCCAGCCGGTCACGGACAGCATCGAGTTCCCGCTGTTCTGAGATTCGTGCGGCATCGTCGCCGGCCGCTGCTGGTCCCAAAGGAACCTGAAATTCATCTCGCAGGACGCGAGCTAATCGAATCGCGTTTTGCGAAGTGTGCCGAAAGCTGACGTTGTACAAGGTGTCATAGATGTCCGGCGTGACGTTGGCCGTCAGCTCATGTTCGGTCGGCAACACAGGGTGCCGCTCGTAGCCCTCGAGTGATTCGATACGCAAGGTGTTGTGCGGGTCGTTCGATCGGCGGAGCCTGAGTTTCTGGCCCTTGCGAAAGACGGTCAATTCGCCTGGAATCGGATTTTGAGTGCGGATGTGGCCAAACAGCAGCTGCCGAACCAGATCATTGGTTGACGATTTGCCGGCCGAGTTTTCCCCGTAAACAAAAGTCAGGCTCTCGGAAAAACGACCTAGATTGATGGGGCGGCCCGTGTAAGAACTGTCAATCCTGACTTCTTCCAGCTTCATTGCTTTGCTCCCTGCTGAGCATCCGTTGGGGAAACGGATGTCGATTCCGTTCGACATGGTGGCCAGGTTCCGCGGTAGTTAGTCCGGGGAAGCTGGGTAATAAGTTTAGATTTGAAAATTTAATCCACGGGATTTGAATTACCTAGGGCAATTCAGTAAACCGTTTGCTAGCAGCTTTCGGCTGAATACGAGCCTTCCCAGGCACCAAAAGCGAAGAGATAACCGCAGAGACGCAGAGTCCGCTGAGCAACGCAGCTCACTCCGCAACTCACCGTCCTCTGCGTCTCTGCGGTTCAGATTTTGACCGGGCCGTCTTTACACAACTTGGCCAAACCAAACGTTTCGATCTGATGTCCCATGGCATGGGCGATCGCCAGCCACAGCCGAGTCGTAGAAACGTTCTTGACTTTCACAAACCGGCCCATCTCAAATCCGAAACCGCCACCCATCAGTACCATCGGTAGATTATTGAGCGTATGCGAGTTGCCGTGCCCCAGTTCGTTGGTCCACACGATCAGCGTATTGTCCAGCATTGACTGATCGGTTCCCGGTTCCGGTGTGTTCTGCAATTGCTGGCAAAGGTAAGCCAATTGCTCCGCGTACCAGTGATTGATCCGTCGGAGTTTTTCTTGCGATTCCTCTTTCTTGTCCGGATCGTGCGACAGTTCATGATGGCCTTCGGCAACATCTAGCCAACGCATGCGGGCCTGCCCGACCGATTGAGTGTATTGGAGGGTTGCGATTCGGTTCAGATCATTGGCAAATCCGTTGACCAGTAAATCGATTTGCATTCTGGACAATTCCGGCATGTTGTCGTTGACCTCGGCAACATTGGGAGGCAACTGCACGGGATCCACTCGATAGCTGGCTTGATTGCTGCCGCGCAGCTGGTCGTCTAATCCTGTCACCAATTTTCCCTGAGATTCCAGTAGCCGGGCATCGCGAGGGTCAAGGCCTTGGCCGGATTGCTGAATCTCCTGTTTCAAATCGCCCAACACCGCCAACAGGTTTTCCCGGTCTTTCAGCTGCCCGTACATTTTTTCGTACATCTGGTAAGGATTGCTGATCGAAGCTACGGGCTGGTTGGGACCGGCGTAAACCATCCGGGTCCAGGGGTTGGCTTCATTCTTGACCAGCACGCCGTACTCCAGCGACCCGAACCGGGTTTTGGTTTGCGGCTGAGATTGCAGGAAGTTTTTGATTTCCTGATCAATCGAAATTCCCTTGCACCAGCCAGCCGGCGTATGGCTACCGCCCTGAATGTTACCGGGAAACAATTCATTCCCAGTCAACAGGCAGCTCATGCCGCGCATGTGATTGTCACCGTCGCCGCGGATCTGGTTACAGACACCATGGACCAGCAGCATTTTTTCGCGAAAGTCTTCCAGAGGTTTGAGGACTTCGGTGATCTCGAAATCCGGGCCTTCTGTACTCGGCCAAAAGCCCTCCTTGACCATCCCATTGGGGGAAAACATGATCACCAAGCGTTTGGGAATCTGCGACGGTTCAGGCATCAGCCAATTCAAACCGGACCAGGATGAAAGTCCAGGAAACGCCAGTGCAAACGCACCGGCACCGCGAACAAATTCACGTCGATTGACTGAATGACGAAGCATGGCGTACCTGTTTTACTTGGCCGAGACGGAAGGAAGTGCAGATTCTGTTTCGTTTCGAAGGGCTAATTCATGATTGCAAACCACCATGGTGATATCAACAATCAAATCGCGAATTGAGAAGTTTCGCTCAACAAATCGTTCGTGAATCTGATCCAACTGTTCCATGCCATACGCATCGATCGGTTGTTTAACGTAAAACAGAAACAATTGCCGGATGAAATTCCGTTGTGCCCAGCGATCGTCGACGAGGAATTGTGCCAAATCAGCAGCGCCGGTCAACGTCAGTTGTCTACCCTCGCGGGTTCGAAATTCGGCTGTGGTGTCGATTGGGCGATCGTCATCCTGAACTCGAAAGCGGCCAACAGCGTCGAAATTCTCCAGGCAGAAGCCCAACGGATTGATCACACTGTGGCAATTCATGCAAGCGGTGTCTTTGGTCTGGTGTTCGACCCGCTGTCGCGTGGTCATCTCGGGGGCAAACTCTTCGGTCAATGGTTTGACGGCCATCGGCGGTTGCCGCAGTTGTCGGCCCAGTAATCGTTTGGCAACAAATACACCACGATGAATCGGCGACGTATCGTTATGGTAGGCCAGGCCGGTCATCATCAGCGGATGAGTCAACAGCCCGTACCGGCTACCATCAGAAATCTTGATGCGAGTAAAATCTTCCGGCGGTAACTCATTGTCTCGCTCGAGGTTATAGAAATCGGCCAGTCGCTGGTTGGCAAACAATGAGTCGGAGGTCAATAACTGCCGAAAGTCGGAGGCTTCGCTCCAGACGATTTCGTCAACCTGCATTCTCAAACTGGTTTTCAGGTCGGCCACCAGCCGTGGTGAAAATGCAGGAAACGCTTCCTCGTCTTTGGCGATGCCGTCGACGTGCGGGTCCAGCCACGTTTGGAAAAACAAATCAAACTTGGCTTGCGATCGTCGATTGTTGAGCATTTGCCGGCAGGCTTGATCGATTTGTTGAGGCTGATCCAGTTTGTGCTGACCGGCTGCCTGCAACAAAGATTGGCTGGGCACCGAATCCCACAACGTTTCGGCCAGCAGCGAGGCACCTTCATGAGACGGGTCTCGGCGCTCCAGATGTCGGAACAAAAACCTGGGCGATTTGAGTGTCATCAGCACCACTCGGCGGACTTGATCTTCGATTGACAAATCGTCTTGCTCGAAATGCTGGCCGACGTATCGCTCGAGATCAGAATCGGACAATTCGGTAATCAATGCGCGGGCAACAAAGGTCATGCAGAACTGGCGGGCTTTCTCAACGGCGTTTTCGTCGGTCACTCGAAACCGGGCCAGCTGCTGAATTCTGGAAGCAACCCATTCGGCGGCTTCGATGGCAGCGTCGGTGGTTGCCCGATCCCAGGCGGCTGAAATATCGGTACCGCGAACGTAGCCTGCTGAGGCATCGTCGGGTGGGAACGGGGTCGCAATGACCAGCGTTTCGGGGGCCTGGTAGGAAGTGAATACGCGGGCCGGAATCACCTGCTCCGGTTCACCGGGTGGCGTCCACAAAACTTGAAGTTTGGCCGGTGGATGTGGATAGGAGAAAAAATCCAGACGAAACAGGTACACGCGTCCGCCCAACAGGTGGATTTTAGCGGCGTGGTCAACCACGTCGTCGGACCGCACGTAACGATCAATCAACGGGTTGCGGGGGTCGTTCAGGTACAGTCGGAAACCGTTTTTTGACTTGACCTTGATTTCGTATTCACCCGTCGCCGGGGCCAATATTCCGCCATGCCAGTAAGCGGAAAAACCATCGTTCATTTTGTTGGCGGGTTTTTTCTCCGGTTTGGGAACCGACTCGTATTCACCCGTGGGATCGAAGTGCGGAACGGCGTCGGGGAAGTCCAGCACAGCGTCGGTTTGATCGGCGATCTTGCGTTCTTGCGAGCGTCGCCGCGCAGCAAAATAGCTGGCCTTCAACCCGCGCTCGTCTGATTGCGATACCGGTGGCGAGAAGGTTGCAATCAAGTCGGCGACCGAATTGCGATATTGGTTGACGGTTAATCGCGCCAGTTCGATTCGCGGTTGTGCCGCCCGCCTGCGGGCAGGCTCGGAGTAGAATTGATCAAATACGAATTGGGATACCTGCTGGGCCTGTTCGCCGGCAACCGCTTCGGGGTCTCCATCGGGCATCGTCTCGTCGACATAACGAGTCAATTCTGGCAAGGATAAATCACCCACCAGCGGATCTGAAAAACCATCGCCGCCTTGCCCGGCAGCACCGTGACAGGATGCACAGTGCTCCTGGTACAGTTTCCGGCCTGGATCTGGTTGCGTCTGTTGAGCGAGTGCATGGCCAGTGGCAAACAATACCAATGCCACGCAAGCGAACCAGCTGACAAACGATCGACTCTGTCTCATGAATGCCACCGATAAATTCAATCGAACGGATTATCGAACTGCAACAATATAGGCTAACCAACAGGGATTGCTGTCATAATCGTCGTGGCGTTCCCACTCGCCGGTATCCTCGCCATCTTCGTCTTCAAGCTCAAAGTAGACGTGTGATTCAGAGAATCCAGCTTCAGCCAGCAGTTCTTTGACTTCGGCAACCGACCAGAATCGCCACGAATATTCAAACGCATCTTTGAGTTTACTGCCATCCTTGAATTTGAAGCTGATCGAAAACTCAGCGTCATGTGTTACCGGGTTAAACGATTTTTGCTTCCAATGGTAACTGAATCCTTTCTTGCCTTTCTTGATCGTACGCTTGTCCACGTGACCTTCAATGAAGCAATCTCCGCCGCCCATCATGTCCATGACCATCACGCCCTGATCATTCAGGTTTCTACGCGCGGCTTTAAAGTATTCAATTACTTCGGAGCGGGTTTTGAAGATCCAGAACGAAAAATTCTGGGCGGCGAGCACGTCGACTCGCGGCCGGTTGTGCTTGCGAACGTCTTGGGCAATTAATCGGATTCGTTTTTGTTGATCTTCATCCAGCTGCGCCAGGTTATGCTCACGGCCCCATTGCAGCGTGTCTTCACACAAGTCGACACCCAACGCGGTACGTTTGGGATCACTCTGCACCCAGTGGCAACAGATGGTGAAAGTGCCGCAAAAATCCTCTCTCAAGGAATACGGCTTGCGGTGATAGGCTTCCTCAAAGGCCTGTTCAAAAAATTCAACTTCGTGTTCGGGAGACTGGACCGACAGTTGGTAGCAGTGATGCCGGTCAGCTTTTTCAGCCAACGTTTTTCCGGCACCGGATGCTGTTTTTTTGGATTTCTGTTTTTGTTTCTGTTTGGACTTTGATTTGGCCATGGAACATTCGTCTAGAATCATGATGCAGCACTGGAAGCTCCAATTTTATCACAGGCCGGCCCAGTTTATCGATCAGATTATCATTCAAAGCAGATCATTCTCCATGAAACCAGCCGTTCCACCTGACGGAAAATGCCCCCAACAACGTACCGATTCCTGCCCGTTGGTTTGCAAGTACAACCACTTCGACGGCGACGACTTCACGATCGACGCCTACGAGCTCAAGTGTCTCGACTGTGGCTGGCGAGACACCATCGCCTACCGCAGCGACGAATTGGTTGACGAAGACTTGCCCGACAACTTCGATCCCCGGACTTGCCCATTTTGCCAGCAATGCAATCTCCCGGTCGGGAAGGAACCTTGCGCCGGCCAATAATGCGTCAGCCACCGCCGTTTGAACCACTGCCAAAGTTATGTAGCATGGCCGATCCGGCCGTGATTGCGATGGAATTCCCGAAGCCAGGTGACAACCTTGCCGACTCGGGCCAATGGCCCAAGCTACTTCCCCAAATCGTGTCCAGCAATTTTGGCGCTAGCCACCGACTTTTCAATTCTGCTGGAAAGGCCTTGGAGCGATCGAAGAGTTTTGCTATTTAGCTATTTAGTTAACTGAATGCATGGCCGGGGGCGGCCTTGCTGCGACGCCACAATCGTTCGCGCGTGACGTCAACGTTTTCCTTTGCCGGAGCCTCCCCATGAATCACTCACGCCCGCAAGCAAAATCCGTCCGTGTTCAATTCATTCCTGGCGACGCGCTTGATCGAGGTCGTCGGTTGCTAACGGTCTGGTTAATCGCCATCACGTTGACGCTGGCCTGCCAACAGTTTCTTTGTGGGCAGGAGCAAAATAATTCCGGTCAACCGTTTATCGGATTCCAGTCGCTGGATGGGACGCGAGTGCCACTGGGAAATCAGGCGACTGGTCGCGATTCCAACGTTGACAATCGATCGGCTTATCCTTATCCCGCCACCGGCAATGCTGGCTATGCCACTCAGTCCGGCAACGTGATGACTCGCGGTCAGGCACCGGTGCGAACCAGCCTGGGGGCGTCAATCAATTCCAGTCAGAGCGCGACGGGAACCTTGAATCGGACAGCGGGGCATTCGGCGACACCCATCACCTGGGGGCGAAGTGTGGTTCCTGCCACGGCGTCGACCTATCGGGCGCAACCCCAGATCGCATCGCGGGCACCGCAATTTGCACCGCGGGCAGCCCAGCCAACTCCCGCTGCTCCAAACCAAACCGCCGCGACCCGTCCCAACATGGTTCGCGTTGCCAGTTTGAACAAGAACGTGGTCCAGCAAACCGCATCCACGATCGGCAAGTCTAGGTCCAACGCGATGGCTGAAACGTCCGGCAACCTTCCAGCCAACACCAGCAACGCGACGCGCGTCGCCAAGGTGCCGCAGAATTGCTGCTGCCCTCCCCAAGTCGGCTACAATCCGGCCGCTGCCAATCAGGCTCCTTCCCTCAACGGTGCCGTACCCAACTATGGCTACGCGGGTTACCAGGTTCAGCCAGGCGTCGGAACGCCCCAGTTTTACGCACCCAGCGGCAATGTGTTGACTCCCTTTTTTCGCGGCTCGGGCGTTTATACACCGCTGCTGCCACTGGTCCAACCCAACCCGAGAACCTACCTCGGCCAGGGAATCATTGGCCAACCGACGGCTTACGTCGACGGTCAACCATTACGCAACCTGTTGCGTTACGTGTCGCCCTGATTCGCCGTTAGAAGTTGCACTTTTTTGGAAACCCGACGCGTAAGCGAGGGAAAGCACGCATCGGTGTAGCCCTCGCTCAC
>CAZJEK010000016.1:0-35163 GCA_964545005.1 uncultured Pirellulaceae bacterium
ACTTTCCCAAAGACGGCCATGGGCTGGCCAAGTTTGACGGTACTGCGTTGTACGAACACTCGGATCCACGGCAAGGTGAACATCCCGATTGGAATACGTTGATCTTCAATTACGATCGCAACGAAGTCAAAAACTTCCTCGTCGCCAATGCCATGTTCTGGTTGGACAAGTACCATATTGACGGGCTGCGAGTCGACGCCGTAGCGTCCATGTTGTACCTCGATTACAGCCGCGAAGAAGGCGAGTGGATTCCCAACAAGTATGGCGGTCGGGAAAATCTGGGCGCGATCGATTTCATGAAGTCCATGAACGAGCGAGTTCACGAGTCCTATCCGGGGGTGCTGACGATTGCTGAAGAATCGACGGCCTGGGGCGGTGTCTCGCGGCCGACCTACGCCGGCGGCTTGGGGTTCAGCATCAAATGGAATATGGGCTGGATGAACGATACCCTAAGGTACTTTCGCAAGGACTCGGTGCACCGCAAGTACCATCACGATGAATTGACGTTCAGCCTGATTTATGCGTTTACGGAAAACTTCATGCTGCCGTTTTCACACGACGAAGTTGTCCACGGTAAAGGATCGTTGCTGGATCAAATGCCAGGAGACCTGTGGCAAAAGTTTGCCAATCTGAGACTGTTGTACAGTTACATGTGGACGCATCCGGGAAAGAAACTGATGTTCATGGGGTGCGAGTGGGGCCAGTGGAACGAATGGAATTGCGACGCCGGACTGCAATGGGATCTACTACAGTGGGAGTCGCACCGGGGTTTGCAGAAAATGGTCGGCGACCTGAACCGCCTCTATCGGGAACAGCCCGCGTTGTACGAAGTAGATTTCGAACAGCAGGGCTTTGAATGGATCGACAGCATGAATCGAGAGCAGAGTGTGCTGGGGTATATCCGGAAAGCCAAGAACCCGGACGATATGCTGATCGTGATTTGCAATTTCACGCCATCGGTCCATCCACAATACCGGATGGGCGTGCCACAGGACGGACATTACTGCGAAATTTTCAACAGTGATTCGACCTACTATGGTGGCTCAAATCAAGGCAATGGCATGGGAGTCGAGGCCGAAGCTATTGAAGCTCAAGGACGGCCCTTCAGCATCGAAGTCAACGTGCCGCCACTGGGCGTGACAATCCTTAAGCGCTAAGGTGATTGACTGGCGGACGGATCATTAAAATGCCAAGCCGGAACGCAGCATGAAGGCGTCTTCCAAATCCAACGGCGAGTGCGGATCGGATCGATAAACGATCGAACGTTCAAACACGTATCCGACTTCCAGGAACCCGGTGACTCGCTTGGGACCCATCCATTCGAGCCCAAAATAGCTGCGGACATCGTTGATGTCAGCCTGGTCTCGCGTCCCCGCAGCGCGATCGATGGCCCAACTGCCGCCACCGTACTCGGCTCCCACGTAACCCCAAATTTCGAAATCCCCCAGATTGGGCAACCGATGCGCCAACTTGGACCTTGGAAAAAACAGGTCCCAGCGAATGTCGGAATTCGGTGCCATGTAAAACCCGAACGCTGGAAGCAACTTGGTATCCACACGATCAAAATATTCGACACCAAATTTTCCAACCGTATAGGCATTCAACCGCGCCCAGCCGACCAGTTTGCCGGTCAGGCGTAGTGCATCCGACGAGTTGTTGTCGAAGTCGCTATAGAAGCCGATGGTTAAGTTGTTTTCCAGGCCCATGTTGTTGGCCGGATTGGTCATGTGATCAAACGACAAATAGGTGCTGTAAACTCGAGGCGGCAAATCGAACCCCGGGTGGGCAGTTGAATCCGGGCCGTCGAGCCAGTGAAACACGAATCCGGGACTGATCCGCAGCGGTTGAGTAGATCCCAGGAAATTGGGCAGCGTGGCAGTCGTGGCTAATTCCAGTTCGTTGATATTCAGTGGGTTGTCCTGATCACCGGTGATCCAGGTTTGTCTTGCGCGAGGGCGTTCCAGCACGCGGGGGAGAAACTGGTTGCGAAACGTCGACCAGGCTTGCTGCGGCCAGGTCCAATCGGAAGGAGGCAACCAGTTGCTGCCGGTGCCTTCGTACGGCCAGCGGTTTGGTATCGGGGCTTGGCCATAGTTGTATCCTCCCTGCGGCAGTACCGGCGTTCCCGGTTGAATCGAGTAGCCCGGTGCCGGCTGTTGATATCGCGGATCAGGAAAAACTTGCCCGGCCCGAGGGAATGTCGGAAACGTCGCGTTGGGGACCAGCGCCGGATTGTTTTGCGGTATGGGGCTGAAGTTGCCTTGCGGTACGGTCAGGACAGGAGATTGGAAGGTCGCTTGCGGAACGTTTAGTGTTGCTGTCGGGGCAGGTAAAACCGGAGATTGCGGGGCTGCAAAATAATCTTCAATTCGAGCCCTTTGGCTGAAGGATAGCTCCGTGGCCAACAGCAACAGTCCCACCGCGCACAGAAATACGCCGCCACCGAATTGGTGGGGTTTCAAGATATTCGCTGGAAAAAGTCTGTTTTGGCTCAAGGACGCGGTCCCAGAAGTCGATAACCGGATTTCTTATCCCGGTAGTTATCAAGCCAGCAGAACCGGGTCAAGCGATCTTTGTGATAGCAGTTTCGCCAACGATGGTGACGACCAGTCGCCGCGAGCCGCCGTGATTGCGATGTTCACACAAATAGATTCCCTGCCACGTTCCCAGTGCCAACCGGCCGTCGGCAATCGGAATCGTCAGACTGGCCCCCAGCAGGGACGCTTTGACATGGGCCGGCATGTCGTCAGGTCCTTCCAGCGTGTGGATGAAGGGGCTCGATTCAGGGCAAATCAAGTTCACGGCGGTTTCCATGTCGTGTCGCACATCTGGATCGGCGTTTTCGTTCAACGTCAGGCTGGCCGAGGTGTGCTGGATGAATAGATGCAGCAAGCCTACCTGAAAGGATTCGATCGTCGGGCAGGCATTCACAATTTCACGCGTGATCAGGTGAAACCCACGCCGCCGTGGCTGGAGTGAAATAATCTGCTGGTGCCAACTACCCATCGTTGTTTCCTGTGAGTCCTGATTGCATTTCGATAATCCGAGAAAGCTCGCTTGCGTGATGGTCGCCGGCTTCGATCGTTGGAAGGGCAATGGCGAACAACGTTGGCTGGGTCGTCGCAACGTAACGTCGCGTACATTGTGAGTCGATCAAAAGGCTATGATGACCAATAATTCCTGTCAAACGGACCTGGGTTTTGGATAACTTGCATCCGTTGGCGGGAAACTTGGTGGTTGGGCGATGTTCTGGATTCTAAAATAGGTCGAGATCTTACGCTGGATGAGGGATGTTTTGAATCTACAACGCCGCGCTGCATTCACCTTGGTTGAGCTGTTGGTCGTAATTGCGATCATCGGAATCCTGATTGGCATGCTGTTGCCTGCCGTACAGGCTGTTCGTGAAGCCGCGCGACAAACCAGTTGTCTGAACAACAGCCGCCAATTGGGATTGGCGTTGTTGAGTTTTGAAAGCGCCTATCAGGTCTTTCCTGCGTCAGGCTGGACGGAAGCCGGGCCGGGCAATCCGGCCGGAAAATTCGTTGGCTGGCGGCCATTGATTTTGCCTCATCTCGAGCAAGGCAATTTGCGCAAGATCTATGACGATAGCCAGAACTGGTGGGAAGGTACCAATGCGGTAGCAGCTTCGGTTCCGGTGCTGGTTTTTCAATGTCCCAGTACACCCTCGCGGACTCCGGTGACCACCGCGATCGCGCATCCTCCCAGACCGGCGATGACGTTTGACAACCCGATTGCCCCAACGGATTACGAGGCGATCATGGGGCTCAAGCCTGATTCCATCAATCCATTTCTCAGTCAACCGATTTACAACAACGTCAATCGTCACTCGGTGATGCATCGTAATTCTCGAAATGGTTTCCAGACGATTCGAGATGGTTCGTCACAAACGATCATGGTCGTGGAAACAGCAGGTCGTCCGGATGTTTACCGGGCGAGTCGACTGCGCGGTGATCTGGATAACGACCAGGGAATTGGCTGGGCAGATAGCGAAGGTCCCTACAGCTTGAACGGGTCCAATTCCGATGGCAGTCTTGAAGGTGGCGGACCGGCTGCGAATTGCCGCTACCCCATGAACCGTCGCAATGACAACGAGCCCTATTCGTTTCATCCGGGTGGGGTGTCGACAGTGTTTGCCGACGGGCACGTGGCGTTTGTTTCCGAATCCATCGACCTGATCACTTTTGCTGCGCTGGTTACTCGCAATGGTGGCGAGGTGGCAACAGACTGGTAAGTGGGACTCCGATCCAGTGCATCTTTTCAAGCAAATGCATGGGCTGGGGGAACAATCTTGGCTGTGTCGAGGACACAAATCACCAGAGTTCGTATTGAAAGATTTGATTGGAAATTTCAAATTTGATATTGTGAAATCTCACATTTGAAATTCGCGATTTCACAGCGTCTCATTCTACTCTTTGTCGCACTGACGAGTTCCTGGCAAGTTCCTGATAGACCGGCAGGTACCGATAGTAGACTTCCAGGTTCAAGGTAGCCATTGCGGTCGAATAAACCTGCCCGCCGTAGCCTCCCCACATGCCAGTGGGTTCCCAACTGCCGGCGGCATCGCCATCGCGGACCTGCAATGCCAGCAAGGTCGATTTCATGGCGTCATTCCATTGTTGCCAGGCACTGCCACCGGATTGATATAACGCCATCGTTCCGTAGTACCAATAGTACAAATTGACGTGCAGCCTGGACGGTTTCTGCGTCAAGATTTTTCGTTGCGCTTCCATCACGGTCATCGAATCGACTTGCTTTTCCAGAAAAAATCGGCAAAGCAAAGCTTCGGCCGTCATGCTGGAGGTAGGGCCCTGGTTGGGGCGGTAGCTGGCCAACCCGCCACCGACTCCGGACGAGCAGAGGCGAAGAAAGTTTTTCATTTTCTGAGACGTTGATGGCTGGATTTTTACGCCTCCCAGTTCGGCACTATGCAGAGCCATGACTTGCCATCCAAACTGGCTCATGTCGCCAGAGTCGCCGGGCTGATACCGCCACCCGCCGTGCGTTGGATTTTGTGCCTGTTCCGAATACTCCACGCCCTTCCGAACGGCCGCCGCCAGTCGGTTGTCTCCGGTCATGGCATACGCTTCACTGAGGGCCAGCAGGGACATGCTATGGCAGTACATGCGAGCAAACAGTTTGGCGTTGCCCGACAGGTCGCCATTGGATTTCTGTTCGGTTTTCAGATAATTAAGTGCTTTGGCGACGACATCCCGATACTCACCTTCCATGTGCGTATTTCCGGCCCCGAGAAACGCCAGCGTGGCCAGCGCAGTGATGCCCGTGTCGGCGCGAGCCCCTGCACCGTCGCGATTGTGTCCCAGAATTCGGTCTTCGCGTCCGGCACCGGTTTGAGTCGGATCCCAACGGCCGTCCTCCCGTTGCTGTTGACTCATCCAACGCAACGCCGCCGTCACAGCCTCTTCGGTCTGGATGGAACCACCGCGTTGTTGAGCGATTTTCAAGCGCGTTGCCGGATCGCGCAATGAATAAATCGAGGGCAACGGTTTGCCATCGCCCAGTCGACGGGTTCGCGAAATGACTCGCATGTTGGGCATGTTGGAGCGATGTTCCTGTGTCACTTCCGGCAAGCGTTCGGTCACGGTCGGCACCGGTTGGCTTAAAGCAGGAATCGTGGTAGGTTGCTGGGCCAGCATCGGTTTCAAGGGAGCTCGGTCAACTTGTTCAGCATCCAGCGGATTCGTATCGCTGTTGCCATCTCTTGTAATTAAATCCATTTTGGGACGCGGTAGTTCAGCAGCAAAATCAACGACCGGACCGTCAAAGTCATTCGACGATTCGGCAGGGCGAGGGATTTCGACCGGCTGGGGATCAATGATTTTTCCTTCAGGCAGCATAGCCAGGTCCTGCTCGGGTTGTTCCAGCTGAGGCAAATCAAAATCGTTGGGAGCAGCGACGTCTGGCGGAGCCTGGGGCGAGACCGGAGCGGGAGTCGGGGCGGGGCTGGGCTGTTGGACAGGTTCGACAACCAGATCGGAATCGAGCTCGGGTCGGACCAGCGGGGTGAATGCAGGAACGTCCATTTGCGGAGCAGCAGGTGTTTGCGGTTGATCGAGGGTTGCCGGATCGGGGCTTTCGGTGACCAGCGCCTGGTCCAGTTCGGCGACCAGCGTGACTTTCAAACCCTCATCATTGACGATCGCCGAGTCACGAACCGTTGGTGGGGTATCCCAGATCAGTCGTGTTCCATAGGCGTAACCCAGCAACAGCAGATGCGCAACAAAGGACAGCAGAACGCACTTCCAGACAGGTCGGGAGTGTCCCCAATGGGTCAATGCCAGGACCAGTAACGAGACGGCCAGAATTCCCGATCCTGCCAGCAACAGCAATTGCAGGTTGACCCACGAAAATAGCTCTGACAGCGGCGGTATCCAGAGGATGTAATCAAGCATCGGCAGCTCCTGGTCGTCTGTTACGTTAACGACGTTGGGTTTCCTTGACGGCCAGATTCAAATTGCTGATGTCAGCCTGGCGGATGGCGGCGATCACAGACTGCACATTCTGGTAGCGGCCATCGGCGTCACCACGAACAACGACGCCCAGCTTGCTGTATTGTTTCTTTGCCGCTGCCAGCTCCTGTTGCAGTTGATCGAGCGAAACCTGTTTGCGGTCCAGGGTGATCGATCCATCTTCAAAAACGTTGACGATGCGGTGCTGGGGAGCGGCGGTCAATGCGTGGGCGTTTGAGACAGCCGGTACATTAATCGCAATGTCTCGTTCGGCTTCATTGAGTTCGCTGAACTTGGTGCTAACCATGAAGAAAATGATCAGCAGGAAAACGATGTCGATCATCGGCGTCAGATTGATCGTCGTTTGGTCGTCTCGTTCCAGTTTCAAGGGCATGACGGTAATCCTGTTGGCAGGGAATCAGCGGTTGCAGTTCGTGGACACATCAGGCGGCTTTCTTGCGCCTGGATTTCGACTTCGATTCTGAGTCTTTTACTGCCAGTGCTTCGGCCGAAATCAGGTTGACGACCTTCATGCCCAGGGCATCGATATCCATGATGTGCTTGTCAACCCGGCTGGAGAAAAACAGGTAGGCGATGAGTGCCGGAATCGCAACCGAAAGGCCCGCGGCAGTCGTCAACAGAGCCTGGCTGATGCCGGTTGCGATCAACGCCTTCGGATCAGTTACCGTGGAACTGACCGATGCAATGGAATCAAATGCATGGATCATCCCCAAGACGGTTCCCAGCAATCCAAACAACGGCGACAGAGTGGCCACACCGTTAATCAATCGCAGGTATTTGCGGAGCCGGTTCGAAGTCCGTTCGCCCTCATCGAGAACGGCCTGTTCGACTTCAACCGCCGGACGCCCCCACTTTTGAATTCCCGCTTTAAACACATTGGCCATCGGGCTGTTGTCGCGATCGCACAGCAGCATCGCCGACTCCTGATCCAGCTCTTCATCTTCCAGCTGTGTTAAAAACAGGCGAGTGAACGGGCCGGGGATGATTCTGCCGCGACGCAGGCTAATGAATCGCTCGAATACAAAAACGACCAATAAGAACGAAGACAGGGCGATTGGGATCATCAATGGTCCACCGCTACGGATGATATCCACCAGACGCGTATCGCTGCTGGGGACCGTTGGCGGTGCGACGACTTCGGCGTTGTCAATCGCAGCGGTGGCCGGATCGACCGGTGGCGGTTCGACCGCGAAACCATTCTGTTCCTGAGCCGAGGCAACGCCGGCAATCCCAACGACGCATAGCACGAGGATAATTAGATACCACCGCGAGCGACCGGATGTGTTGTTGCCTGGGGCCTGCGTTTTATTCATGATCAATCTCAATCGTGTCGTTGGATGATTCGATTCACTGGGGTGACCGGGTTGCACGCCGTGAGACCCGGTCGGTTTCGGGCAGCTGCGACAAGCGAGTTTTAGCCTCGCCCGCGAACTCGCTTTCCGGAAATGTCTGTATCAGCTGGCGATAAAGTTTGCCGGCGTTGGTCGGGTTGCGGAGATGCTCCTGGCACTTGCCCGCTTGCAGAAGAGCAGCGCTGCGCCACCGTTCAAATTCGTACAATGAATCAACTTTGTAGTAGGCGGCGATCGCCTGAGGGTAGTCTTCCTGGTGGAAGTACGTTTCGCCGATCCGCCATTGGGCAATGGCGGCCAGTTCTTCGTTGCCTGTCGCGGTTTGGATGACCTTTTCCAGCTCCCGCCGAGCATCGGTTAACAAGCCTCTTGTCTCCAGGCATCTCGCAATCAAGTAGTGAAGCTCCTGAGGACGTTCAAAGTCGGGGAACAGTTTGAGTGTTTCGCGGGCCAGCGATTCCACCTGCGACCACTCCGTCCGCTCCATCAAGCACTGGGCCAATCGTAATCGGGCCCAAGGTTGCCGCGTTTGTTTCAAATTATTCGAACCGGTAAGTTGGCTCAGCAGTTGTTCGGCGGCGGCGAAGTTCTGTCGGCGATAGTGGGATTCAGCCAACCAATACTCGGCCTCGGCTCGCATGGGGCTGGGCAACGACTTGGTCAACAACGTGTTCATCGCTTCGTTCAGTTGTTGCCAGTCCTGCCTGGCGACACAAATCTTGCCTTGCAAGAATAGACACCGGACTACGACCTCCTCGGGGACGTCACTGCGGTTCAACAATGGATCAACCAGTTCGCCGGCTGTGTCGAACTTGCCGTCTGCGACTCGGTACTGGATCAAGCGGTAGGCGGCGTCCGTCCAGTATTTGCTTTCCGGATGGGAGTCAACCAACTCTTCAAATCGACGATAGCCCTCGCGAGGATCTTGCAAATCGATCGATAACCAACCCAACTGGTAGATGACTTCGTCGTTGATTTCCAGCCGATCGCCGGGGTCAGCTTGCTGATCTGTTTTCAGAAACCGGTGCAATAACGTTTGCGCTTGAAGTAGATTTCGACGACCGCCTGCGGCGACCAGCAGCCGTGCCAGGCGATGGCGGGCAATGTTCAGCAGTCGCGGTTGGCGAGTATGGTCCAGGACCCAACGGTACAGTTTCAATGAATCGTCAGTTGCCGGTTCTTCGAGTTTGCGGGCTCTCGCCAAAGCTGACTCGACGGCCGCGATCGCCAGTGCGTCATTAGTGCCGACATGAGTTTGGACAACCTTGTCAACGGCCGCGATGAACTGTTCCAGCGGCAGCGTGTTAATCTGAGCTGCGGTGGCACCAGAGAAAGCGAGCTGACTGGCAATCCGTGATTCCAGGGCATTGTCGCGGGTGTGCTTGGCTAAGAAACCCAGCCATTTCTGACCGGCGGCGGGTTCGGTTTGTACCAACGTCGTTGCAATCGATTCCAGTGCCGCTTCGGTATCAGCTCGTTCGGCAGCATCGGTAGGCCATTGGAATTGATCGTCGTGGAACAACGTTTCCAATTGTTGGTCAGCTTCAGCGTTTTTGCCCTGTTTGGCGAGACAGATGATTAGTTCCAGCTGAGCCCGTAAATTGGATTTCTCGGAGCTGGTTCGCAGGAATTGGCGATAGTGAGGTTCCGCCAGTGCGAATTTTTCCAGTCCAAACTGAGCGTTGGCTAATGCCAATTCAAGCAGCGGGCGAAGCTCGGGATCAAGCGTCTGCAACGACAGCAATTTCAGCAGATTCTGTTCGGCGGCTTGGTAATCGGTTGCGCCCAGCAACGCTAACGATTGCAGGTATTGCCATTGTTGAATCTGTGTCGGTGACGCTTCGGTATCGATCAAGGTCGCAAAGGTTGCGGCCGCTTCGGCAAACTGTCCCGATTCATATTGGTCGCGGCCCGAGCGATCAAGCTTGGAAATTTGCAAGGCGTTCCGTTCGTCGCTCAGAGAGTACTTTTCGGCCACAGCCAGGGCTTCGTCTAACCGGTTGAGCCGGGTCAAGGCTTGCACTTCCAGCTTCAGTGCCTGGCCGAGTTTCTTGAACTCCGGAAATGAAGTTCGTAGTCTTTGCAGCCAGGAAACGGCCGGCTCGTGTTGGTCAGTGCCGATGGCCGCGATGGCGCCTTCGAACAAAATCGTCTCAGTCAGGGAATCCTCGGCGGCCGGCAAATCGATGGATTGAAACAGCTCCCAGGCAGCGGAATAATCCCGGATTTCAAGTTTGGTTCTGGCCAGCCAGAGCAGGGCTTCCGAACGTAGGTCAGGTGCCTGTTGTTGTTCCAATAATGATTGAAAGGTGGATTCGGCAGTTTCAAAATCGAAACGCTTTAACGCCAGCACGCCCAATTGCAAGGCAGCCTGGTTAGCGATTTCCGGCTCAGGGTGTTTCACCAGGTAGTCGAAGAACCGTTTGGCTTCGGGAAGGTTGCCCAGCTGTTGGAGAGCCTGGGCTAGTCCCAGGCGGGCGTCATCGGCCAAAGCGCCATTCGGAAACCGGTCGAGAGCGGTCTCGAATGCAATCTGGGCCAGTTGTGGCTCGTCTCGTTTGATTCTCAGTTGCCCCAGGTAGGGCAGTGCGAATTCAGCCAGTGGATGGTTGGGATGGTCTCGCAGGAACTCTTCCAGCAACCGAACGGCAACCTCATGCCGGCCAGTTCGATAAGCACTCTCCCCCATTCGAAACATGGCCCGCGGCGCACAATCGTGGTCAGGATGAAGTTGCAGAAACCCTTGGAACCCAAGATAGGCCTTGGTGAATTTCGACTGCTGCATCTGGCATTCGGCCGCAAAAAATTGAGACGCCGCAGCCTGTTCGGTTTGCGGGAATTGAATGACAATCGAGGCGAATGCCTGTTCGGCTTCGGACCACTGCGAACGAGAATAAAAACCGGCAGCGAGACGGTAGGCCTGATCCAGTTCATCGGTCGTCTGAGCTTGCAGTCGCGATTGAGGCGCAATCATTAACCCCGCGGCCAGCAACGCCGTGGCAGAAAGGATGATCCGTAGCCACTTGGAAGGAGGCGAAGGATAGGCTGGCTGGTCGACCGCATTCATCGCTGGCGGGCAAAAAACGGTGGTTAGTGAAAGAGATAGGAATCTGCCCAGGCGCAGGACAGACCGGTACAATCGCTACCATCGGCGCAATCGTTACCGTTGTTTATCGGAACCCGGGGCTTTAAAAATCAACAAGAAATCGGGGAATCGGGACCAAACGTGTCAAACCGTGACCGGAAGTTATAATGAGGCTCAATGGTGAGCAGGGAGGTTTGACTTGAACGAAAAAATGGATCCAACAACCGGAACGGACACCGATTACAGGGTTTTTCTGGGATTGCAGCAACCACCGTTGATCTCTGCGGCCCAGTGGATTGTGTCGCATGCGATCGGGCAGGATTCTCAATCGCAAGGACTGGATTTAGCCGGTTATCTGCTGGTTTTACCGACTCATCGTAGCACCGAACGACTGCTCCAGCTGCTGGTTCGGGAAGCGACTGGCCGGGGGTTGACCCTGATTCCCCCCCAAATCATCACCGTCGGACAGCTGCCGGAGTGTTTGTACGTAGCCGAAAAACAGCTGGCCAATGATCTGGCTCAACAGCTAGCGTGGTCTCAGGCCCTGGCACAGGCTCCGGACGAAGAATTGCGTTGTTTGACGGGGCGTTCGGAAGTCGAAGACCTGCAGGATTGGCAACCGCTGGCGACTTTGATTTCTCGACTACATACTCGCCTGGCCAACGATATCTGGAGTTTTCGCAGTGTGGCTCGGGAAGTCAAAAAAGACCCGGGCTTTCTCAAAGAGGAGGCAGATCGGTGGGACGCGTTGAACGCGATGCAACAGCGGTACTACACGATCCTTCATGGCGTTGATTTGTGGGATCGCCAGGCCGCACGAAATTACGCCGCTGCCGGACTGTTGAAAGCCGACGAGATCCGCTGTCAAACAGACAAGCAGATTGTTTTGATCGGAGCTGCCGATCTGAATCGTTCGGTTTCCGAAATGGTACGCCAGGTGGCGACCGCTGATCCGACCCAGGTCCACGTTTTGGTTGCTGCCGAGCCGTCGATGTCCGACCGCTTCGATCAGTTTGGAAGTTTGATCACGCAGCGCTGGCTGGATGCGGAAGTCGAACTGAGCGACGATCAGATATTGATCGTCGACCAACCGGGAGACCAGGCTGACGCGGCAGCTCATTACCTGGCCCACTTGAAACACGATGTGGCGACCGATGAGGTGACTGTTGGCGTGCCTGATCCCAGCGTGGTGCCACAGATTGAACGCAGCTTGAACGCAATTGGAGTCACGCATCGCAACCTGGCCGGACGACCGTTGGCTGAAACGGCTCCAGTGTTGTTGATGTTGGCGGCCAGGGATTATCTGGAACATCAGTCGTATGCCGAATTTGCTGCGTTGGTGCGGCATCCGGACATGTTCGGGTGGTTGTCCGATCAGCTGGAACAGGATGATTGGCTCCTGGACCTGGATCAGTATCAGAACGTTTATTTGCCCGATCGCGTGCCGCTGCGGCAAAGCCAGCCTTTTGGTGATCCGGCCAAGCTGGCAGTCGATTTTGACTCGACCGATGCAGGTGATCGCAAGCGGGCTCAGCGTCGCGGGCAAGTTGCCGAAACACTGAATCGGATCCATCGCCTGGTGGCCGAATTGTTGACGCCACTGGCGGGTCCCGAGCGACCGATCGCAGCGTGGACGGATGATTGGAGCGCGGTATTGCTGGCGATTTATGGTCAACGAAAGCTGAACACTCAGGAGTTTGAGGACCGGCAGATCGTTCAGGCCTGCGACGCGATTTACACTGCGCTGGGGAACCAGCGTCAGGTTCCGGAGGCGTTTGGAACCAGAACGGATGCTCGCCAAGCACTCGATTGGGCGATCCAGGCAGCGTCGGATGCGCGGGTCGTACCGCCGCCAATTCCAGCGGCCGTTGAGTTAGCTGGTTGGTTGGATTTGACACTCGACGATGCCCCCGTCATGGTGATCACGTCGATGAACGACGAACATGTTCCCAGTTCAGAGATCGGTCACCAATTCTTGCCAAATGAATTATGCAAGCACCTCGGGATTCTCGACAACGATCGACGCTACGCACGTGACATTTATGCCTTGACCGTGATTCAAGCGGTCCGAAACAACCTATTGTTGATTGCCGGAAGACGAAATGAGGCTGGTGACCCGCGCAAACCCAGCCGTCTGTTTTTTGCGACCGATGCCCAAACCGCCGCCCGGCGCGCGAAAGCGTTTTTTGCTTACGACGGCGTCCCTCGCAGTCATTTATGGTTGACCGACCAACCCAAGTCCAAACTTCCGGTGAACCAACAATTTCAAATTCCCAAGCCGGTCGTCACCAAGCCGTTAACCAAACTTTCGGTCACCAAGTTTCGCGACTACCTGAAATGTCCCTTCCGTTTCTACTTGAACCATGTTTTGAAGCTGGACGCTGTAACCGACGACTGGAGCGAGCTGAGCGGAGGCACGTTTGGGGATCTGTGCCACAACGTGCTGGAAGACTTTGGCCGTAGCGATATTCGGGACTCCGATGATGCAGATCGAATTCTCGAGTATTGGAACGACACACTGGATACACTGGTTGCCAAACAGTTTTCTGGTTCCAGAATGCCATCGGTTCGCATTCAAGTTGAACAGATTCGATTACGGCTGGAACAGTTTGCTCCGCTGCAATCAGCGCGCCGCCGCGACGGTTGGCAAATCGTCAGTACCGAAGAAATGCTGGAACACGAGTTCATGGTCGACGGCAAGCCGTTTATCATCCGTGGCAAAATTGACCGCGTCGATCAACATGAATCGACTGGGCAGATCGCGGTGTGGGATTACAAGTCATCCGACAAGGGAGAAACGGCAGATCGAAAGCACTTTGCGGCTCGCAAAAAAGAGTGGAAAGACTTGCAGTTGCCGCTGTATCGTCATCTGGTCAAGGAAGTCGACGTGGTCGCGGGGGCAGATTTTTCCAACCTGATTATGGGCTATATCCTGCTGCCCAAAAAGCTGGAGGATGTCCGGTTTGATCCGGCAGAGTGGGACGAACAACAGCTGCAAACGGCCGATG
The DNA here is from genome assembly GCA_964545005.1 of uncultured Pirellulaceae bacterium. Lineage (GTDB taxonomy): Bacteria > Planctomycetota > Planctomycetia > Pirellulales > Pirellulaceae > Mariniblastus. The sequence goes on from CAZJEK010000016.1 coordinate 13,955, forward strand.
ACCTGGCGGCGCAGGTGATTCGCCAGATTCGCGATAACATCTACTGGCCGCCTGCATTGGATCCACCTGAATTCTCGCAGGATTACGCAGCAATTTGTCAGGACAATGTCTTTGAGTCCTTTGACGTTAGCGAACCGGAGGTCGCGGCGCCATGGTAAACCCAACTCCAATTCAATTCGAACATCAGATCATCCGCGCGTCGGCCGGGACGGGCAAAACGTTTGCGCTGTCAAATCGGTACCTGCGATTGTTGGCCGCCGGCGTTGAGTGTCAGACGATCCTGGCGACGACGTTTTCGCGAAAAGGTGCTGGCGAGATTCTGGATCGAATCATCGGTCGACTCGCCGACGCAGCGCTCAGCGATCAGGCGGCAGAACGATTGGGCGAAGAGTTGCAATTGGAGTTCAGCCGTGATCGTGCCGCCGAGATCCTGCACCGACTGTTGTCCAACCTCCATCGTCTGGAAGTCAGTACACTGGACAGTTTCTTCAACCGGGTGGCGAAAGCATTTAGCCTGGAATTGGGCTTGCCGCCGACCTGGGAGATCGTGGAAGAGCAGCAGATTGGCATGCTGGAGGATGAAGCGATCCAGCAGGTGCTGCAAGGCGACAAAGTCAGGACGTTGCTACACATGCTTTCGCGTGGGGAAGCGACTCGTCGCGTGGCGACGATGATCCGCGACGTCGTCCGGCAGGTTTACGCCGTGTTTCGGGAGTCCGGTCCGGAGCCCTGGGACCAGTTGGAACCCGTGGGGCAAAGGTTGCCCGACGAACAATTGGACTTGCTGGTCGATGAGATTCAGTCGATTGAAGTCAAGAAAAAACAGCTTGGCGGACATAGGGAATTGCTGTCGGAATTGGCTGCCGCGGGAAACTGGTTCTCGTTCATCAAGCAGACGTCTTACCAGAATTTCCTTGACGGTCGGTTGAAGTATGGCAGCTCCAAACTGTTGCCAGAAATGGTCAGTATTTTTCAACGGTTGACCCCGCACTTTCAGGCGTTGATTTCGAAACAGCTGATCGAGCGCAACCGGGCTACCCGCGACCTGTTGAGTCAGTTTGGGATTCTGTTGGAAGCCGCCAAGGATCGAACCGGAGACCTGCGGTTTGACGATGTTACCGAACGCCTGCAACAGTTTATCCAGATGTGGGACACCGAGCGGTTTTCGTTTCGGCTCGATCACCAGATTCAGCACCTGCTTTTGGACGAATTCCAGGACACGTCTCCGGCACAATGGGACGTCATCCGTCCGTTTGCCGAACGGGTCGTCAGCACGGCCGATGGTCAACGGTCGTTTTTTTGTGTCGGCGATAAGAAACAGGCGATTTTCGGTTGGCGCGGGGGCGTGGCTGAGATTTTCGACCTGGTCGATCGCTCGCTGCCAAATCTGAATCAATCCAGTTTGGCGAAAAGTTATCGCAGCAGCCCGGAAGTGATCAAATTGGTCAATGACGTGTTTGGCAACGTGGATAAGTACCGCTGCGGGGATCCCTTGATCGACGAGGCGATTCAGCAATGGACTGGCTGGTTTACCGAGCACTCCACGGCTCGCGAATCACTACCCGGTTATGTTTCGATTGAAATGGCAGGAGACTGCGACAAGTTTGCCCGCCGTGTCCTGGAACGAAAAGATCGGGCTCGCAATGAAAACGTCATGGAAGCCACGATTAAACGCGTGCGTCAGCTGGCCCGGGATCTCCCGGCCGACGCGTCGATCGGCGTGTTGGTGCGGACGAACCGGGAAATCTCGGAGTTGATTTTCAGGTTGCGCCAAAAGGGCGTTGAGGTATCCGAAGAAGGTGGTAGTCCGTTGACCGATTCGGCGGGCGTCGAATTGGTTTTGTCGGCATTGCAGTTGGCCGACCACCCCGGAGATGGGTTGGCCCGTTACCACTTGTCCCATTCTCCGCTGGCGAAAATCTTTGGGTTGGAGCCTGAAACGGACGCCAATGGTGATTCAAATTATGCCGCGGCTCAGGGCTTTGCCACCGCTTTACGGCGTCGGTTGATTAACGAAGGCTACGGGGCGGTCATGGAAGACCTGGCCAAAACGCTGGTCAGTCAGGCAACGCAACGAGAAGTCAATCGATTGCAGCAGTTGGTGCGTATCGCATACGATCATGCGAGTGGTGAAAACTGGCAGTTGCGTCCTTCCAGGTTTGTGCAGTTTGTCCGGGAAGAAGTCAAAGTCAGCGACGAGAGCGGAGCTCGCGTCCGGGTGATGACGATTCACCGATCCAAAGGATTGGAATTTGATGCCGTCGTTTTGCCGCTCCCCACCAAAACCGATGGCTGGGCGGGGCAGACGCCGAGTGTTGTGGTGGGCAGGGAATCACCAACTTCCCCCGTTGAAATCGCGTCCCAATACGTCGGTGCAGATAATCGCAAGCTGTTGCCGTCCGAGTTTCAACAGTTGTTTGAGGAGGAAAGACAGCGTTCGGTTCGAGAAGCGATGTGCGTGTTTTACGTTGCGCTAACTCGAGCCGTGCACGCGGTGCACGTGGTCATGTCGTACGGTGCCAAGCTGGACCACAAGTCGCCAGCCGGAATCATGCTGGCAACCGTCTGTCCAGATGCGGCGCGGGAAGAGGGGCTGTTGTACGAATCGGGAAATCCACAATGGTATCGCGATCGACCGGATTCCGCCGATGACGCTGCCGTCGAATCGACGTCGCCATTTTACCTTCCGGGCGAATTTGAACTGAAGCCGGGAAACCTGTCCACCGAGATCCGTTCCGGGCGGGGCTTGCCCACCGTCGCACCATCCGTGTTGACTGGTAACCAGGAAGTCAAGTTGACGCGGCTTTTTGAGAGTCGGGTCAATAATTTTGCGATGCTTCGCGGCCAAATGATCCACGCTTGCTTCGAAAAAATTAGATGGCTGGATGATGGAATTCCCAATCGTGAGTTACTATTGCCACACTTACGTCAGGTCGATTCCTCGTTTGGATCTTGTGATCAGGTGATCACTGATTTTTACCAATTGTTGGAACTGCCGGCGATTGCGAAGTTGTTTTCCCGGCATTCCTACCAAACCGAATACCTGCCTGACTTGTCCTTGCCGGCGGGGCTGGTGCAGGAAGCGAATCGACTGGAAGTGCAAACCGAACGACCGTTTGCGGTTGAAACTCAAGATGGTTTTTCACGCGGTGTCATTGATCGAATGATCACTGTGCATCGCGGCGACCAGTTGGTCGCGGCAGATTTGATCGACATCAAGACTGACGAAGTGTCGGATGCGACATTGCATGACCGGATTGGTCAGTATCGTTCGCAGTTGAGCGCATATCGACAAGCGGCGGCAGAGTTTCTGGGGCTTCCAGTCAATCGAATTTCGACTCGGCTGGTGTTTGTTTCCAGTGGCCAGGTGGTCAACATCGAAACGGTGGAGGGGACGGGTGCGCGGCCCGGCATTGAGCCGAAAGGGGAACACCGCGCTAAACCTCGGCAGCCGAAACTGAACCGAGCAGGACGAACTCGGCCGGAACAAAAACCTAAGCCTGCTGAACCGCCAGCTGATGAGCCGCCGGTGAAGCCGCCCAAATTCAAGCAGCCTCGCCAGGTGCAGCGGACCTTGTGGGATGAGGCGGAGTGAACGGGTGAAACGTCCGCTGGTCGACTGTGTTGGGCGAGTTCACGCGAAGCCGCGAGGACGCGAAGTCAGTTCAGATTCTTATCGTAAAACGCATTTTCTTTTCACACGAATGCCGCCTTGGCTTTATTCTGGGCGAAGTCCTCAATGTTTATCTAGCCCAGTCACGAGCGACAAGGAAGCTCCGCCCTTTTTCAAATTCAATTTCTTCGCGGCTTCGCGCCTTCGCGTGAGATTTCAGAGCAATCTATACGCGCCCCAAAATCACTTTTCTAATTACCAATAAACCCGCCGCTGGGTCCGGGAGCCAGCGAAGTTCCTGTTTTCAGTTTCCAACGCAAACCGAAGTCGGTTGATTCCTGGACAAACTTGGCGTTGGACGAAGTGGTCAACGATTCAATAAACTTGGGTTCGATATCAGCCTGTCCCCAATCGGTTTTCAGTCGAATCGCCGGGATGGTGGGTTTACCCGTAACGCTGTCCCCGTTGCTCAGTACCACGACCGCCGAGTCGTTCCCGTCGACATGAAATTTGATGCCGGCAACTTGATCCATCGGTACCGAGATCTTGCCAAAACGTGTGTTGATTTCGAACTGGTCAAAGCCATCGATTCCACCGGACATGGATTCATCACCAACCAGTTTGATATAGTTCATGTCGATCGGCTGTCCTGCGTCATTGAGCACAGGCGGTGGTGTTGGGGCGGGTTCCGTTGCGGCCGGATTGCCGAGATAGGCTAAAGAGATTTTCGCAAAATCGCGTTGGCCTTCGGGCACATTGATTCTGACGGGATGCTGTTGAATTTCGGAGATCAGCGATTCGGTGATTGATACGGTTGCCAGGTCAGCGCCCACACTCGGGCCAGCGTCGGAATCGACTGCCGGAGCGTTTTGTGACTCACCCTCAAACTGGATCTCAATCATGCTGATGCGGCCTTGGAACTGTGGTTGCACAGTGGAACTCAGCGAACCAGCCGAGCGAAGATTGCTCAACAACTCCTCGTTCAGTTTGAGCACGAACCTGGTTTGCTCCTGGGCCTGGGAAACACCGCAGGCCAGGATCAACATCACGGTCAGAGCGAATGGGAAGGTACGGAATAGTCGTCGGGACATATGAGACTCCAAAAGCCGGTTTGCAAGTGCGAGGCGTTAATGTTGAGGTTGAATGATGGTCGGATTGATCGGGCTTGGGAATAGCCCCAGCCTTGAATCGGAAGTGGTGGCCTGGATGATGTGACCCAGTTGCCATTGTCTGGTTGCTGGATCCTGGTGAAATCGCTGGTTGCGATCCATGCTGATGGATTCCAGTTCGGAAACATTGACCGACTGCTGGCCCCAGGAACAATCCAGCGTAATCTGATCGAACGAAATGTCTCCGGTCCATTGTTTACCCGATTGCAACACCAGCAAAACCTGGTCAGGCTTCCTGGGATTCAGGTTGAACTTGACTCCGGCAATTTGCTCAACGTCGACTTCGATCGAACCAAAATCTGTGTTTAATTTCCAGCTGGTATTTGAATTGAGGCGGCCGTTGAGTCCACGGCGATCATCGATGCGGGCAAAGAACTGTGGCGTTTGAACGACGTCGGTTGGGCTGGTTTGTTGCCCGGTGTCAGTCAACTTGAGAATGATTACCGAGTAATTTGAATAGTAGACTTTGGACAGCAGGGGTTGGAAGTCCAGGCGATCAAGCGTTACAGGATCGATGTGAATGATGATGGCATCGCCAATTTTTTCCACGTGTTCATCGGCGACGAAATCTTCGTCCGAGAAAAAATAGGGGCGAGCGATACGGACACCGTCAATACAGTTGATCAATTCCGGTTCCACGACGGTCGCCAACACACCACTTTGCCGAAACCGATCAATTTTGGCAGCATCCAATTCCAGGTTGATCAAAACACGCTGATCTTTGCCGGAGGTGGTCGGTGCTGATTGATGGGAACCAGCGGTTTGCGCAAGCAGCAGGGCAGGCCCCGCAAGTAGCAATGCCACTCCCGACAACCAAACAAGACCTCCCTGCCAAATTGACCATCGAACGTCAGTCATGGGACGTCTCATTCCGGGCCTGCAGTGAAGACTAGTTATTAATGCCGTTGGAAAATCGCCAGGCACGAGAGCCACCGCTGGCATCGGGGACAAACTTCGCATTCGGGCTGCTGGTGATCGAGTCAATTTGAGCCGTATTGATATGGGCTTTTCCCCAATCGGTTTTGATGGAGACTTTTTCCAGTTCGATTTTGCCTGTTACCAGGTCACCGTTTTTGAAGGCAATTACGGCGGCATCATCGGCATCGGCATGCATCTTGATACCGTCGATTTTGGTCAGCGGAATCACGACTTCGCCGAACCCTGTGGTGACCTTCAGAGATGATAGTTCGATCGGAGTGCCGGAAAGTTTTCGATTTTGAGTGACCGAGATAAACAGCTTGTCCGCCGATGGTCCAGATATTTCCTGAGCCTGGGTCAGCGGGGCGAACGTCGCAGCGATAAACAGGGCGGCAATGGCAAGGCGAGTGCGGCCAGTCATTGAGAAGACTCCTTGGGGAAATACGCCGAAGGCTTGTAGCCTATGGTTCTTTAATTTCAGACGATGCCACTATAATTAGCGTTGCAAGGGCGTCCAGCTAGGTTCCTTCGTCGATCATGAAATAGGTTCGATCTGGTCCAATTGGCGGTACTCCCGCCGGCCAGGCGTCCGATAACTGTAAAAATCCTGTTAATTGATCCGTCAAATGGCAGCGCCACCGTCACAATTCAGCCCAGGTTTCGAGGTTCACTTGTTGTCGCCATGAAGCAGATTGCCGTTCCCTTTCTGACAGGTTTGGCCAAGGTGTTGAGTGGTGCAACCGTTCGATGGATCGATTGTGAACCCGACACCTGTCAGCGAATCTATTTTGCCAACCACACCAGCCATCTGGATGCGCTGGTGCTGTGGGCATCATTGCCCAAGCCGATCCGCAATCTGACACGTCCGGTCGCGGCGGCGGACTATTGGCAAGGTGGACCAGTGCGACGATACATGGCTTCGATTTTTAATTTGCTGATGATCGATCGCAAGAAAATCAAAGTCCATAACAGTCCGATCGACATGATGTTGCGTGAGATCGGACAAACCGGGTCGCTGATCGTGTTTCCAGAAGGCGGACGAAATCTGGCTGAGGAAATGCGTGAGTTCAAGAGCGGGTTGTTTTATCTGGCCAAAAAGCGGCCAGATCTGGAACTGGTCCCCGTGTACATCGACAATTTGAACCGGGTGATGCCCAAGGGTGAGTTCCTGCCCGTGCCGCTGCTCAGCTGTATTTCGATCGGTGCACCAATCTGGTTGGAATCCGGCGAGTCCAAGTCGGAGTTTCTGGGACGGGCTCGCGAAACAGTCATGAAACTGAAAGAGCTTTGATGTTTCAATACCTGGGACTGATCTATCTGGTATGGGTAACCGCGGTCAGCTTGTTTACGTTTGCCGTTTATGGTTGGGACAAGCGACAGGCCCGGTTGGATCGATTGCGAGTTCCGGAAGCCCGGTTGCATTTGTTGGCAGGGCTGGGCGGGTGGCCTGGCGCCTGGGCGGGACAGCAGTTCTTTCGCCACAAAACGCAAAAGGCCAGCTTCCGGTGGATTACCGGGCTGGCCATGATGCTGCATTTGACGATGATCGCGTTAGTCGTCTGGTTGCAGTTTGTGTAGTAGGGCCTTAACCACCGCTGGCGGCGTTGGCCATCATTGGCATCATTTCGTTAACCATCGTGATTGCTGCCGGACCAACCAGAACCACGAAGATACCTGGGAAAATGAACAGAACCAGCGGGAAGATCAACTGAACCGCAGTCTTGGATGCCTTCTCTTCAGCGATTTGCCGTCGGCGAGTTCGCATCGCTTCGCTTTGTACCCGGAGAGCTTTACCCACGCTGGTACCAAATTTGTCGACCTGAATCATCACTGAGGAAAGCGTTTTCAGATCCTCGACGCCGTTGCGTTCGCCCAGTTCGGTCAACACTTGCTCGCGCGTCGAGCCCATTTGTAAATGCTGGTTACACAGTTTGAATTCGTGGGCCACGATGGGGTGAGTGTCGTCCATTTCGTCGGCCACTCGTCGCAGGGCCTGGTCCATCCCCAGTCCAGCTTCGACACAAACCACCATCAAGTCGAGTGCGTCAGGCAAACCGAGGAAGATTTTCTGCTTGCGACCTCTGGCAATAAATCCGAGCGCGATTTCCGGGACAAACATGAACAGCACGGCTGCGACCAGCGAGTAAACGAAGGCCATCAGTGTGAAGCCGTTGACCAGCAAACCAACTCCGCCGCCCATCACAAAACCACCAATGGCGGCAAATACTTTCAGGGTCGACAGGAGTTGAGTCGCGTTATCGGTTCGCCAACCGGCTTCATCCAGTTTCTGTTTCAGGTTGTTGATTTCCTTTTCGCTTTTTGGTTTCAGCGCTTCGGAAAACTTGGGACTGGCCTGTTCCAGCAAGTCCGTAATGCTGCGTTTACCTTTGCCCTTGGTCAATTCCGAAGGGCTGGCGTTGGATTTGTTCAATCGATCCAAGCGTGATTCAGCGCTGGTCTTGCTGTTGAAGAATATGTCAACAAACACCCAGGCACCGATGGCAATGGCACCAAAGGCTGCGAATGGAAGGATCGTAATAAAGTCGATTGCCGCTAGAAAGAACATGTTCATTTCCATTACACCTTGATGTCAATAATTTTCTTGATCGCGAACGCACCGACAAACTGCAGGATGAGTGCACCGATGAGCATTTTTTGCCCCATCGGGTCCTCAAACAGCATCATCACATAGTCGTAGTTCAGTTTCAGCATGACCGCGAACAGGATCGGCGGCAGCGCCAACAGCACGATACCCGAGATGCGACCTTCTCCAGTCAACGCCTGAATTTGTCCTTTAATCTGGAATCGTTCCCGCGTGAGTTGCGAAATTTTGTCGAGAATCTCTGCCAGGTCACCACCGGTTTGACGTTGCAGAATGACGGCGGTGGCGAAAAACCTCAGGTCCAGGTTGGGGATTCTTTCGGTCATGTCTCGGAGCGTATCTGAAATCGAAACGCCGAGGTTTTGTTGTTCAAAGCTTCGAGCGAATTCTGGTCCCAGCGGCTCGGCCATCTGACTGCCGACCAGTTGAATCGCCGAAGGTAAACTTTGGCCAGCACGCAATGCCTGGCCCATCAGGTCCATGGCGGCTGGGAGCTGGCCACCAAAATTGTCCAGTCTTCGTTTTCGCATCCACCAGACATAAAACAACGGCAGCAAGGCGGCACTGACAACGGCCACGGCGGTCAGACTCTTCCAGGGCGAAAACACAAACGTCAACGCACCTGCGCCGCCGCCAACGGATGCCGTAATGATGGCAAACTTGGACAACGTGATACCCGTGCCGGATTGCTCCAGCAATTTGCGCAGGTTCAAAAACCGGTTGACGAATTCTTCCAATTGCCCCGGAGCATCGTCCAGCGGCCCTTTCAACAGGCTCGGCTTATCGGCCTCAATATCGATGGCTCCGCGACCACCGTTCTGGGTCAGCGATGCCAATCGATCTTCGACTTGCTCGTTCCCGTTTTGGAATAGCAACATCACGGCGAACGCCATTCCGCCGATTCCGATCGCGAGGGCTCCGATTATCAAGTAGAACATGGTCGTAACTTCTGGTTGGTTTAGTTTTTCGAGTCTGGCTGAATGGTTGCCGGTGTTTTAATGCCAGTCGGCGTCAGTGATTTTCACGCGGGCGGTTGACTAATCTTCCATCATCACGCGTTCGCGGAAGATGCTGGCGGGCAGCTTGATGCCCATACTTTCCAGCTTGTCCATGCACTTGGGACGTACCCCGGTGCAGACAAATCGCCCTTTGGCACGGCCGTTTTCATCAACGCCCAGTTTGTCGAACCGGAAAATGTCCTGCATCACGATGGTGTCGTTTTCCATCCCGCAGACTTCCGTGATGCGGGTGACTTTACGCGGACCACCTTGCAGGCGGTTGGCCTGGATGATCAAGTCGACGGCACTGGCAATTTGCGTCCGCATCGCTTTGACCGGTAGTTCAAAACCAGCCATCATGATCATCGTTTCCATCCTGGCGATACAGTCACGAGGCGTGTTCGCGTGGGTCGTGGTCAGGGACCCCTCGTGACCCGTGTTCATCGCCTGCAACATGTCCAGTGTTTCTGGGCCACGACACTCACCGATGATGATTCGTTCGGGACGCATCCGGAGGCAGTTTTTCACCAGGTCGGTTGCCGTCACGGCTCCTTTACCTTCGATGTTTGGCGGTCGAGTCTCCAGCCGCACCACGTGGTCCTGCTGGAGCTGGATTTCCGCGGCATCTTCGATCGTAATGATCCGGTCTTCGTTACCGATAAAACTCGATAACGTATTCAGCAGGGTCGTTTTACCGGAACCCGTACCACCGGAGATAATGATGTTCAGGCGAGCCTTCATGGCTCCTTCCAGCAGCATTACCATTTCCGGTGTGAAGGCCTTGTAGTTCAACAGGTCTTCCAGCTTCAGCGGATTGGAACCGAAACGACGAATGGACATGGCGGCACCGTCGAGTGCCAACGGAGGAATAATCGCGTTGACACGAGAACCATCGGTCAGGCGAGCGTCGACCATCGGGCAGGTTTCGTCAACACGCCGTCCCACTTTGGAAACGATCCGGTCGATGATTTGTAGCAGGTGGGCGTTGTCACGGAATTCGACGGTCGTCTTTTCCATTTTCCCGCCCCGTTCACAGTAGATGTTTTTCGGGCCGTTGATCAGAATATCGCTGATCGTAGGGTCTTTCAGCAGCAGTTCCAATGGACCGAGGCCAAAGGTTTCGTCCAGCACCTCTTCGACCAACCTGTCGCGTTCGGTACGGTTGAGCAGGTTGTTTTCGACGTCGCAGAGGTGTTCGACCACGCCACGGATTTCGCGTCGGAGAACGTCGCCTTCGAGATCACCGACACGACTCAGGTCGAGTTTACCAATCAGTTTTGCGTGGATCCGTTGTTTCAGTTGATCGAATTCGCTGATGTTCTTGGCAGCTGTGCTCATCGCTAAGGCAACTCCTGATTTAGAACGAGCATCCTGAACGGGATGTTCGCACGGGGGCATAACAAGATCCTGTGTTGCGGATTTGCAACGCGAAAAGATACATCACGATTCGCGTGATGTTTAAACTCGACCTTGATAATTCAATTTCTCTGCCTTCCGCAGCTGATAGATAGCGCTTGATCACTATCAACGGTAGAACCGGTATGGACTGAATGGTGGCGCCAAACGAAAAAAGCCAACCTCGAGGTTGGCTTGAAATTCGATCTGCGTGTCGTGCCGCGATCAGGCTTTCTGGCTTTCGATTTCGCGAATCTTGTCGGTATCATCATAGCGCTGACGAATGTCTTCAATGTCTTCGATTCGCTCGAAGAAAGCATCCAGTACGATCGGGTCAAATCGAGTGCCTCGTTCAGACAGCATGATTTCCAGACATTTCTTGATCGGAAATTTTGGTTTGTATGGGCGTTCACTGCACAATGCATCGTAGACGTCGGCCACGCAGCAGATCCGACCTTCGATCGGAATCTCTTCGCCTTTGAGTTTCATCGGGTATCCCGTTCCGTCCCATTTTTCATGGTGCGTCCGAGCGATACTGGCGGCTAGTTCAAGCATGGGCGAGTCAACGCCATCCATGATGAAGCCGCCCATGTCGGCGTGTCGACGGATGCGATCGCCGTCAGAATCGGCAAGCGGTTCCATGATCTGGTTGCCCAGACCACAATGAGTTTTCATGACCTCAAATTCTTCGTTGCTCAATTTTCCTGGGTTCAATAGCACTGAATCAGGAATGCCGATTTTTCCAACATCGTGCAGTTGAGCGGCCAGTTCGATTTCGCGGCAGTAGGAATCGCCAAATCCCAGCTGGTCGGCAATCACGCGGCAGTATTTTCCCACTCGAATCACATGCTCGCCAGTTTCGTTGTCCCGGTATTCCGCGGCACGAGCCAGGCAGTGAATGATCTGTTCTCTGGATTTCTCGATTTGCTGAGTTCGCTCTCGAACTTGCCGTTCCAGTTCATTGGCATGATTGGCCAGATGATCATGATGACGCTTGACGATCAACGCGTTTTGAACACGCAATACCAGGTCGCTGGGGTCAACCGGTTTGCTCAGGAAATCCGTGGCACCTAATTGAAGTGCTTCTCGTTTGATCTGGTTTTCCGCTGTTGCCGACAGAATGATGAAGGGAATGTGTTGCAGCTCGGTCGACCGCTTGCGGATTTTCAACAGGTACAGACCAGTCACATGGGGCATCATGATGTCCAGCAACACGACGTCTGGATTTTCCGACTCGATCGCCTCCATCGCTTGCCGGGGATCGGTCAACGTGAAAAAGTTTTCGTAACCGTCCGATGACAGGAAGCGACGCACTACGCGGATCACCAACTGCTCATCGTCAATGATCATGATCTTTGCCGAACGAATGGCATCACGCTCGTGATCGAGACTGACGGTGTCAACCGATCGACGGTACTTGGGAGCGATTGACGGCGTGACCAGCTCGGCGCGAGGCTGAATGGCCGGTTGATTCGCAATCGAGATTGGAGTTGCAGAGTCCATACGAAGAACAGGGCTAAAAGGTTTGATTGGGCGAGAGATAACGCCTAATTGTTGCCCACGACTATGGTCCTGCCGGAGTGTCGAGCTATTTAGCCAAATGAAACGACCTATTTGGACGCTTCGCGCTTGGACTTTGCTGACTCTGGCAACTTTGACGATCAAACCGGTTAACCAGCTTGCTGCCCGTCTCAAGCCTCAGAAGTCATCGCACTAGATAGTCGATAATCTCACTGGCGATGTCAACTTTGCAAACCTGGCTGAGTGCCTTCCAGCCCGGCGACGAATTGACTTCCAGGATAACCGGCTCGCCCGAATCTCGGTCGTATGCCAAGTCGACGCCGGCAATCTCTGCGCCCAGGCATTGGCACGCGCGAATGGCTAATTCGCGCTCGATTGCGGTCGGTCGGTGCGAATGACCGATGCCTCCCTGTCGAATATTTGTGACCAGTGGCTGACCAGTTCGACGCATGCCCCAGACCTGTTGGCCGACGGCCAACAAACGATAATCCGTGCCGCCATGGTCGACAATACGTTGCTGATAAATCACCCGTTCCATCGATTCACACTTGCGGAAATAATCGATCGCCCGGTTTTCAGAATCAATCCGATATATCTCGCGGCCCAGACTTCCAAAAATTGGCTTAACGATCACTCGGCCGCCAAGTTGACCAAAATGTTGCAGTGCCGAAGCAGTTTCCTGGCTGACGCAGGTCTGTGGAATCGGTAGCCCCGCGGCTTGTAGTCGAACCAAAGTCAGGAACTTGTCGACTGCAGCTTCGATGGCCTTGGGAGAGTTGACGACGCGAGTGCCAGCAGTCACCAGACTCATCAACGCGTCCATCCGAAACACGACCTGCTCCAGTGAGCCCCCAGGCATCGCCCGTGCCAAAACGATATCCCCATCAAGGTTGCTGGAATACTGACGGCCGTCCAGCATGGTGCTCAGATTAGCAAACGATTCGGCCTCCAATTGCACACGCGGACCAAAGCGAGCTGCGGCGGATTGAAGATCAAGAAAGTGCCAGCCTTTCGGTGAGGCCAAAACCTGAATTTTCATTCTGAATGCTCAAACGACGATTGCAGAATATCTGCGCGGACTTCGCCTGCTTCGAAGACTCGACCGGTGTTAATATTCTCCAGCGTTACCTTGGCCGGGCTGAACAATAGCGGATCAATCTTGTAAAAATCGTAATCGTAATGTTTGAACAGCTCGATAAACGGCTTGCCAAATTCATCGCTGCTGCAGCTGGGGATGCTTCCGACCAATTGTTCCAACGCGGTATCGTCACCATCGATCTGCAGTTTGACGTCGGCTCCATACAGCATTGCATCGTTGGTCCAACCGAGCGCAGCAAGGTCATCAGTTCCGTCCGGCGGAATGGGTGCCATGCCGATTCCAGAATGCACGCTGCGGAGATCAAAATCCAATTCGTGCAACTTGTGCATCGCGGTTTCGACACTGCGAGCAACAATTTGCATTCTTCCCGGTAGGCTGGAGGTCGACGCCAGACAAATGGTCAAGCCGGATGTTGGGATACCAATTTCCGAGGCGATGGCTTCCACAACCGATGAGTCCGGTTGCTTGGCCGTTTCCAAAACCGCGACCGCCTGGGTATCCGACTGCTGCAGGTTATATTCCTGAAGCACTTTTTCCTTGCCGCGAATAAGCCGTATTGGCCCGCTGGCCATGGCAAAAAAGTCTTCGTGGGAAATCGGCCAACCAGCGTATTGACACCCGATGCAAGGGACCAGCGGAGATTCGATTTCGACTTTGATGGCCAGGTTGTTTTCCGTCACTTGGAATGACGAAGGAACGATCGACACGGCGCCACTTCCTCCCAGGCAAGCCTCGGCCAGCAATTGCCCGGCTTTGGTCGCCGCGACACGATCTGCATCGTGAAACCGAATCACGTTCGCGCCGTTGACGTCACGCCGCTCAATGGCCGGTCCCAATCCTGCGATGCCACGTTCGATCAGTTTTTTGGTCCGGGTGTTGATGGCTTCCGGTAGTTTCATAATTTTTTGCGTTTAAATTGCCGGAGGAGATCCTGAAGGAATCGGTTTATTCGTAGAGGTCATCGTTGGAGGATTGGCCCAGCTCCGCAAAAAACTTGGCCAGGTTGTGAGCGCAATCTTCGAGGTAACGTTTCCCCTTGTCCGCGGTCGCCAATCGAGGATCACCGACTCCCGTGTCTTTGGTTACCTGGCTCCACTGACGCTGCGAATAAGCCCAGCCCCGTTGAAACGCGGCAAATTTGAACGTTCGAGCTGCGCCATCGCCAGCCTCTTCCAAGGGTAAAACCCACTGCGGATTTAAATGGAGCATGGTACTGGTTTCCATTTCACCAGCGTGGTCCCCGGGTTGATCAAAGATTGACAAATTACCAGCCAGGTACCAGTTGACGCCACAAACAAACAGATCAGGAAACTCGCCTGCCAACTCGCGAATTATCTGCTTGAAATCATTGCCACCATGTCCGTTCAAGATGACCAATTTGTCGATGCCGGCGTTGAGGATGACTTCTGCCAGGTCCTCCAGCACCGATAACTGCGTCGAGGGACTCATGTTCAGGCACAGGTCGATATCCAATTGCCCCGTGTTGACGCCAAAGGGAACGCAAGGCAGAACGATCGGCTTGGCTCCCTGTTCCCAGGCCAATTCGGCGGCCCGATTGGCAACCGCTTGGGCCTGCAGATTGTCTGTCGCGTAAGGCAAATGGTAGTTGTGGGCCTCGGTCGCACCCCACGGCAAAATGGCGACCTGGTATTGGGTGTCGCGAACCGTTTTCCAATTGGTTTCAGCCAATACGTACGGGCGAGGTTGTTCAGTCATTCTATTGTTTCTGGTTTTCGATACGCTGCAGGTTACGGGACCGGCGATTGATTTCCTGATGACTTAATCCGTCCAGATAGCCGATGCGGCGCAAGGTTTGCGAATCAATCGCGGTGATCGTCTTAGTATCCAGTTGGGTGTCAAATTCAAAGTCGCCATCCCGGAACATGACAACGGATTGGAGGACCATCAAGTTGAATGTTGATGATTCGGATTGCTTCAAAAGTTGGCGATAGGTTGGCATCGGGTCGACTTGGTATACCAGCCCGCGAAATTCAGCTGCGCGAAAACGGACCAGCTCAGCAGGATCATTGTCAACGGCTTCTGCCGCCAACGTTGCAATGTTGTCGTTCCGAAGCCTGGCAGTTGACGCCGCGATGTAAGCCCAAGACCTGGCAATTGGGTCTGGTGATTGGGCAGCTGTTTGAAGTTTGGCAGCTTGATTGTCATTCTGATCGAGCGCCAAGTCGGCAATCTCTCGGTACTGAGCGATCTGCTTACGATGCTGAGCTCCGAATTCTATGGGATTGTTTAAAACACCCTGATCGACGAGATAGTTTTCAGGGTAGAAACTCAGGTCCGGCATGGCGTCCAGCTGGAGAGCCAACATTTCTCGCATGGTTTCCAGGAGTTCGCGGTGTTGTGGTTGGTCAGCCAGATTTTTGGTTTCGTCAGGGTCAGCCTGAAGATCAAAAAGTTGTTCGGCGTCGCGGGGTTGGAAAAACGCAGCTTGAACTGGAGTCAGTTGGCCAGCCTTGAACTGTTCCCGCCACTGCTGGTACGCCAGCATCTGGTACCGATAGTTGTTCTGCAGTCCGTCTGGGTAAAATGGCGTGTAATTACGAATGTATTTCCAATCGCCGACTCGCAAACTGCGGCAGTGATCGTATTTTTCGTCCATTCGATCGGCGTAGCCAATCGCCAAGTGTTGGTTTTCGAATCTCGTTCGGCTGATGCCTGAACCCAGAAACGGCTGGCCATCCATCTGGGCGGGGACGTCAACTCCGGCCAGTTTCAGTACCGTTGGACCAAAATCGACAAACTGAACAAAACCATCCGTGGAGGTGCCCAAGGAAAACGGAGCCAGCGTTTTGAACTTTTCAGGGACGCGAACAACCAGGGGAACGTGAAGCCCGCTCTCGTAAACGTAGCCCTTTCCTCGCGGCAGCACCCCGCCATGATCGCCGAAGTAGAACACAAAGGTCGTTTCCAAAACGCCGTCGGCTTTCAGTTGCTTGATCAGTTGGCCAACCTTTTGATCGATCGTTTTAATGCGATCGTGGTAGCGAGCATGGGTCAGACGAAACAGCGGCGTGTCTGGGTGATAGGCTGGTAAGTTGATCTGCTGCGGGTCGGTTTCGACATCGGGATTGTCGACCCACTGCTGTTTAAAATGCAGTGAACTCTCATGGGAATCGGTGAATGTCTGCACGTGGAAGAATGGCTGGCTGGGTTGCCGGCTCTTCCAGGATGCATTGCGGCCGGATTGGTCCCAGACCCCCTGGCCTTCGAACGCGTTGTAGTCCTTTTTGGCGTTGTTGGAAGTGAAATAGCCTGCTTCACGCAATAATGCCGGGAACATCTTCCAACCAGTCGGCAAACTGACTGGTTTAATCTTGCGATGAAACTGGGTGCCTAACCGCGGCGCATAAACGCCGGTGATCAGCGTCGTTCGGGCGACACTACAAACGGGGGCATTCGAAAAGACACGGTTGAACTGAATGCCGTGCTGCGCCATGGCGACAATATTGGGCGTCGCCGCCCCCCGTTTATCAAACAGCTGCAGGTAGTGCTTGCTGTTGTCCTCGGACATGATCCAGACAACGTTTGGTCGTTGCTTGATAACCTGAGCGACCGCTTCCGAAGTTGTCATCGTCCAACTGAATGGGCTGACAAGCAGCAGGACAAAGATTTGGAACGAAAGCAGGTGGCGAGTCATGGCGACGGACAGACGACAGGTGAGTGAATTGCCGAATTGTAATCGAAATTCAGCCTGCCTGCCCGAGGGGTAGCTTGGGCCATTGGCCGGCAACGGTTCGCCAACATTCAATAATCAATTGCGAACACGGCCGAATCGGCCATGCTACATAACTTTCGCGGACACGAATCAATCGGCGAGTGCGGCCGAGTATTTTCTCTCCAGGTCAGCCAGTTGGCGTATCGACTCACGCATCTGGGCGTTGTCGATTTCGTGCACGTCAATTGCTTGCCCAACGGCCTGCAGCATTGTCACCGTCAATCGACCGCCCAGGTGCTGACGAAATTCTTCCAGCCCGGTGAGCACCTCGTCGGTATCGCTGAGCACTGGGTGCCAGGTCGGCAAGCCGAGGTCGCGGAAGCATTGGAAGACACGAATCAAGTCGGCTTCGGGGAAGCCGTGAACCCGGTGCGAGTAAACGCAGTCCAACAGCACACCGATACCAACCGCTTCACCGTGCCGCAGTTCATAGTTTGTCAGCGGTTCCATGCGATGGGCTGACCAATGCCCGAAGTCCAGTGGCCGGGCCTCCAACATTTCAAACGGATCGCCACCCCGGGTAATGTGTTTCAAGTGCCACAGGCATGATCGTTGAATCACATCGAAAGAAACATCCATTTGTCGTTTGCCAATTTGATTCGCATGCTGGCAAAGAAATTCAAAGTCGGTGGGCGACTTGAGCAAGAACACTTTGATGGCTTCACTAAACCCGCAGCGAAAATCGCGATCACCGAGTGTTTCCAGCAAGCCGGCGTCGTTGATAACTCCCCAGGGAACAGCAAACGTGCCGATCCAGTTTTTCTTGTTGAAATAGTTGATTGCGTTTTTAACGCCAACCCCCGAATCGTCCTGGGCCAGCGTTGTCGTCGGGATTCGAATCAGCCGGATGCCGCGGTGGGCAATCGCAGCCGCATAACCGACGGCGTCCAGGACCGCACCGCCTCCAATCGCGATGACATAGCTGCGACGATCGAGATCGAATCGATTGATTTGCGCCAGCAATCGTTCGACGTCTTCACTGTCGTTTTTGCACGATTCGCCCCCGGGTACCAGCAATGCCGGTGTGGATTCGGATTCGGCTGAATTGAATGGCTGGCAATTGACGACCTGGATACCGTCTATCTGAGACAGGCGTTCGATCATCTGCATGGCCAGCAAATTGCAAGCCGCAACTTCGTCATCGATGGCTACCAGAACTTTCGTGGCGTGGCGAGATTCGGATTCCAGCAATTCGACCAGCACTGAAAACTGGTCACCGGTCAGGTCCGTCGTGAACCGCACGCGGTGTCGAAAGGGAACGGCAAAATCAACGTCATGTTTCACGCTGTAGGAACCGTGAGGGAAGTTGTTGGATTTAAATGGCGGAAGTGCATGGGAATCGAACCCACCGGCCCCATGATTTCCATGCGGCCCTACAGTTTTGAAGACTGCGGCCAGCACCAGCTGAACAAGCACTTCCAGGGTGAAGTGTTATTTTACCAGCGCTCGATGGACAGGGGAACTCAAATGGTTCTGTACACCCCCAACCGGACAATCGTTTTATTCGTCACAGGTTAACAAACAGCATTCCCATTAGCCTCGCAAGCCGTTGGTGTCGGAATTAGCCAATCGCAAATCGTACCCGCTATTCAACCACGATGCCGTGGTAGTCACCTTCGGGTGGAGGATTCTGAGGATCCATTTCCTGCAGCGTTTTCTTCAGCAACTCGCTGACCACGAGATTGCGATACCACTTGCGGTGGGAGGGAATGATATGCCACGGAGCGTGTTCGGTAGAGCATTTTTCCAATGCGACTTCGTACGCTTCCTGGTACTTGCCCCATAGTTTGCGTTCGGCGAGGTCACCCAGATTGAACTTCCAGTGCTTTGATTCGTCGTCGATTCGAGCCTGCAAGCGCTCCCGTTGTCGATCTTTGTCGATATGCAAAAAACACTTCACGACGCGGGTATTGGTTTCTTCCAGCAAGCGTTCAAAATCGTTGATCAATTGGTAGCGTTTTTTCCAACGCTTTTTCGGAACCAGATTGTGGACTCGGACAACCAGCACATCTTCGTAATGTGACCGATTGAAGATGCCGATGTTTCCCCGTCGCGGAACGTGTTGATGGACCCGCCACAAGAAATCATGATCCAGCTCTTCTTCGCTGGGCTTCTTGAACGATACCACCTGGCAGCTGGTGGGATTCATTCCTCGCATCACCGCGCGGATCGTGCCATCTTTGCCCGCGGTGTCCATGCCCTGCAACACCAACAGGATCGAACGTTGGTTTTCGGCATATAACCGCCTGGCCATTTCCGCCATCTGTTCGGCGTTGATTCGCAAACGTTCCGCTGCCGATTCTTTGTCAAAACTGGTTTCCGGAAAATCGGTAGGAATACTCTGCAAGTCGATCGCTTCCCCGGGCTCCACGGTATACGGCTGTGCATCGTCAAGTTTTTTCATTGGGCCATCATTTGTCTGTCAAAGCTACGTTAAAATATGCTGCTGGCCCACGATCCGTTCCAGGAGGGTATCCAGTCGAGTGGTCTTTGCGACGACATTCGTTATCGCTGACCACGCACTAGTTTAATTGGATTTTGCTTGAAAGTTACCAACCAGATGCCAACTGAAAAACCGCAGGTCGTCATCGTAGCGACGGGAGGCACCATTGCCGGTCGTGCTGCGACCGATGGCAAGATGGGATACCAGGCCGGACAGCTTGACATCGAAGAGTTGATTGCAGAAGTTCCCGAAGCGGGGCAGTTAGCGGATCTGCGCGGTATTCAGCTGGTTTCGATCGGCAGCCAGGACATGAACGATCAGGTCTGGTTGGATCTCGCGCGGACGGTCGAAATGCAACTGCGAAAGCCGGAAGTATCGGGCGTCGTGGTCACGCATGGGACCGACACGATGGAAGAAACTGCCTACTTTTTACACTTGATTGTCGATAGCCACAAACCAGTGGTGTTGACCGGATCGATGCGACCAGCGGGGGCGTTGAGTGCCGATGGGCCATTGAATCTGTTTAACTCAGTGGCGGTCGCTGCATCCCCGCAGACAATCGAGCATGGAGTATTGGTCGTGGCCAATGACTTTATTCACGGCGCGCGGGAAGTCACCAAAACAAATACGCTTACCGTTCAGGCATTTGAATCGTCGGACCTGGGGCTGCTGGGCGCGATGTTTTACGATCAGCTGACGATGTATCGAAAGCCGCAACGGGTACACACCTATCGCAGCGTTTTTTCGATTAATGCCCTCGCATCGCTGGACGAACTGCCTCGGGTTGAGATCATCTATGCGTTTTCCAGCATGCAGGCCGATCTGATCGATGCCGCGGTTGATTTGGGGGCCAAGGGCCTGGTTCTGGCCGGGGTTGGTAACGGCAATGCCGCGCAGGTCGCGCTCGACGCGCTAGCCCGGGCCGCCGCGCAAGGGGTCGTTGTTGTCCGCAGCACACGCAGCAATGAGGGTACCATTTTACGAAATCGTGAGATTGATGATGACCGCTTGGGGTTTGTCGTTTCCGATCAATTGAATCCCGCCAAGTCGCGCGTTTTGTTGCAGTTGGCGTTAACGCGCACCACCAAAGTGAGCGAAATCCAACAGTTCTTCTGGGAGTATTGACCACACATTAGTCGATCCAGATGTCAGCTCGGGATTTGCAAGTGGTTCTTGAACTTGGTCGGTAGTGGCAGGCGTGTTTTTGTCATGCCGGAGTTGAAGTTTGTTTTCTTGGAAGCGATGGCCGAGTTGTGGTAGATTGCCGAGGATTGTAAGTCTGATCGTGAGTACCAGGTCAGTGACAGTATTCAGTTGCAAGGGTGCAAGTTTGACGCCAAGCCGCTGAAAATAGAATGGAAACCTGAGGAACCGGATTCGCGTTAGTGCACCGGTTGGTCAATTCCAGAATTCAGGCTCACGATGAAAAGTCGAAAAAAATTTGAAGGAGCGATGTTTGGCTTGGCGGCTGGAGACGCATTTGGCGCTCCCTATGAGGGACGTTTCCTGGAGCGGCTGGTTTGGCGATTGCTCGGGAAAACACGGTCTGGCAAGCTTCGATGGACCGACGATACACAGATGAGTCTTGATCTGGCGACCAGTCTCATGCACGCGGAGCAGATCGATCAAGATGCAATCGCAGCACGTTTTTCGGCCAGCTATCGTTGGAGTCGAGGGTATGGTCCGGGGGCAGCACGGGTCCTGAAGCGAATTAGGAG
>CAZJEK010000017.1:0-14885 GCA_964545005.1 uncultured Pirellulaceae bacterium
GTGGGTGTATCTGTGTCCGCTCCGTCGTCCAGCAGCTTTGGCCGTTGCAATTTTTGGCGAATCCCGTCTTCGGGAACGTCTTCAACCGGGGTCGCTTCGCCAGAAAAGACGCGGCGGGGACGCCGGACCGTGCTAGTCTCCTGTACTGAAGATTCAAGCGAAGGAACCTGGTCTGCGGCGTCGCTGTCCGCTGCGGGCTCCAGTCCAGCTTCGATCCGATCATAATCTGTCAACTCAACCGGCTCGCCGATCGCATTGCCTGCGGCATCAACTCGGACCTTCATCCATCTGAACGTCGCCACGCGTTGATATTCGGTTGTCGTGACGGGTCGTTGTACCTCGTAGGGAACCTTGCGGGTCGTTTCGTAAGGCACCCACCGCTCGACTTCGACTTCGTAGGGTTCTTCGACGACCACTTCTTTCATGACCGTTTCGGTGTAGGGAACGACGCGTTTGACTTCGCTTTCTTCCATCACCGTTTCGGTGTAAGGAATTCTGCGAGTCTCGACGACCGTGTAGGGCTCTTCAACCTGGTAGGGAACTTTGCGCGTTCGCGTCCGCGTCACCATCCGTTCAACTTCAACGGGTACCTTACGGACCCGGGTTTCTTCAACCATTTCGGTAACCTCGACGGGCCGCTTGCGAACAACCGTCTCGGGAACCAGGCGAGTTTCTGTTTTCTGTTCCGGGACCAGCGTCGGTGCCGTGTCGGCAACCGGGATCACGGTGGAAGGCTGCGCCCAATGCAGCCCGCCGCGACGATAAACCGTCAAGCCGGTCGCCGGGTCGGTGTAATAACCGGGCCGCAACAACTGTAAACGCGGACGTGAGTAGGGATCGTAAACCGGTTTCAGCGACACCGTAGGCTGAGCGACGTATTCAGTTTTGGTTTCGACAACCGGTTTATACGAAGTTGTTTCCTGCACTTCGACCATTTCCCGGGTCACCGGTTTGCGAACCGTGTACTGTTCTTCTTCGTAGGAAGTCTCGATCACGGGCTCCCGGACGGTGTATTCTTCGTCCCGGTAGCGAGTCACCGTGCGATACTTGGTGGTTTCAACTTGCTGTTCGCGATACCTGGTTTCGGTAACCGGTCGATAAACCTTATGCCATTCGACTCGCTCTTTGGTTTCCTCAACCGGTTTTTTAACAACCTGTCGCCGGTAGCGAGTTTCGGTTTGAATAACTGGCTTTTTCATCGTCACCGTTTCAGTGCGATAGTCAGTCTCGGTGACCATTCTGGTTTTCTCAACCGGGACATCCTCATAGGCCTTGACCTTGACCAATCTCCAGCCTTCAGCCTGAGGCATTGCGAAACCAATAGTTGCAGGAATCAGGATCGCGAAAGTGAACAGCGCGAAAAGACCAGTTTTTGTGAAAGACATTTTTCTGTACAGCGAAGGTCAGGAATCAGACACGGATTCAATATTAGAGCCCGAAGCTTCAAAATCCAGTTTTTGGATCCAGTCGGACACTCCCTTCAATTTTGATAAACCGGACTGATCGTTGCAAACGGCTAAAACCCGCGTTTTGCCATTTCGTGGCAGTTCAAACAGGTTGTGCCGGCAAGCCTGGCAATCTGTAGCGATTGTGCAGACTTTAGGTGGACTGTTTTGTGATAGCACTGGTGAAACGAATGCAATCTGAGCCAAAAACTTATCAGCGATTTTCAAGAGGAACACTAATACGAAAGAAAAGGTAGAGGTCTCGATGCATCTTGACTTCAGCAGAACAATCTCACGCAGAGCCGCAGAGACGCAGAGTTAGTTTCCGGCGAGTCTCGCCACGGGAAGGCAATACTTTGATAGCGATGGGCAAAATGTGAAAGCCAGAAAACCGCTCTAAAATCAAGCGGACTTTCGAATATCAATTTCGGATTGACTTAGCATACGTCCACTCCAATCTTCAAGCGTTAGAACGTCTAAGGGCGACACTACAACAAATTCACTGATGGTCTTCTTCAACTCGTTAGATACGCTAATCCGCACCTACGGTAAACGCAAAAAACTCCGCGTCTCCGCGTCTCTGCGTGAGATCCCCTAGCCCAGCCTGATTCAACAAACGACTTGCCTCTAAACTAACTTTACCTTGACGGACGCAGGTTCGGTTGCCAGCTCGATTCTCAGATCCGAAGCCAGTTGGTCCAGGTGTTGATTGAAGCGCCGAGATAAATACAGCCACTCGTCATCCGGACTCGGCTGGGCAGAAAGGGGGCTGCCATCGGCTTGCCGCTTGCGGACGGCAATCGTGTTCACCAGTAAACCGCGCTGCAATTTCAGTTGATACTCGTCGACTGATAAACGCAGGTTTCGTTTCGGCAACAGCCAGCGGACTTCGGTGACCAACCAGCCATCATCGGCAGGTTCGAGCAACAATTTTGACTTGGCTGGGAATGCCTCCCACGTCGACTGATTGAACACCACCAGCTTCTTCGACTTGGGTTGCCCGTAGGAAGGCATCAACAGCGTCAACGCAGGTTCCAGCAGCATGGCGCGAAAAAATGAGACGCGGCGTTTGACCCACAGGAATGCCAACAGACAAATCGCAAATAACAGCAGATTGATCAACGTCGCGACCAACGGGCTCCACGCGTAAATTGCCATCAGTCCGGCGCATAACAATTTATTACCAGCCTCGAGAATCGCATCGACAAAGGGAACTGGAATCAGCCAGACCAGGACTTCGAAGAAGAACTTGATACTGTTGATCACAATGATGTTGATGATCGCAGCAACACTGAATAACACATCCGCAGAGAATTCAAAAAAACCCGCTTGAACAACCATGGCGGTCGACTGATCAACCTCCAGATCAATCGGTGCCACAGCGAATCTCAATACCAGCACTGTGATGATCCCGGCATAGGCTTCGATCTGATCGACTGCCTGAGCAACCGGCTTGCTGACCTTGGTCAATCGAGGCAACGACGTGGCGATGGTCAGGGCCAGAAAAATCCAGAATACCGCCGGACTCTGCAAGACTGGATTCTGGCTGACGAATTGATTCACCGGCAGGTAATCGCCTCCATATTGCGACAGCCCAGCCAGGCAAGTGATGCCGAAAAAAGGAGAGATCGCGATTGGCGCCAGCGGCCCCAACCATTGGCTGGTTGAAATGGCCGACACCAATTCCCGGTCGCGTTGATCGAGCGGGTTTTGGGTCAAGACCGACGGTAACGGCGAAGGTGTCGAAAAGGTCGGTGCTTCCGTTTGCAGCGACAGCAGCGCACAACAACCGATCAGCACAGTCAACAGGCGGGGGGCAAACATGAGCGGCACCGGGCAGAACAGGGCAGTTTGAAAACCACGAGTTTAAACCGTTACTGCTCGGTTCGCCCACGCCATTTCTCGAGCATCTCGGCTTCCAGCTCCTGCAGCCGTTCCGATTCAGGGAACTCCTGTTTCCATTGTTTCAGCAATTCCGCCGCCTGTTGCTGCTGTGCCAACGCTGCTTCCACCAGCTCGGCTTCAAACCTGGCGTCAGCGACAGTTAGCGTCCGTTCGATCAGGTTTTCTGCCAACTGCTGGAGAAGTTGGATTTCTTTAGGCGTGTTGTCGACCACTTGTTTCATCTGAACCAGCCATTGGTCAGCGGCCTTAAAATCCTGTCCCAATACCTCGGTCGCGACCAACAGATAGTACGCGTAAACCAGTTGCCCCTGCAGCCGCCCAGTCAATGGCTTGAGTTTGCTGGCTTCCTTCAGTCGCGGCAACGCGGCGGTCAAGACGTCACGGGACCGTTGTAGCTTGGCCAGATCTTCAGGTTCGTTGAGGTCTGGTTCGCCAATCCAGCGCAGGAGAATCTCAGCCTGCTGAAGATCGGCGCGAGCACGATCTTCCAAAATGGTGGCTCGGCCATGATTGCTATCGGCGAACTGGTCCAGCAGCTCGCCGGCGCGTTGAGTCTTGGCCAGAGCGGATTCAAATTCCTGCTGCTCCATCAGCGCACGTCCCCAGAACTGAAAGGTCCGAGCAATGGGAATTGCAGAGGGTCCCTTCAGGTCGCTGTCCTGAATCAATGTAGCTGACTGTTCGAATGTTGAACTGGCCTGTTCGTGCTCACCCGCCGCCAAATGAGCCATCGCACGGGAAAACAAGTTGGCGATCTTGATCGATCGATCCGGTGACGTGTTGGCTTCCGATTCCTCAATGGTCCGTTTTGATTCCTCGATTTTTTCCAATGCGGTTAAGACGCCTGACTTGAGCTGCATGGAACTGGCATACAGTTGATCGAATGGCGATTGCCGGGAAAAAGGTTTACCAAGTTCAATCGACTTCTCGATCACTACCAACGCAGCCTCCTGTTCGTCCAGGTCAAACAGTAGCCGCCCCAGACGATTGTATGCGCGAATGGTCTTGGCTCGGACTTCCAGATCGCCCTCGGATTCGTTCAGCAGCTGCTGTTGCAGGTCAGCGGCATTTTGGGTGATTTGTCTTCGCAATGTGGCCGGCAGTTCCGGATCGGCTGCGACCCGAGTCACCATTTCCTCGATCACCTGTTGGCTTAAATTCAGTTGCCGATCAGCTCGTTGCCTTTGCGCCGCCGAATCTCGCCATTGGAAGACGGCAACGATCAAGGCTGTGGTAACCAGGGCAAACGCGGTCGTGAAGCCGGGATTACGAACGATCCACTTGACCGAACGTTCGCTCCAACCAGGTCGGCGGGCTTCGATGGGTTCACCAGCCAACCAATGATTCAAATCGGCGGCAAGTTGTTGAGCGGTCTGGTATCTCGCCCGGGGTTCTTTCTGCAGGCACTTCAAACAGATTGATTCCAGATCGCGTGGAACCTTTCGTTCGAGTTGCCGTGGCGATTTGGGAGTTTCCTTCTTGATCGCGATCAACGTTTCCAAGTGGCTGTCTTTGAGCACCGGGACCCGTCCGGTCAGCAACTCGTACAGCATACTGCCCAACGAATAAATATCCGATCGCGCATCGATTTCCGTTTGCCCCCGGGCTTGCTCGGGAGACATGTAGGCCGGCGTCCCAACGATTGCACCTTCGGACGTTTCCAGTTGGTCGGTGGCGGCCGCATGTTTGGCCAGTCCGAAGTCGGTCACTCGCAACCGGTCCGCCGGTGATTGCAGCGACTGCCCCTGGCTGACCGGTACTGACGATGCTGGCTCGTTCAAGACCAGTACGTTGGCCGGTTTCAAGTCACGGTGAATGATGCCTCGCTGGTGCGCATGCTCGAGGGCCTCGGCCAGCACGGCGACGATCTGGGCCGCTAGTCGAGGTGGAAGCTTGGCATCAGGTTGCCGAGACCGCCACTGCTCCAGCGTTTCGCCATCGCAAAACTCAGACGCAATATAGCGTTGCCCCTCAATCTCTCCGGAGTCGAAAACAGGCACAATGCTGGGGTGGCTCAAAATAGCAGCCGCTTGGGCTTCACGTTGAAATCGCCGCGTTACCTCGTCGGAAAAAAACAACGATTCACGCAACAGCTTCAGCGCAACCTGTCGGTTCAGCTGATTGTCATGGGCCTTGAATACCCGCGAAAAACCACCTTCACCAATTTGCTCCAGAATGGTGAACCGACCAAATTGAGAACCGACCCTGGCCGGTTCTGGCGAATCGGAGCCGGAATTTTCAGTTGCCCGCGTCACCCCCGCCCCAAACGGCGTGTCTCGATCCACCTGGTCAGTTACCGGAGTGGTGGCACCTTGAGCCGCAGTCGGGTTGGCCCGGTGAATGAAATCGAGTGCAAACTGAACTCGTTCCAATTCCTCTCGTTCGGACGCAGTCAGGTGGTCAGATTCGGCAGCTGAATCGGAGGTCAGGGCAGCAGGCTGCTCGTCGATTCGCTGAGCCAGCTCGTGGAGAGACTCCTGATGAGAATCGTCGTTTTCGGATTGAGGCACGTGGTACTCCAGGCGATTCCTGACCGGCGATCGATCTGACGTTGTCAGTTTAACGTCGATCAGCTAGTTGATCTGGCTGACATTTTTCAAACCGTTTGACTGAGGAATATTGATCTGAAAAGTAGAGGCTAATCTGACGGCGAATTCGCCGTGTTTTTGGGCCGGAAAAATAATCGCTTTTGTTGGAAATTGGACTTAATTCGTAATTGGCCCTTGCCGATTTCCGAGGAATTGGACATATTCCTTGATCCAAATTCTGGCCTCCGCCTGCCACTGCAGTGTCGAGAGAGCCGGATTCGTCGGCAATTTCGCCAGACGAACGTTCACCAACCTCTGATGGAGTTTGAAGATGGCTCGCTATACAAAAGCGAAAGGTCGCGTTAACCGCCGGTTGCAGGCCCTGATTTACGAAAACAGTGGTGCTGCCAAAGCACTCGAGCGCCGCAGCCAACCGCCAGGCATGCACGTACGCTTCCGTCGCCCATCCAACTACGGGATGGCCTTGATGGAAAAGCAGAAGATCAAGCACTTTTATGGTCTGGGCGAACGACAGCTGCGTCGCTACTTTGAAAAAGCGACTCGACAAAAAGGCAATACCGGGGAAAACCTGTTGCTGCTGTGCGAGCAACGGCTGGATAATGTGATTCGCAAAGTCGGGTTGGCCAAGACTCGCCCTCAAGCCCGACAAGGAGTCGCTCACGGGCACTTCCGAGTCAATGGTCAGAAGGTTGACCGTCCCTCCTTCATGGTTCGCCCGGGCGATGTCATTACGGTCCGCCCCCGCAAAAACGTCCTGCAGCTGTACCAGAAAATTCGTGAAATGGGCGTTGAAGGCGAAGGCTGCGAATGGGTCACCTTTGATACCGATACGCTGACCGCCACCGTTGCCGGTAACCCGACCGCTTCGGACATCAGCTTGCCAGTTGACGCGAACACGGTCGTCGAATTCCTGTCTCGCTAATCCGGACAGCAATCAGCAAAAACCGAATGAGCCAACCAAGTGACAAAACTTGGTTGGCTTTTTTCTTAATTTGGCCCACAAATACCACAAACTGGGACTCACGCATTTGCGAGGACACCGATACGCGGGTATTGGCAATTGCACACTTTTGGAAACCCGACGCGTTAGCGAGGGAAAACAGCACGCAACGGTGAAGCACTCATTTCCACGTCGAGTGTCCATTTCCCAGGCAAATTCTGTGTCGGGGCAACTTCCTCGGTCTCAGGGGCTGAAAAGGCAAAGGCATCCGTCTAACGGAGGCGATTACGGCTGCCAGCGGAACCTTTTTCCGCTGCCGGGCGTCAAATTCAGCAAATTCTCACCATCAGCCAAATCAGGCCTCCGAACGACCGGCAAATCCGGCAATTCCCGGATCGTGACAATTTGCCGACCTCAAGTGGCCGAAAACCCCGAAATTTCTTGTAACAATCCAAACTCGCAACTAATATTTGACTGAATACCCATTACTGGGCTGCGTTCGTCTCTCGTCCGCAAACCAGAATCGGTTTCCATTCAGCGAAAAATACAAATAAGGGACGTAGCGGGGCAAACCGACGGGCCGTTCCCGGGACGCAAGCTACCGACAGGAGAACCTAATGCTTGGCCAAATTTCAAAGTTTTATGCACTCATGCTGATCGCACTCAGCCTGTTTCTGGCCGGGCCCGTGCTCGCTCAGACAGATCCGGGCGACGGCGGCGACGGCGGCAATGGTGACGGCAACGGCGGTGGACAAACGCTGGGTGGTGTCGAAATCAATGCTGGTGAATTGGTTGGACGCGCCGTGGTTAAAAACCCCCGCGCTCTGAATCAGCAACGCTGGGCCGCTGCTCAACGTTCGCTTAACAAGGACCTCCAGCAAACGTCCGAATTTCGCAAGGTCTCGATCACTCGATTGGAACGTGAAGTTCAAAAACTGATCGATGCTGGCAAGCCGATCCCACAGGAAATGGAGTACCTGGCTGGTTTGACTCGGATCACCCACGTGTTCTTCTATCCAGAAACCAACGACATCGTGGTTGCCGGACCTGCGGAAGGATTTTTCCGCAGTGCTGACAATTACATCGTCGGCATGCAAACCGGTCGCGCAACGTTGAAACTGCAAGACCTGGTGGTTGCCCTGCGAGCTTACGGCCCAAGTGGGAACTCGCCAGCGCTGATCAGCTGCTCGATCGATCCGACTCAGGAAGGCTTGATGAAGTTCAAGCAAACCTACACCAATATCGCCCAGAGTGGTCAGTTCCGACGCGGCATGGAAGCTCAAGTGGTCAAAGCCTACTGCGATTCTTTGGGCATGCAGGAAATCAC
The DNA here is from genome assembly GCA_964545005.1 of uncultured Pirellulaceae bacterium. Classification (GTDB taxonomy): domain Bacteria; phylum Planctomycetota; class Planctomycetia; order Pirellulales; family Pirellulaceae; genus Mariniblastus. The sequence continues at coordinate 8,167 of CAZJEK010000017.1, forward strand.
CGTTGGTGGCGTTTCCCCCAAAACCGATTTTGCTCGCGTGATGGTCGAAGCTGACTACCAGATGAAGCTGGCCGGAATTGGACTTAAACGAGTCCCTGGTGTCACCAGTTTTATTGCCAATGCCACACCTCAAACTGGCAACTCGATGCAGCGTTGGTTCTTCCAACCCGACTATGATTCGGTTGCGGTGAATCAAGATCGCACAGCAATGCAATTGTCAGGCAGCGGCGTCAAACTGGTCGGCGAAGACGAACGACTGGTACAAGGTCAACGCCAGAATACGGGCGGCACCAGCAAAGCCAGCCGGATCTTCTGCAGCACGTTCACCAAAGCCTATCCTACCTTGGCCGGCCAACAGCCGATCTGGGGTGAGCTCCGCAACGTCATCGACATGTCGCTGGTAGCAGCGTTCATTCAGAAGATGGACCTGTACGAAAAAGCTGATTGGGACATGGCCGTCTTCGGCGATGAAAACGCTTATTCGGTTGAGAAATTTGAAGCTGCAACTCAAGTTGCTCCGATTGCCAATGCCGTTTGGAAAGGCCGTTACTTCATGGCTCCACTGGCTGGTGGAGTCAGCATTCAGCCCCGAGTTGCCTTCAACTCAGATCGTCTCAAGATTGACGAACAAGGCCAGATCGACCAGGCCCGGGAAGGCGTTTCGCTGGATGAACTGGAAGATGGTCAGTGGTGGTGGGACTAACTCGCCTCCAGCTGGAACGCTGAAACAGCTTGCAAACATCAGGCGTCCCGTTCGCGGGACGCCTTTTTTCGTGCCCGGCCATATTGAAAGTTTTGATCGCGTTTATCTAATAATGTTCGGTAACAGACGAACAACAGGGCTCCCGGGCGCGACCAGCTAGACTCGACCGATGATCCAATCCATGGCATCCAATGACACTCAATTGTCGATGACGGTTTATCCCGGGTTGGGCTATCCCGTCGGGGACGATTGGCTGGTATCGGTCTCGGGGTTGGCTTTCCGAACCCCGATCGTGTTCACGCGGCGGCAGCGGATCATGATTCGCATGTTGGGAAATGTCATGCGAGCTACTCCTGGCGAACTCCGCAGCGACACGTTTATCACGCGCATCAACCCCTTCATGGCTGAAGCCTCCAAACGGATCCCGGTTTCGGTATATCTGGGTGATCGTGAGTTTCCAATTCGAAAAAGGACCCGTAAAAACGGACGATTCGAAGAGACTCTGCTTGTTCCCGGCGATCTGATGGATCGCTGCCGCAACGGCAGCCGGGTCGACTTTCGCGTCTGCTCGCAAAAAAATGACCGCGTGCTTGCGCAAGGCCAGGTCCACCTGTTTCCTCAACGCGGCTTGAGCGTGATCTCTGACATCGATGACACGATCAAGCATTCCCAGGTCAGCGACAAGCGTGCGCTACTGGTCAATACGTTCCTCCGCGAATTCCGGGGGATCGAAGGGATGGCCGAACTTTATCGCCAGTGGCACCAGGAGGGACTCGCCTTTCATTATGTTTCGTCCAGCCCGTGGCAGTTATTCGACGCCCTTCAGTCGATCAATACCGTGCTGGGCTTTCCTGCGGGCACGATGCATTTGAGGAACTTTCGACTCCGCGATCAGCTGTTGAAAAAGCTGATCATCGAGCGAAAAGGCAAAGCGGTCGAAATTCAAAAGCTGTTGCTGGCCATGCCCCAACGTCAGTTTATTTTGATCGGAGACTCCGGGGAGAAAGACCCCAAGATCTATCGCAAGGTATGTCGCCAGTTCCCGCAACAAATCAGCGGAGTCTTTATCCGCAACCTTCCCGAACAACCGCTGGATACCGAGCGATTCGAAAAACTTCACGATGCATTGCCCGATGGAATCTGCGCGGTCTATGAATCGGCCGAAGAACTGGCAGATCTGGCCAGGCCGCTGATTGCCGATTAGTAAATGCCTTCTTCGTCCTGCAGCTTCATTGCCGCCCCGAGAATTTGGAGGTCGAAATATGGTCTGCAAACCTTGTTGAAGCAAGCGGTGAGTGGTATTCATTGCGAAATCTCGCTTACCTAGCCAAGAAGTGAATATCACCCGGAAACGGCTTTCTTTCCCACTCCACTCTGCGTCTCTGCGGCTCTGCGTGAGCCTTCAACACCCAGGGCCTGGACTTGGAAAACGGGCAAGTCTTGATCCTCGTTTCTCGGTCCTCGAACGGGGAAACGTAATCGATCCCACGATTTGGGCGCCGCATGGCGTTAAATTCGGAAATTCCCGTGACCTGCAGCGACGATTGGAAAAGCTGAATTGCAAACCTGCGGTTGCCAAAATAGGATGCAAGCTAAGATTTCGTGCCCAATACTTGTTTCTTGGCACGTCGCAACCGACAACAAGACCAGGTCCCTCGACTCCCACTCGCTGTTTGCCAACATGATCCGACCACTTTTTGCTGCCTTGCTTTGTTGCTGTTTCGTATCAGCGCTCCAAGCCCAAACCGACACCGAGAAGTTTTCTCAGGAAGACAAGTTTCGTCAGCTGGAAGAAATCCTGCCGACGCCCAACACGTCGCGTACGGGATCCGGTGCTCCGGGCCACCAATACTGGCAACAAAAAGTCGACTATGAAATCGACATTCGGTTGGATGATGAACAGCAACATCTCTATGGCAAAGAGAAGATCTCCTACACCAACAACAGCAAAGACAAACTCAAGTATCTCTGGCTCCAGCTGGACGCCAACATCCACGCCCCGGACTCGGATGCCAAGCTCACCGCTACCGATGGTGACTTGGACCGGATGAGTTTCCAGGCTGTCGAGGCGATGAAAATTCGTGAGACTTTCGACGGTAGTTTTAAAATCACGCGTTGTGTGGCCACCAAAACCAATCGGCCGCTGGAGCACACGATTGTCAAAACGATGATGCGAGTTGATTTGCCGCAGCCGCTTGATCCGGGGCAAACCTTCGACTTTGAAATTGACTGGGACTACGAAATCAACAACTCCGCCGTCGTCGGTGGCCGCAGTGGTTGTGAGTTCTTCGAAGCAGACGGCAACTACATTTACGAAGTTGCTCAGTGGTTCCCCCGATTGTGCGCCTACACCGACAACACCGGATGGCAACACAAACAGTTTCTTGGTCGCGGTGAGTTCACTCTGGAAATGGGCGACTACGTCGTTCAAATCACCGTCCCCGACGATCACATCGTCGCCTCGACAGGGGTCCTGCTCAATCCCGACCAGGTCCTCAGCGAAATTCAACGGGAGCGATTGGTCGAAGCCAAGACCGCCGAGAAACCGGTCTTTATCGTCACTCCCGAAGAGGCCAAACAGAATCAAGCGGGATCGCCCACCGGCACCAAGACCTGGATCTTCAAAGCCGATCAAGTTCGCGACTTTGCCTGGGCTTCTTCCAGAAAATTCATCTGGGATGCGATGCAGCACAACATGGGCGAATTCCCCGTGATGGCGATGTCGTATTACCCCAACGAGGGCGAACCTTTGTGGAGCAAGTACTCCACGCATGCGATCATCCACACCCTGGAAGTCTACTCCCGGTATACGTTTGACTACCCCTATCCCGTTGCCATCTCGGTCAATGGTCCGGTGGGTGGCATGGAGTATCCGATGATCTGCTTCAACGGCCCACGGCCCAGCAGTGATGGAACGTATTCGGCTGGCACCAAGTACGGTCTGATCAGCGTGATCATCCACGAAGTCGGTCACAACTACTTTCCGATGATCGTCAACTCTGACGAACGCCAGTGGACCTGGATGGATGAGGGCATCAACACGTTCTTGCAGTACCTGGCCGAACAGGAATGGGAAGAAAACTATCCCTCGCGTTCGGGAGAGCCGCAGGACATCGTCCGTTACATGCGCAGTTCGAACCAGGTTCCGATCATGACCAACTCGGACTCCATCCTGCAATTCGGGCCCAACGCCTATTCCAAACCTGCCACAGCATTGAACATTCTGCGTGAAACGATTCTGGGGCGCGAACTGTTTGACTTTGCATTCAAGGAATATGCTCAGCGTTGGAAATTTAAACGGCCACAACCAGCTGACTTTTTCCGCACCATGGAAGATGCGTCCGGGATTGACCTGGATTGGTTCTGGCGAGGCTGGTTTTATTCCACCGACCATGTCGATCTGGCAATCGCTGAGATCCGACAGCTGAATGTCGACACCAAGAATCCGGACATTGAGAAAAAAATCCAGCGTGACCAACGTGACAGCGAACCGACAACGCTGAGCCAGGAGCGCAATCAGCCGCTGCCCAAAAGAACCGACAAGTATCCGGAGCTGAACGACTTCTACAACGACTACGATCCGTTGGACGTGACTCCGGAGGAGCGTCGGGAATACCAACGATTCTTCAATAGCCTGTCCGAAGAAGAGCAGGGCATGCTGGCCGACCAACGTAACTACTACGTGATTGATATTGAAAATCGCGGCGGATTGGTGATGCCCGTGATTATCGACGCAGTTTTTGAGGACGGCAGCCGACAGCAGTTCCGTTATCCCGCTGAAATCTGGCGACGTGACAACCAGCAAATCACCAAACTGGTCGTCACTGACAAACCCGTGAAATCATTCATCCTCGACCCCCGTCTGGAAACGGCCGACGTTGACCTGGGGAACAATGTTTTCCCACCGCAACTGAACAAGTCGCGATTTGAATTGTACAAATCGTCTCGGCGTTCATTCCGCGGTGGCGGTGGCAACCCGATGCGTGATGCCCAACAACGGGAAGCTCGTCAGAAAAAGAAAACTGACGGTGATCAACAGGAGCAATAAGATGCCTGGCGTGACCGCTTCATATTCATCGCAGCGACTTCAGCCAGCGTCGCTCGGCGTCTGGCTGTTGCCGCTGGTGTTGATTCTGCTGTTGGCCGGAGTTGCGACGGCGGAACAACCCTGGCACCCCAACCACATCAGCTTGGCCGAAGTCGAATACAACCAGCAGAGTGGCAACTTCGAAGTTGCAATGTGCGTTTGGCCAACCGATCTGGAACAGGTCCTCCAACGTCAACAAGGGCGGTTAGTCGACTTGCAGAAAGAGCCTGCTGCGGATCTGGACTCGATGATTGCCAAGTACATCGATGCCAAGTTTCGAATTCGTCCACGACAAAAGTCGACACTCCTGGTGAAAACATCCCCAGCCAAGCCGACAGCGGCCGAGGAGCCAGCGAAACCGTCGGACTCCAAATCGAAATCAACCGCTGGCGAAGCCGAAAACGAGCGCTCGGGCTTGACGATCCGCTGGGTTGGCCACCAGGCGAGTTTGAAACAGGTGTGGTTGTTTTTCGAAGTTCCCGGCGCGACAGCCCAACACGACTGGACGATTGAAAACCGAGTCTTTTTCGAACTCAACGACGACCAGATCAACCAGATCCAGTGGACTCGGGGCGAGGACGTGAAAACGTTGGTATGCGAGCCCAATGATCCGCGGCAAGCGATGACGACCGACGTGAAGTAAACGTCAAGCAGACTTTTCAGCGGCCAAAAATCATCACAGAGATCACAGAGCTGTTCGAAGGGCTCCTCCGTGGACTCTATGTCTCTGTGGTTTTCCCCTGCTGGTTCCCGACGCGAGCTTTTAAAAACACGCCTGGCGGGCTGACGGCTCATCCTTCCATCGATAAAATTCGGCTTTCATTCGTCGCCCGAATCGCAACCGATCAATCATGAATTCTCTCCTGCACCACCTGGCAATCCTCGACGACAAACAGCACGAGATGCTCGAGTTGGTGCGAACCTTGTGCGATCAAAACTCCGGCACCATGAACCTGGACGGCCTGGCGGCGGTCAAACAGCAATTAATAGATGCGTATGCTACGCTGGGCGGCGAGTTGAATTTGCTGGATTGCCAGCCCCAAACGGACGTTGATCCGCAGGGCAACGAAGTTCAATCACCCCTGGGTCAGGCGATTCACATTCGCAAACGCCCAGATGCTAATCGCCAGGTCGCGTTGTGCATCCATATGGATACCGTGTATGCCGCTGACAGCCCATTCCAGCAATGTCGCATGCTGGACAACGGAACGATGAATGGACCGGGTGTGGCCGATGCCAAGGGTGGATTGGTTGTCATGCTATACGCGCTCAAAGCCCTGGAAGCCAGTCCGCTGGCGGATCAGATTGGCTGGGAGGTCCTGATCAATCCGGACGAAGAAATTGGTTCTCCAGGAAGCAACCAGATTATTGCCGATGTCGCATCGCGCTGCGACTTTGGACTGTTGTTCGAACCGGCGATTGATGACTCCACGTTGGTTTCCTGGCGCAAAGGGGTCGGTAATTTCGGGTTTATCGTACGTGGAAAATCTGCTCATGCGGGCCGCGCATTTCATGAAGGTCGCAATGCAATTACCGCGGCCTCGAAGCTGGCCGTTGCCATCGATGAATTGAATGTCGATCCAGAAGTGACCTTCAACGTGGGCAGAATTTCGGGAGGCGGCGCGCTGAATGTAGTTCCCGACCTGTGCATTGTTCGGGTCAACATTCGAGTCAAAACGCCACAGCAGCAACAAGCGGTCGAACAACAACTTGACGACCTGACCAAACGCTTCGACCAACAGGATGGAATTCGCGTCCAGCGATTTGGCAAATTCACGTCGCCGCCCAAACCGATTACTCCTGACATGGAACAGCTTCAACAACGGATTGAGCGTTGCGGCCTGGCTCTCGGAATGAGCATCAACTGGCAAGGTACCGGCGGCGCCAGCGACGGGACCTCACCCCGGGTGTACGCCGAATAGGCGTGGG
>CAZJEK010000017.1:14895-35069 GCA_964545005.1 uncultured Pirellulaceae bacterium
ATTTGCTGCCGCCGGCTTGGCCAACGTCGACTCCCTCGGTCCGATCGGCGGACTGATCCACAGCTTCGACGAATTTCTGGTTCCAGAAAGCCTGGTACCCAAAGCCAAATTGGCGGCCCTGGTCTTGCTGGATGCGGCCTCAGAGTGAACGTTCCTTCCGGCGGCGTTGGCCAGCCAGGACCAGGATTCCGATCGCCCACAGACCAGCCGCACCCGGCTCCGGTACAGCCGTCAGCGTCAATCCATTGATCAATGGATTGGTATCCGGATGAACGCCACTGCCAGGATCCAGCTGAATCGACAGAACGCCGTCGGATGCCTGAACCAGGTCGCTGACGTACAGCGCCCCGACAGTCGGTTGCCCTGACCAGTTTCCGGTCACAGCCAGGATGTCAAAGTCGGTCAGCACTTCCTGGCCTTCAATTGACACATCGAACGATCGCTGACCGGAGGACGTCCAGAAGTTGTCTGAAAACATCATTTGCAGCCGATATTGCACCCCCGGGTCAACTGCCAAATCGATGGACACCGATCCTCCGTTCAAACCAGCCCGGATTCCGCCCATGATCGACTCCAGCGCATCGTCGTCGGCTGTGGCTCCGTAGTCAGGGGCCGCTCCCCAGGGGTCTGGGAAGAAGTTTGAGTTGACGGTGACGCCGGGGGCGTTTTCATCAGTAAATGTCACGCCGTTGACCGTGCCGCCGGCGCCGGGGAAGTCGATGGCATAGACCACGTGGTTGCCAAAGTTCAAATCAGCGGCGCTACTGAATGTGGTAATCAGGTCCGCTGATCCAACATTGGCTGAACCGACCAAGATGACCAATGCCAGCCACAGTAAGTTTGATTTGAGAGTCATGCGAGTATCCAAGAATGCAAATTGGCGCAGACCGCTGCCGTGACACCGGACGGCAACCGCCCATTGGAGGGGCTGAACGGGTTAATACGGATAGGCTGGAAGGTTGATTGCTTTGTGGTGGTCAAGTGCGACACAAAAAATGGGATTTGAGAATACTTTTTTGCTATTCTGGAAGCAGCGGTTAATGGTCATTTCACAGGTAATGCAGGCGCATGATTGAGGACAGTCGATGGCGGCAACAGCTGGTTGACGCCCAGGAAGGCTACGAGGACGAAACCTTCAACCGGTATGCACACCGTTTGCTTCGTCTGGCTGAGTCCCGATTGCCCGACCAGCTGCGTCGACGCGTCGATGCCGCCGACATCGTTCAATCTGCGTTGCGAAGTTTCTTCTCACGTCACGAGGCGGGAAAATTTCAGTTTTCTGAAACCGCCGATATCTGGCGGCTGCTGGCAACGATCACCTATCGAAAAATCCAACAAGCGATTCGTTTTCACCATCGCCAATGCCGTGATGCAAAGCTGGAATGCGATCAATCCGGAGTTGTCGGCGTTCAAGAACTCGAATCTCCGACGGCATCCTCGGTCATCGCGTTTCATGAGATCATTGAATTGATTCTTCAACAGCTTCCCGCGACACACCAGGACGTATTCCGCTTGCGGATGCAGGGGGCAACGATTCAAGAGATCGCTGACCAGTTGAACATTTCGACGCGAACGGTTAATCGGGGCATTGCGCTGGTGCAGAAAATCGGTACCGATCTGATGGTCGATCCATGAGTCTCGACCACTGGCAACAGCACGAACCAATATTGCTCGAATTCGAGCAGGCCTTGAACCAACCTGGCGCGCCGTCGATTGAAAGTGTCTGGCAACAATTCACTGGAAACGATCGGCTCCAGTTGCTGAAAGAGCTGGTGCTTGTCGAATTTGAAGCCGAGCTGCGTGCCGATCGAGTGACTAATCTGGCCCCCTACTTGATTCGGTTTCCGGAACTGAGTTCGCATGATGAAGTCTACCGGGAACTGATTGAACAGGAGTTCGACCTTCGCGGTCGAGTCGGAAAAAAGCCGAACCAGACCGAATTACAGCAGCGCTTCCCATCGCTACCCGACTGGGTTTTATCCGCAGCCAACCGGATTGCTCCCGCTGCTCCACTGCACACCCTGCCCGAAGGCATGGTGGTGGACGGGTACCGAATTGGTAAACGTATTGGTCAAGGCGCATTTTCCGTCGTCTACTCAGCCTGGGATTCCCAGCTTGACCGGGAAGTCGCACTCAAGGTGTTTTCGTTTTCTGATGAAACAAAATTCGATTTTCAGGAGCGGCTGAAACGAGAAGGGCCAGCGTTGGCCAGGCTTTCTCATCCGGGCGTGATCTCGGTGTTCCGTACCGGCACGATTCAAGGTGCCGGCTATATTGTCAGCCAAAGGTTGGCAGGTAAAAACCTGGCACAAAAGCTGACTGAACAACCTACTGAAATCAAACGTGCCGTCGAAATCGTTCACCAACTGGCTTTGGCACTGGAACACTGTCACCAGGCCGGTGTGATTCACCGCGATATCAAACCCGCCAACATCATGTTCCACGACGACCAACCTGTGTTGATTGACTTTGGCCTGGCGACCAGTGAGTCATCGATCCAATTGACACGCCAAGGCGACTTGGTGGGGACGCCAGCGTTCATGTCTCCCGAACAGGCGGCTGGGCGAGGTTGGCAAGCCGACCCGCGAAGTGACGTTTACAGCCTCGGGGCCGTGTTGTTTCAATTAGTCTGTGGACGACTCCCATTTGATGGCTCCGTCGAGTCGGTCATTCACCAGGTGATTCATCGGCCGCCGGACCAGCCGCGGTCAATCAACAAATCAATTCCTCGTGATCTGGAAACGATCATCCTCAAGGCCCTGGAAAAGCACCCGGCCGACAGGTATCAATCAGCCGAGGCGTTCGCGATCGACTTGAAGTGTTTATTGGACAACCGCCCCATCCATGCGCGTCCCCCTGGCGTCGCTGAACGATTGGTTAAATGGTGCAACCGGTCACCGGTTCTCGCCACCGCCGTGTTGGGCCTGATCATTGCGGTCGTGTTTCTGATTGGAGCCGCCACCCAGCTGGTTTCTGTCGCTCAACAGCGAGACCGCGCGCAACGAGCGGAGTCGACGACCAGGACGTTGTTGGCGCAGGCGTCAGTCGACACTGGCGCATTGGCGATGCAACGTGGCCGACTGGATATCGCGATTGAACACTTTAATCGTGCACTCGAGATGGGTTGCCATGACCCATCGGCTGTCAAACTAAAACAGGTTGCCGCATTGGTGATCCTTCGGGAACACAAACAGGCTGCGAAAATCCTGACGGAAATCGAGGTCGCGGACGCTGAAACCGAAGCTTGCTTGAAGCTGTGGCAAGCCGAACTCGCCACCTCGGATGACCAAGCTCGTGCCTTGCTAACCGATGCCGTTGCCGGGTTATCCGGAGCGGATCTGCACTATGCTCAGGCGATGTTGGCCGAGGACACCCCTTCCGCAATCGCCAGATTCCGTCTCGCGACCCGGCGAGATTCATTTCATTTTATTGCCCGGCGATCGCTGATTTATTCGCTGCTGTCGCTGGCCGAATTCGAACAGGCCAAACGGGAAGTTGATATCGGGCTCGAGTTGTTCCCTGAATCTCAGGACTTGAAACTTTTACTAAGCCTTTCTCTGGCTGGAATCGGCCAGTTGGAACAGGCGGAGAAAGTTGTTCATGACGCGAGTTTGAAAGCGAGTGAAAAAGACCGGTGGCTCGCCGGGATTCAGTTTTTGCATTTGGCACGAACTCAATTCGCAGTCGACACAGGCGCAGGCGAACTGGACATGGACGAGCTAGCCGACTTACTGCGAAAGTTCCGCGACCAACATGCCGAACTGCTAACGGCCAGAGCCTGGCGGCTTCCACTGAAAGTTAACACCACAATTAATTTGCTTGGCAAACAGCTGGACAACCAATCCACCGATCAGATTCTTGCCCCCATTGCCAGTCTATCGAAGATTCACCCGGAAGCCACGCTATTGATTGTGTCTGGCAATTACCGTTTGAAGCATACGCTTGATTCGATCCACAAGGGTAGGAACACCGGAGAAACGATCGATCCCGACGAATCCGTGATGGCGTATCAACGCGCTCGCCACGAATACGAACAAGCCCTTAGTTCAGGCAGTTTTTTGCGTGAGTCGACCCAACTGGCCCACAAAGGGATCTTTGCTACCTCGGCCAGCCTGGCCCTGATTCAAAAGGTAGATGTTGAAAGTAATACCGAACAGATGCTTCGAGCCATTGATCAAATTGATCCTGCGCAAATTATGGCTGTCGACAAAACCCGTGTTTTCAGCCTGCTGACCATCGCCAATGGGAAGCTTGACGCAGCAGAGCCATGGATCGAACGATGGATCGAACTTGCGGAAGCTGATCAGACCCAGCAGCATTTGGTTGACGCATATTGGAATCGCTGCGTCCTGAATGAACAACGAGAAAACTGGTTACGGGTTCAATCCGACTGCCGCCAGATATTGAAACTGGATCCTGACAATTCAGTGGTTCAGGACTTGCGTGATGTCGCGGACCAGAAAATCCGCCAGGTCTTGTCGACCGACCAATAGTGCTGCCAGGCATGGAAAACGTTATTTCCGCTTTAACGGGACTTATCCGTCTGGTCTCAAAAAAATCCCATGTTCTGGCCTCGTCGCGTTCCCTGCCAGCACGAAAAAGCCAAGGTGGGCAATGGGCACCCGAAAGCCGGTTAACGTTGGATCATTTCCCATCGCTGGATGCAGGTTCAGGAGATCGGCATTGAACCTCGGTTAATACAGGACTACGCCCCGCCAAAGCCACGTTGACCAATCTGACATTGCGTCTATAGTCCACCTCCACTCTCGCTATCGAGATCAGCTCGCCTGTCGCCTGGGCTCCATTTTCCCGGAATCCAAATCGCTGATCATTTCCATCAAAGTCTGCCTTGGCAGCCACGATTTCAACTCCGGCAAAACGTGGCGCTGCAGTGAAGCGATAAGTTGACTTCGATTACCGCGTCCCAACACTCCTGGAAAATTGATGCTGAATTTTTTTCGCCGCAAAGACGGATCGATTAAAAACGACTTGCTATCTGGAATTACGGTCGCCTTGGCGCTGGTCCCCGAAGCAATCGCGTTTGCATTTGTCGCCGGCGTATCGCCTTTGATAGGCCTGTACTCCGCTTTCTTCATCGGCTTGATTTCTGCTGTATTGGGCGGTCGTCCAGGCATGATTTCCGGCGCGACCGGAGCGATGGCGGTCGTCGTGGTCGCATTGGTCGCCCAGCACGGAATCGAATACCTGTTCCCCACCGTGATGCTGTGTGGTCTGCTGCAGATCGCCGTTGGAATCGGGCGATTGGGGAAACTCATTCGCATGGTTCCGCATTCGGTGATGCTGGGGTTTGTGAACGGTTTGGCAGCAGTGATTCTGCTGGCTCAAATCGGCAGCTTTAAAACACTGGGCCCCGATGGAGAACTGGTTTTTCTGACCGGCCCTCGGCTGTTCCTGATGCTGGCCCTGGTCGGGTTAACGATGGGGATCATCTGGTTGCTGCCCAAACTGACGCAAGCCGTTCCGGCTTCGCTGGCGGCAATCGCAACGGTGACCCTGATTTCGCTGGGGATCAACTCGTCGATGATGCTGGGTACCGATGGCAATGCCGTCGCCACCGTGGGAGACATGCTGCATACCAATACGGTGGCCGCTGCCAACGCGCACGGCCACGCGGCGCTGCATGGCGATTCAACCGGTGCGGCGGAACTGCAATTGGTCAGCCATGAAATGGCGGTCGCTGGCAACGACACCAGCCTTTCTGCCGAAGGCATCGATGAACCGTTTGCCGCAGAACAAGCCGGAATCAGCGGCGGCCTGCCGGTGCCGTTTTTTCTGCAATACGCGATGGTCCCGATGACCTGGGCAACGCTGCAGATCATTTTTCCGTACGCGATCATTCTCTGCGGCGTTGGGTTGATCGAATCATTGATGACGTTAAGCCTGATTGACGAAATAACTGAAACCCGAGGCAGTGGCAATCGCGAATGCATTGGCCAGGGCGTGGCCAACCTGACCTGTGGACTGTTCGGCGGCATGGGAGGATGTGCGATGATCGGTCAATCGCTGATCAATGTTAACTCGGGGGGCCGTGGTCGCTTGTCGGGAATCACAGCCGCGGTTTGCTTGCTGTTGTTTGTACTGTTTCTGGCTCCGTTGATTGAACAGATTCCGATGGCCGCACTGGTCGGCGTGATGGGCATGGTCGTGATCGGAACCTTTGAGTGGGCTTCCCTGAAAATGTTCCGACGCATGCCCAAGGCAGACATGCTGGTCATGACGTTGGTCGCTGGCTATACCGTGTTGATGCATGACCTGGCAACGGCCGTGATCCTGGGAGTGATCGTTTCCGCATTGGTTTTCGCCTGGCAACATTCGTCGCATCTGGGGGCCGACATCAAGCACAACGAATTCGGCAGCAAGATTTACCAGTTGCACGGACCGTTGTATTTCGCTTCAGTAACTTCGTTCAAGGACCTGTTTGAGCCAGCTTCGGACCCTGACGATGTGGTTGTCGATTTTTACTATACCCGCGTCTATGACCAATCTGGACTGGAAGCGATTCGGGTGCTGTCGGAAAAGTATGAAAGTGTCGGCAAACGCTTGCATTTGACTCACCTCAGCCCCGAATGCCAAGCGTTGCTCGATCAGGCCGGCGATCTGGTAGAAGTCAGCGTTTCCGAAGATCCTCAATATCACGTGGCAACCGATCGTTTAGGCTGGCCTGGTAATGGCAAACAGCCTTCACGACAGCGCGCCGGCGACCAATTGGGGGCCTGAAACGTTTAGAAGTTGCACCAATGCAGTTTTTGCTTGGGAATGAAAACCCGACGCGTGAGCGAGGGCTACACCGAAACGTGTTTCTACCTCGCTTACGCGTCGGGTTTCCAAAAAACCGCAACTTCAAACTGAAACGTTGCGGTACAAGGTTCAACACTTCCCGGACTCTAGCTCGCGGGCAGGCACCGAGTTGCGATTGGAATCCACCTGACTTGCTTGCAGCGCTGGCATTTCCGCGCCCTCTCCCGGTACAATGACGGGCATTCGTATCCAGAAGTTTAGACAGGGCAGGGGAGAGCAGGATGAAACGTCGCGAATTTCTCAAGACGAGTGCCGCGGTGGCAGCCTCGGCATCGATCGGATCAACCTTGTTGGTCGGCTGTGGTGTGGAAACTGAGCAGACCATGACGCACGCACATGGCGAGCAAGACGGTGACAACCAGGATGCTGCCTGCTGTGATCGAACTTACGCCACGGTCGAAGATGCGATGCAAGCCCCGCGGGAAACACTGGCGTATCTGCCAGCGTTATACGTCGGGACCAAAACAAACAAGCCCGATTACCTGGCCACCGTCGATGTCGACCCGGATTCCAAGACGTATGGAACGGTCATCCATCGGCTGGAGATGCCGAACGTCGGTGACGAGCTACATCACTTCGGCTGGAACGCTTGCAGCAGTTGTCACGGCGACGACTCCCGCCATCGTCGGTTTATTGTATTGCCAGGAATCGCATCGGGGCGGATTCACATCGTCGACACCGAAGATCCGAAAGCGCCCAAGCTCCACATGGTGATCGAACCGGAAACGATCAAGCAAAAAGTCAACTTGAGCGCACCACACACGGTGCACTGTTTGGCTTCGGGCGAAGTCATGATTTCCATGCTCGGCGACGCCAATGGAAACGGTCCGGGTGGATTCCTGTTGCTGGACCAGGACTTCAACATCAAAGGCCGTTGGGAAAATGATGCCAGCGGAATGAAGTTCAATTACGACTATTGGTACCAGCCGCGCCATAACGTGATGGTCAGCAGCGAATGGGGTGCGCCGAAAACATTTTCCCAGGGCTTCAATCCCGAGGATGCCGCCAATGGAAAGTACGGCAAGCAGATTCACTTCTGGGATTGGAAAGATCACAAGATCGTTAAGTCCGTTGACCTGGGTGAAGAAGGAATGATTCCACTGGAGGTTCGCTTCCACCACAACCCGGACAGCACTCACGGTTTCGTCGGCGCCGCGCTCAGCAGTTCGGTCTGGCATTGGCACAAAAAGGACAACGACTGGGACGTCCAGAAAATCATTCAGGTTGACCCGATTGAGAAAGAGGGCTGGCCGTTCCCGGTTCCCGGCTTGATCACCGATATCGTGTTGTCGCTGGACGACAAGTATTTGTATTTCTCCAACTGGTTGCACGGCGACTTGCGTCAGTACGACATCAGCGATCCTTCCAACCCAAAATTGACGGGGCAGGTTTGGTTGGGCGGCGTGCTGGGCAAACCGGCTGACGTGAAAGGGCGGGAACTGGTCGGAGCGCCGCAAATGCTGCAGCTGAGCCTGGACGGCAAGCGACTGTACGTGACCAGCTCGTTATTCAGTGCCTGGGATAACCAGTTCTACCCCAAGATGGCCGAGCAAGGTTCGTACATGATGCAGTTGGACTGCGATACCGAAAACGGCGGCTTGAAAGTCAACGAAGACTTCTTTGTCGACTTTGGCAAAGAACCCAACGGTCCGGCGCGAGCCCATGAGATTCGCTTCCCCGGAGGCGATTGCACCTCGGATATCTGGGTTTAATTGGTGCTCGGCTGCAGCCCGGCTCATTGGGGCACACCATGATTGGCAATCGATTGCGGGCGTTGTTGTCGTTGATGGCTTCAATCGGCCATTATTGCATGGTAAGCTATCTAACTTCTGCTTGAACTTGATCGATTCGATAATTCAAAGACCACTATTGTATTTTCTGCAGGAATGAATTGATGCGCACCTTGACTTTCTCCTTGGCAATCCTGGCCGCCATTGCTGTCACTGTGAATGCGGACGTGATCGACGTTGCCAGCGTCAATTACGTCGGAACTGCGACCGAGCAAGCCGGGCTTTTTCTTGACGATGAAAACCGGATTATTGATGGCTCCGGCTTGAGTGCAACCTTGTTGGCTGATGAATCCAATCTGGCCACAGTTTCCCATGCTGCCGTCCAGCTAGGTGCTCCAGGAAACGCCTGGGCCACGATCGATGCGGGGCTGGCCGGCGGAGACTGGTTTATTGACGGTGATGGATCAGTCATTTTTGATTTCGATCTGGGTGGCACTTTCGACGTCGATCAAATTGCTGTCTGGGGATACCACTTTGGCGCTGCCAACGGCAATGCGGTTTCCCAGGTAAGGTTGGATTTTTCCACCGATGGTGGCACGACAACCGATAGCAGCCAAACCGTTTCGGTTCCTCTGCCGGGCACGATTGATTTGGCAACCATCATTGGCTTGACGCCAACCTCGGCCAACTTCATTACCATGGAAGTTTTGGATAATCACTTTGAAGCTGCCGATGGTGGCGACCGCGTTGGAATTGCCGAAGTCGCATTTACGGGAACCGTTTCAGCAGTTCCCGAACCATCCTCTGCTTTGGTATTGCTGGTTTCATCGCTGATGTTAGCAGGTCGACGCCGTAAGTCTTGAACCTGGCCGTTGTTTAAAGGTTGCACTTTGCAAACTTTCGCGAAGAGGTTGAGATTTTTTTTAGCGCTGGTCAGACCAAATAGGCTTTCTCGGGGCTTCCGCCCCGAGCTATCGAAGCCGGCCCCATCCGGGGCGGTTTTTGATGTTGAGTCATAACCTGTGCCTGCTGGCTGTACACGAAAGCCCTGAAAGGGCAAGACAACCTCATCCGACGAGTGTTTTGCCCTTTCAGGGCGACATTTTCTTTTCCGACCGCTCCCCAGGGCGACGCTTGACCGCGGGACGGTTCTCGCTTGCCCTGGGCTGTCGTGTGGTGGCCTTTCAGGCCGAGGACAATGGTCCGTTCGAGTGACAGGCAACGCAAGCTATCGTCATCGAATGTCCCCAAAGGACACCACCGATATTCAAGGGCAGAGAGCCATGTTGCAGACCCCAAACAACAAACCAAATTCTCCTACATACAAAACGTTAGAGTCAGGAAAATTTAGGGCAGCGAACTCGATCGTGCCCTGATCCCGTTGCAGGAAGCAAATCTTGGCATAGGTTACACTGGTGGCAAGACGAATCCAAATTTGCGGCATTATACTTTTCACGATTTGCGATCGACCGACATGAAGGGGGCTCAGATGCGCTCGTTGACGATGGCCTTGTTGGCAACCTTGCTGATCGGCAGCCAGCCCAGTCGGGCTCAGTCGCTATTCAAGTTTCAAGCAGACGTTGGCCTGGCAAAGTCTCGTTTACCCCAAAACGCTCTCCAAGGTCTGCCAGATCGAGTCGATGCCGAGACCTTGGTTGCGGACTTGAAACTGGATGCCGACGTCAACCATTCGTTTTGGCACTTCGTTTACGGCGACGAAAACTCGCAATCCGTCTGTGCCATGTTGGTCCAACAAGATCAGCAGGGGTATGCACTGTTTCTCGACCTCAATCGCGATCACCAACTAACAGAAACCGAACGTCAGAATCCTGATCAACCTGGCCTGTGGCAAGTCACGTTACCCGCCGAATTCGTTGTATCGCCTGACGAATCTGAATTTGAATCCTACTCCGTGCAAATCCGATTCGATTCGAAGTTGGAAAAACTGACGTTGACGACGACGGGATACATGGCGGGGCAGATTGACTTCGAAGGCCAACCCTGTACGGCCCAGTACCACGACCTCAATTCCAACGGCCGCTGGTTTGACCCAGAGGATCGAATCTTGATTGACGTCAATGTTGACGAAAAGTTGAATCCGATTCTGGAGCGATTTGCCTGTAAAGGCTTGTGCCGGATTAATCAGCAACAATACTCGATCGCCGGTGATCGCAGCGGCCGACGGTTGAACTTGCAGCTGGTCGATGCCCTGGGCAGCGTGACTCCTGAAATCAGTCTTGCCGAAGCCGGTGAGGTTACCAAGTTCAAAGCCGCCCTCTCTTCAACCAATGGCATCCGCGTTTCGCTGGATGAACCAGGCAAGGAAATTCGCTGTCCGGTAGGTCGCTATCGTGTCGAACGATTGGAATTCACGGTGGCCTCGGAAACTCAATCCGTGTCGTTCATTTTTCTGGCCAAAGCAGATGCTGAACATTGGATAGAAATTCAGTCAGAGGAATCTGAATCGATCGATTTGCTGGGGCAACTGAGCTTCACCGCCGCCAGTTCTGTGATTCGTGAAAACGACTATCAATCGATATCGATTTACCCCAGGCTGACTTCGGCGACCGGATTGTATTTGTTTGACAGCAGGTCAGCGATTGGCAATGGCGTGCTGCTGCCCAATCGTCTCAAGTGTACCAGCAGCTTTCAAAATAAAGTCCAGGCGCTGGCGACCACGGGTTTTTCCTGAGGTGAATTCTGCCCGGTCTCGGTTCGAGTACCGTTGGATATTGCGAGTTCAGAAGTTACCAATTTACTGCAGTTTGAGACCGGTTCGCTGGCCGGGATGCTGACCGAAGAAATCCGCGGTAATCAAGAATAGTGGAGTTTAGCATGAGTCATTCGTTTCGCGTTAGTCGGCATCGAATGGTGCTGTTGTTGGCAACTTGCCTGTTTGCCATCAGCCATTTTTCAGCGACCTTTGCTGAAGCGCTGCAGGACAATCCGACGACGTCTCAACAAGCCGAACCGCGGCAACCGATCACGTTCAAGATCAGCGGCACCGTGCGCGGACCCGATGGTGAATTGCTGGCCAACCAGGAAGTGATGCTGGTGGGCTGTGGCATCGATCCCGCCTACACCAGATATCCATTTACCGTGCTTGGCGACGTCAGCTTGGATACGACGAAAACCGACCAGGAGGGCAAGTTCGATTTTTCGGTAGCCAGTGATCAGGAGGGGGTTCTACCCAGGACAACCATGAACCTCGGTCAATGGCCGATGATTGTGGTGGCCAAGCCGGGGCATGGGATCCGAGCAGTATCGATGAATGTGCCACGAATGCTAACTGACTTGCCTGTCGAGATTCAGCTGCAATCCATGCCAACGCGGAGATTGAAAGTTATCGATGCAGTCGGCAATCCGATCGCGAATGCGTTGGTATGTCCAGGCAAAGCGGATGATCACTGGTTGCACTATTCCTTTGCTAAACGGCTGGGCGTTCAGACCGACGAGAACGGCGAATGTGAATTAGGCACATTGGACCAGCAAAGCAATATTTTTTTTGTTCATTCGCCGTCGTTGGGTTACCAATGCCTACAAGCGGTTCGTGGCGATGATTCGGAAGGCTTTCGACTATATGCCATCGAAACGGCTGAAGTACGGGGTAAATTTGAAGTTCCCGATAGATCGGATTTGGAGCTGATCGCCGGTCGGCCGGTACTGATCGATTCCCGGCAAACCACGGCCTACGCGCGCGACAGTTTCGCTCCTTTTGGCTGGGCCGATTCGACGGTGCAACCGGATGGCTCATTCGCGATTTCCCACGTGGCCACGGGCAACGCATTTCCAAGCCTGGTTCTACCTAATGAGGTGCCGCTGAAACCGGCGATCGACTTCGATTCGTTTGCGTTGACGGTAGCTGATTCCGCTCATGATTTGACCATCGATTTGGAACGAGCCAGGTATCAGGACGCTCAGGCCGTCAATGGACAAGGCGAGCCAATTGCCGGAATCTATCTCAACTCGACCCGCGTCGATTCGGCGGGGCGGGCGAAACTCAAATACGTCGATAGTTTTCAGATCTTTGGCTATGACCCTGTTCAAGAATACCGTATCCCCAGCGATTTCGGCACAATCGTCGAAAAGTTCACCGTTGGCGAGACAGTCAAGGTGCCGATGCTGCGGGCCATCGTCGTTACCGGGAAAGTCTTCGACCAGGCAGGCCAGCCCGTTGCTGGCGCTCAAGTTAAGAGTACCAGCTCGGGCGGCCGATTTCAGGAAACCCTGGAAGCGTTGAGTGACCGCGACGGTAAGTTCACCATGCGTGGATTGCATCCCGAAAAAACGTACCGATTTTCTGCGGCTTCCGGGTTGCTGGCCAGCGTCGATGACCCGGCGATGCAGATCACCAGAGACGCCGTTCCGGATTCGCTGATCATTCGTTTGCAACCGGCCAAGTCCTATTCGATTCGCGGTAAAGTTGTCGATCAAGCAGGAAAACCGGCAGCAGGTATTTCCGTAATGCTTCGCAAACCCATGCTGCTGCAAGAAGAAAACTACGGGGCGGCGGATTATCGTTTTTTGCCCCAGGGGCCGGCCCCGACAAAAGCGGTCACTGACGAACAAGGGAACTTTCATTTCAGCCAATCACCTGACTTCGCCGGCCGCTGGCAGATAGCCATCGATAACAATCAGTTCCTGCCCTTCAAGTCCAGCTTGGTCGATGGCGAGCGGATGGGCGGAGACAACAATGAGATTCTGCTGCCGGCCTTGCAGCTGTACCGCCGGCCCAGCCTGGTCGACTGTGAGATTTCGGTTCTGGATCAGCAAACCGGGGACGCGATGGATGGCGCCGTGGTTGTGTTACTGGGCAGTTTATCCGGCAAAAACCAAGGTAAAACGAACACTAAGGGCAACCTCAAACTTCAACTCCCCCAAGCCCCGCAACTGGTTGCCGTTCGAGCCGACGGGTATCCGATTCAGTTTCGCTGGCTGGAAAACGTTGGTTCCCGGCTGGAGTTCCAGCTCTCTCAACAAGAACCTGAAAAACAGTCACAGGTCTGGTTCAATCGATCGGCTCAAGACTATTTCAATGCTACTGAAGCATTGTTTGAAGAGCTGGAACAACCGCCAGTCGAAAGCACCTACCATCGCCGATCGATGTACCTTACGGCGCTGATTCATGCGTTCCCTCGAAGGGCAATCGAGTGGTTCGAATCAGATTCGCAGCAAGAAGATATCACGACGATGGCTCTTTATGATTTCGATAACTTTCGCAGGCTGCATGCGGCAGATCGAAATGCTCTGCGACAAGTAGTGTCGCAAAATGCGGAGGACGATTTCTCCAGCTGGTCAAAAGCTACCTTTGCATTGCTATCGAGCGAAGCCTCAGTCAAAGAAGAACTTTATGGAGAAGCATTTCTTGATTTGCAAAACGCGAAACAGGAAACCAAGCTGATCAATACAGGCCTGCTCGCGCAAGCTCTGATTCTCGATGACAGACTGGACGTTGCTCGAGCTGCTGTCGCCGATACCTGGGCCTCAGCCGATGAGCTAAAAGCGATTTTAGCAGCCGGAAAACCGGAATTAAAAACGGGGGTTTCTCGCAGGTTCCTGCCTTTCCTCGCGCTGGTTGATCCAGCAGCAGCCATGGAGCTTTGCCCGCTGATCGCGCGAGATGTTGAGGCTGAAAGCATTCGATATGAGATTTTGACACTGTGGTCGCTGGCCGAGCCGGATTCCTTCCAGCAGCAGGTGGTTGGGCAAGTCACGGATGCACCCACCGGTTTGACATTGGATCCCCTGAGATTTGCCCTGCAGATCAAAGACGATTGTCCGGACAGCCTGGCCGCCTGGCCAGCTGAGCATGCGAAATGGTTCCCGCCGGGCCAAGCTGAAATCAAAGTTCGTTTGATGGCGCTGGGCAGCGCCGATTCGAACCAACAGCGGGAGCAGGCTTTGGAAGCACTTGTGAATGCCATTGCCAATGCGCCTGGCGGCGACCAGGAATTCTATTGGAGTGATATTGCTGTTCCCATCAGTGATTGGTGCAGTCGGCATGAAGTTTCACCGCAGGAGTTAGATCAGATCTTGTTTGCATTGCTCGCTTCGCGTCCGGTTCGATTTGAAACCAACGGAGCCTTGGAGATGCTGGGGATCTATTCAAGATTGTTGGCAATGAAGGATCCGGAACTTGCCCGTCAATTGATGGAACCCGTTTTTCGCGAGCCCAGCTGGCTGTTCACTTACCAAACTAATTTTGACTTCCAGCAGAGCCGCGTCCTGCAATCCGCCGCCTGGATCGATCCCGACTGGTCGGTTGAAATTGCCAGGAGTCTAGCCGACCGCAGCCAGTGGGACAGCCCATTGCGACGGATGGAATTGTATTCCGGTTTGATCAAGGAATTGTCGAAGTTGGGTAGTGATCGGGAGTAGCGAGTAGCGACGCAAGAACTTTCGCAAAGAACTACGGGTTGGCAAGTCGACTAAAGAAACGGCTCCCGGCAGCGATGGGTCTGTTATCTTGAAAAAAAACTGAGCGACACGATGGACGAGGTAAATCCCACGACACCCCATAGCATCGCAGCCAGCTGGTGGCGGTTGCACCGTAGTACGAAGCTTTTGGTTGGGCTGATCGCGTGCCTGTGGTTGCTGATTGCAGTCCCCGGCGAGCGCCAGGACGGAGAGTACTCGACAACCGAGCTGTACGAACACGGCTGGCCGTGGGTTTTCCAGTCTCGAGAGGTATCCAAACCGGGAACCTTGAATCCCTTTGGGGCATCGATTCTAGTCGATCAGATCACAACAAATCGATCAGCTAAATTTTCAACGAAACTAAATCCGTCCACCAATGGGTTGAATCGGATTCCGTTTTACACGAGTCCAGACAACTGGATGATTTGGCACGGAGAAGCGGAATGGTATCTTTCCGGCTTGATTGCGAACCTGCTGGTCGCTGGGCTGATGATGGCTGTCACAGTTCTTGGAATCGAATGCCGGCGGCGAAAACGAAAGCACTGGTATCATCTCAACTTAAGAGACCTGTTGTTGGCGGGGCTGGTCGCCAGTGTCGCTTGCGGGTGGTACACCAGCTATCGGGGAACGTTCGATCGGGAACAGAGTTGTCTGAACTCGGTGGAAGAATACCGCGCCGAATTGTTCGTCGAACAGGGCATCGAGGTTACCCCCACCTGGTTGCGACGATTGACTGACAACCGATTGCTTCGCGGCAAGATCAACGACTTCCAAACCGACTCGGCTGGCTGGCGAGTCACTGAGGTCAAGTTGCAAAGCAATTTTCTGTCGAAAATCAGGGACCCTGAATCCTTTGCCAAGCAGTTGGATCAATTGACCTATGTCAAATCCCTCTCCATCTGGCTGGCCGACCAGAGCTGCTTTGACGTGATGAAAACCATGGAGACGCAGAGAATCACCCACCTGCAGTTGCTTCCCAGATTCGGCGAACATAGCCTTTCCATCACCGCCGTTGAGCGATTTGAAAACCTTGAGTTTCTGTTGCTCCGATCAATTAATTTTCGCGAAGTTGAATTCAGCTTCCCAATCCTGCCGCGGCTGGAATACGTTCAAATGGATCAGGATAAAATTAATGAACGCTGTATTACCTGGTTCAAGCAACTACAAGCCTTGCAGCGATTGGCGTTGTGGGAATCGCACGGTATTGATCGTGAACTGGTCAAGCGACTATCTAAAGAGTTACCTGGAGTTCGAATCGAAGACCAATTTGGCAAGCCAATCGCCGGACCCGATAGGCCGCGTCGGTCGAATGAGCCGCATTAATTGCCCACAGTAATGCAAGCAGAACAAAAAATTTAAAACGCAAAGCCGCCAATTCGCAAAGAACTGTTCACATTGGTGAACTGATTCATTTTTCATTCCGTCAACAATCTTTGCGGCCTCGCGCCTTCGCACCTTTGCGTTTCAAAATCCTCAACGAATCGTTGACGACAAGAATTTTGATAGATGAATTTGACTGCTTAAAGGCAAAGAATATCCGTTACCTACCGGTCGTCCCGAAATACCTGAATCTCGGTCAGCTTGGAAAACGTATCAAACACGTAACCGTGATTCCCCTGGGAAATGATTCTGATGAACCGAGCATCCCGCATCGGAAACCGATGCTCAACTTTAGCTTCAGGCTGCTCAGGTTTTTCGACTCGTTGACCAACTTCATCGAAACGTTCCCCATCCTTTGAAACCTCGACTCGGTACTTTTCAAAAGATCCACTGATCGTATAGGCATGCACGACAATTCGATTGATCGGTTGAATCTGCTCCAGATCAATCGTGATCGAGATCGGCTCGGGACTGGCCGGATAACCGAGATAGAAATCGAGATTATCGGTTCCTCCGTCGGTCAAGCGTTCGACCGAAAAGGGCTGCCCCGAGGTGACCGACGAACGCACGGGTTTGCCAAGTGCCAGATTTTGGGCCGGATCGACTCGAGTCAAATTTCTGCGGCTGCCATGTCCGACCTGTTCGCCGTTGCGGAACAGAGCTGCCCGCACGATCGTCGACTGATCAATATCAAGGGGTTGGGAAAACAAAGGCGACTGTTCGCTGGGCGCGGCACCGTCAAGCGTATACCGAATTTGACCTTCGCGCGCCGAGTTCAATTCGAGCTTGGTTTGCTGATGGAACACATTGTCGCTCGGTATCGCTAGTTCCGCGACATCGATCGAAACCGGATAGAATGCTTTTCGTCGCGAGACTTCGGTCAGGCGGACTCGGGCTTGGAAATCCACGAAATCACGTTCGATCTCCGGGTTCCAGGCGATCTCCGCATAGGGAATCATTCGCGGCACACACATCCTGAGAAAGTTTTCTTCACGGCCTTCCCACCAGCACATGCAGAATCCCATTAATTGATTCGTCCGTTCGACCTCAATCGGATCGCGGAAAGTTGCGATTCCAGGATCGACTGATTTGAAACGAGTCAGTCGCAGCTGCTCGTAAATGTACTGCGGCGAAGTCATCGTAAAATTAATGCGTGGATAATGATCCACGATATACAGCGGATCCCAGGTGGCATTGACGACTCGATAGCCAGCAGCCAACATTTTCTCGGGCGAGTAATACCGCGTTTCCCAATTGATGTGGATGACGTCGCGACTGACCTGGTTGTCTCCTTCGCCGGGGCCGGGCCCCTCCCAGACAACGGTTTGACGACCGTTGGATTTCAGGAATTCATTTAACGTGTTGATCAACGTTCGCTGGTCGGCCTGCGAGACTCCGAAAGCCTCGTCAGCACCGATGTGGATATAGGGCGACGAAAAAACTTCCATCATCTCGCTTAACAGTGTTTTGATTCCAGCCAGTGCCTTTGGACTGGTCGCCAAATCAGCCGGCGATTCTCCAAAAACGTCAGGGTAAGCACTCCGCAACACTCCTGAATGCCCGGGAACCTCCAACTCGGGGATCAGCGTAACGCCGCGAGCAACGGCGTAGGCTTCGAGCATTTTGAATTCATCAAGCGTAATCTTTTGATCCCAAGCCTGGGGAAATGCTTGAGATGGAAAAGCGAATCGCTGATCGTCAGTCAGGTGTAATTGCAGGGAGTCAAGTTTGTAGTACCAAGCAAGATCGATCACTTCTTTTAACAGTGAAACACTGTGCGGATTTCTGCCCATGTCGATCAGAAAACTTCGATAGGCCAGTTGCGGTTTGTCCTCGATGACCATGGGTTTGATCGATCCATTGGGAGCTTGGCTGCCGACCAACTGCAACCAGGTCGCTGTGGCGTGAGCCAATCCCTTCAGGTCGGCCGCTAAAATGTCGATCGATTCCGTTTTGATTTCCAACTGGTACCCGCCGTCGGCGAGCGATCCATCCTGCCGAACGTTCAGATGTAGACTCGCCTGTGGGTCGCCGGAAAAACGCTGTTGATCGCCCGTCAACCGACGAAGGTGGGATTCAACGATCGCCAGGTGATCATCCCATCGATCTGGCAATTCCGATTCAGTTGGCAGGCGAATTTCTCCGCTGAGCGGAAACCCCTGGCCAGTTTTAGGCTGTACGTTCAAGGGGTACGGTACCATCGCGAACTGCTGCGAGGATACGGTTGAGATGTGCGTCGATAGCACAAGTGCGACCGTCGCCAGGACCATCAAAACGCGAAAAACGACTGCGGGCATGGGGAAGTTGGGATGCGGGAATGATTACGGAAACCGGTAATTGTACCCGATTCGGTAAACACTGCCGCTTGAACGCGCGGTCATTGGAAATCCCACATTTTCGAGTCTTTCAGACACCAAAAAACGCAACAAAGAACCAAAAAACTACACCAAATTCGAATAAGCAAATCACTGCCAAGGCAATGTAGTTTCGACGGTTGACGTTGGCATCAAAGAAAAATGATACGGCAGCGAACGCAGAAACGATCGCTGAGATTATTGCAGATTCCAAAAGCCATGCTGTAAATTGCTTAAGGTAGGGAGTTGAAATTACGATCGCAGAATAAGCGGCATAGAATGTGATCCATCCGGACACAAACGAAGCGACAAGAAAGAACACGGCTGAGTTCCATATTGATGCGTCACCGTTAGAACCACTTGTTTTCGATGTTGTCTTCGGCGATGAATATGGGTTGTCAGACATTCCTACATTTCTAGTCAGCTTGAATGGGATGACATTTGCTGCAACCGGGCGGCGCAGAGATTCTGTTGGCTATTGGGCGTGAGAATTATTCGGGCTGGAAAACGCACGCTCGGGTGTGTGGATCTTGGCCCACAGCTTTTCAGGGTCGGGCCACCAAGGATCTCTCAATGGTATTTCGTTCAATTTGAATTCAGTCCAACGTGGCTGGGAGTCGCCGTTGGCATAGTAAACCAACACCGATTCGCGGGGAACAACTAGATCGCCATCCACATAAAATCGAGTTCCCGACATTGAGTCCGATTGGTCAAGCCAGCGGAAGGCATCGTTCCGTATCCACTCCGCCTTAGAGGCGATTCGCCCCAAGAATATAACCGAACACGACCCCATGGAGGATCAAACGCTGTCATGCAATTTGTGTAGGGCCCGTCAAACTGAGTCGGGGCTTCCCCTTCCGCTTTTTGCTGGCCCGTTCCGGCAGTGTCGATGATCGCATACCGGTGCAAGTTAAGTGGACCGTCGTGCGTTTTGTTTCCGACTGAAAAGTTACTTGCTGTCGGGTTTTCTTGGGAAGGCGCCAATGCCGGCTCCACGCCAGGCTGATGACGCTGGATGTGTCGATTTTCCAGTTGCAATCCAACAACCGTTTTCGCTCAATTTCCGGAAGAGCCATTAGGGAGCCCGAGCAGCTTCACGACTTTGCGGCTCTGCGGCTCTGCGGCTCTGCGTGAGCATTTCATCTGACATTTGAGATCTGAGAGATTTGAGATCTGAGATTTCAGATTTCAGCTACCATCAATCAGCCACCATCAGCGCATGAAAAAACCCGTTGTCGGACCTGGCTTTGTCCGATCAACGGGTTTTAACTATCAATTAGTAGATTTGCTGATTTAACAGCTAACCTCTCGAGATGATTTTCCAATCGTCACCTGGCGAACCAAGTGGCGATAACCATCCGCATAAGATCATGTCCACGGATATTCTCATGTCTGTCACCAGACAAGAGTTTCTATAAATTATCCTTAGAAAGGAGGTGATCCAGCCGCAGGTTCCCCTACGGCTACCTTGTTA
>CAZJEK010000018.1:0-1824 GCA_964545005.1 uncultured Pirellulaceae bacterium
ATTCCAGCCCCTCACGAACACTCATGATTGCCATCCCATGATCACCCAACGTGCCGCTAACCAGCACCAGGTCTCCTGGCACGGCCCGCCCCGGCCGAATATCAACCTCTGCGGGAATCACTCCCACGCCAGCAGTGTTAATATAGATGCCGTCGCCATGTCCGCGTTGGACAACTTTGGTATCGCCGGTGACAATCGCCACGCCAGCCGCGCGGGCGGCAGCTCCCATCGCCTGCACGATCTGTTGCAATTTGGCGACCGGAAAACCTTCTTCGATAATAAACCCGGCACTCAGGTACAACGGTCTCGCGCCACTCATTGCCAAATCATTGACGGTTCCGTGGACGGCCAGATCGCCGATCGTACCCCCGGGAAAGAACAGCGGTTGCACGACATACGAATCGGTCGAAAACGCCATCCGTCCGGCATCAACGGAAAACACCGCCGAATCTCCCATCGATTCCAGTAACGGGTTGTCAAAGGCGGGCAGGAACAGGTGTTCGATCAACTCCGACGATAGTTTACCGCCACCACCGTGCCCCAGAATGATGTTGGGATAATCCTGCAACGGCAGCGGACAACTGAGCTGGTTCACATCCAACGTGTCGGTCGGTGTCAGCGGAGCAGGGGATTGAGTTTCAGATTCCGAGTCGGTGGGCATTCATCTGGACCTGGTTAGCGTTGTCCGGCGGGTTGACTCTCAAGTTGCACGAACCGGCCGTAGTTGTAGTAAGCTGCGCAGGCACCTTCACTGGAAACCATGGTCGCCCCGAGCGGATTGCGCGGCGTGCATTGGTTGCCAAAGGCCTCGCATTCGTTCGGTTTGATCGCTCCCTTCAAGACCTCTCCAGCGCGACACAACGAAGATTCGCAAGTCTGGATATCCTGCACCTTGAATCGTACTTCGGCGTCGAATCGTCGATACCTTTCCGACAGCCTCCAGCCACTGTCTGCAATCACGCCAATCCCTCTCCAGCCGCGGTCGGTCACCTCAAACACGTCATCGATCATAGCCTGAGCCGCCCGATTCCCTTGCTCGTTGACCACCCTGGCGTACGCATTTTCGACCTTGGCTTGACCAGATTCCAATTGAATCACGGTCCGGCGAATTCCTTCCAACAGATCCAGCGGTTCGAAACCCGTGACCACGATCGGGACCTGGTACTTTTCACAAAGCCGGGGATACTGGTGATAACCTGTGACGCAGCAGACATGCCCGGCCGCCAAAAATGCGTTCACTCGGTTTCCCGGTGCATTCATGATCGCTTCAATTGCCGGAGGTACCAGCACGTGGGAAACCAGCGCTGAAAAATTTCCGATCCCTTGTTCATCAGCCAACTTGACGGCCATCGCATTGGCCGGGGCAGTCGTCTCGAACCCAATCGCCAAAAACACGACTTCACGATCCGGGTTCTCGCGAGCAATTTTGATCGCGTCCAGGGGCGAATACACAACGCGAATATCGCCGCCGGCGCCTTTGATTTTGAACAAGTCATCGTTGGAACCCGGAACACGCAACATGTCCCCGAACGAGCAAAAAATCACCTCCGGACGACTGGCAATGGCCAACGCTTTGTCAATCACTTCCAACGGCGTCACGCAAACCGGACAGCCTGGCCCGTGAATCATCTCGACTTCAGCAGGCAGGATTTGATCGATTCCGTTGCGGATAATGGAATGGGTTTGGCCTCCACAGACCTCCATGATTGCCCAGGGCCGAGTCACGATCCTGGCAATTTCGTCGGCTAATCGGCGAGCGTGTTCGCCGTCGCGGTATTCGGTCAAGTATTTCATGATTGAGGTTTCTCGACAGGATCAGTGGCC
>CAZJEK010000018.1:1834-15456 GCA_964545005.1 uncultured Pirellulaceae bacterium
GTTTTCAAAATCCGTTTCTCGCAACTCGTCCAGTTCGTCTTCCAACAGCCCAAGCTCGGCAAAGGTCCGTAATGTTTCCTGAGCTGATTGTTCGTCGATTTTGCTTAGTGCGAATCCGACATGCACGATCGTATAATCCCCCACTTCCAATTCAGGCAAGTAGGCCAAACAGACGTTCTTGATAACCCCGCCGAAGTTGACCTTTCCCATGCGGGTACCCTGGTCCTCGTAAATTTGTTCGACTTTTCCAGGCACTGCCAGGCACATGCTAGTTCTCGTTGGGTTCAAGTGTTTGAGCGTATTGGATGATGGCCGAGCAGTCCCAGATCATCAACCGGTTGTTTCCCGAATCAGCGACGGCAAGTTGGCCGCGATGAAAACAGATTCCATAAGGCCAGCACAGGGTCGTCTCGTTAACAGATTGCCAGCGGTTTTCTCCGTTGCCGGCAAAATCAATCTGGCCGATCACATCGATGGCCGGAGCATAACAGTTCTCGGATAGAGGTACTTTCCAGAACAGAATCCGGTTGTTGGCCGTATCAGCCACCGCCAACACATTTTCGCAGAGGTCGATCGCATATGGGAACCGCAACCGCCGCGCCCCTTGCGTATCGTATGGCAGTTCGTAAGCGATTTCGAAGTCCTTTTGGCCCAGCACCATGCTGGCCGATTGATCCTGCCTGGGAATCAAACTCCAGCCCAGCACCCGATGATTTCCCGCATCGGCAACCCAGAGCTGATTTCCATCACCGGCAAAATCATGCGGCCAGCGAAACGAGTTCGCCGCCACCGCGGCTCCGCGGTTTTCTTCTGACGAAACAGCGTCAGGCTGTCCGAACATGAAGTCCGCAGGCCGATCTTGAGAAGGCAAACCATTCCAGCCCAGCACCCGCCGATTGCCAGTGTCGGACACCAGGAACCGACCGTTGATCCAGGCAATCCCGTAAGGCCAATAGAGTCCGTCCAACTGCGGTTGGTCACGGCCGCGATTGGTTTCCACCTGGTTTAAGTCTGCTTGCCCCAACGCCCAATCGGGCGGAGTGTCGGATTGCGTGGGAATCTGGTTCCAGAACAAAACTCGATGGTGCCAGGCATCGGCGACAATCAAACGCCCGTCGACCACGATGACTCCGGTCGGCAGGTGAAGACCATTTGCCGCCCCTCGACCAGCAGCCGCCGGACCTTCGCTGGCGAAATCGGGTTGCCCCAAAACGACATCGGCTGGCGTTTGATCCGTGTTCGGTGGTTGGTTCCAGATCAACACACGGTGATTGCCAGAATCGCAAACGATCAACCGATCGTCATCCAACCACACACCTCGGGGGGCATACATCGTCGTTGGGGACGGTTGAGCATCGGGCAATGCCAGACCGAACGGAGAACGAGCGCCAAGCCAACAAATTGGCTTTCCCAATCCAGGTGCTTCATTGGCGACGGCACCGGGATCAGCAACGGTTCGCGAAATGCGGACCGATTGAAGTTGGGGATCCGATGGATTCATGTCAGCGGTCGTTTCATCGATGCCAAATCTCAATTGGGCTCAAAACCTTGCTTGCCACGTCATCAAACATCACAGCGCATTAACTGGGCCGTACCCAGATTCGTTCGTCTGTCACTTTCAGCGGAAACGGTTCCAGCTGACATTGAGGGGCAGAAAAACACTCGCCCGATTCGCTGTCAAATTGGAATCCGTGCCAGGGACAGGTAATGGTTCCGTTGTCGGGATCGAGTATGCCATTCTCCAGCGGCAGTCCCTGGTGGGCGCAGGCATTGCGATACGCTCGCAGTCCCTGTTTCGACTTGATCAGCAGCACGCTGTGCCCGTCGGCTTCGAAGGAAAACGGCTTCTCGGTCGAAACTTCGGCCAATGACGGACCTTCCAACCAGCCGTGGTCTTCGGCCGGGGCGGCTCCCAGCTGGACCAGGCCGGAAACTTCCGGTTCGGTGGGCACGACTTCCACGCCTTCCACTTCCGGCACGTGCTCCTTCAACGACTCTTCGACGGTATTCCGAAGTGTCACTGAAGACATCGAACAGCCGTTACAGTTACCGGCCAATTTGACGTACACCGTTTTGTCGCGAACATCGACCAGCGACACGTCGCCACCATGGGACTGCATGTAAGGCCGGACCATTTCGATCACTCGGCTGACCCGTGTTTTCAAGTCAGCGCGGACCAGACCGTGCATCGCAAACAGGGCATACACCGTCGGTTCATCGACCAACTCAAACAACAACGGCTTGCCTTGAGGATCCTCCTTGAGTTTCTTGACGATATGCGTCAGTCCAGTTTTGTGGAATTCCTCGATCGCTGACTTTAACGCCATCGCCTTGTTGCGGATCTCAGGCTCCAGCGCTTGGACCTCCGCGATCGCTTTGTCGACGCGTTCGGCTAGTTGTTCGAAATCGTCCACCGTCGGCATCGGCGTACTGGGATTGGCGGAAGCGGATTCAGTTGACATGGACTCTCCTGACAAAACGCCGGTCAAACCGACTGGTAACCTGAGTGTTGTTCGAGTGTTTCGGTCGTCTTTTGCAGCAACAAATCGGCAAACAGTTGTCGAGCCATCGTCATCAACGTGGTCTCAACGGTTCCCCCCGACACGGTCTCGACCGTCCGCCGCGACATCGCTTGCAGTAGAAAACAGGCGCCTGGCAAATTGTTCAGCAGGAAATCTTCCAGGACGGCGTCGACAAACTGATCCAACCAGACGCCCTCGCCCTGCGGATCCTGCTGCAGTTTTTCCAACGCTCCATCGGCACCCCGAAAACGCTCTTCCAGCCGCATCACAAACCGGTCGGTCGCGGTGTACAAAAAAAAGTCGAACTGTTGTTGCTGGTAGAGATCCATTTCAAATTGCCGCGGAAGGTTTTTGATCGGCGATTTCCTGCCGGGTCGGAAGTTGCATCATGTTTTCACCAATCTTCTGGTTGATCTGTTCGACCAGTTCACGGGCGACTTCGGCCTGTTCCAGCTGGTCATACCAATGGAACAGCTTGTAAGCTTCGGCCAGTTTCTCCAAGGCAGGCTTGAACATACCCAAGTGAGCCAGGGCGTTGGCCTGGTTCATGATCACCAGCGCGTAAGCCGTGGGATCGTTGGCACGCGATCGAACTTGCAGCACTTGCTCGTAGGTTTCGACTGCCTGAATCAAATTTTCCTGAGGATGGGAAGATGGAGCATACTGCAATGCGTTGGCCAGATTCATGTTAACGCTGGCCCACATGTCGGGATCATCTTCCAACGTGTACACTTCGAGTGCATGCCGAAACGACTGGACCGCAATTCCCGTCCTCAATTGGTGGCTGGCTTCTGCAGCCGGCATCGACAGATAGGCTAGCCCCAGATTATTTTGCAGCCGACCGTACACCTCGGGATAGCTTTGGGGACCGATGCCACAACGCAAAGCTTCCTGGTAAGCATTGACAGCTTGCATCAGTGCCCCGCGCTGCCCATTGGACGCCTGCTGATAAGCCATCCCCAACGTGGCGTAGATCTCCGCTTTTAACATCGGCAGTCTGCAGTTGTCGAGCAGCTTGACAGCCTGTTCGTATTTTTGAATCGCCAACGCGATGTTGCCTTCGGCATAAAACTGCAACAAGTCGCCAACCTGGGACAGCAGCGACGCGGCGAGGACCGGTGATTGGTCAACCGCCCCACCAACCGCCCGGTTTAACACTGCCGTGGCGTGCGAGTATCGCTGATTTTCAATCGCCGCAGCCGCTTCGGTCAGTAACGCGACGGCCAACAGTTCATGGTCCAACGAATCGGGCGGCATCAATTGATCCTGCAGGCCGCAAGAAAATGCGGCGGCGGCCAACAACGGTTTGAGTTGATCGGTGACATCCGTTTGGGCGTGTTGCAGACGTGATCTGGTGGGGTCCAGCAAAAACGCGTTGTAGGACTGGAGGCTGACAGGCATCTCCTGTTGCTCCAACTGCTGAAGTGCCAGCTCGAAATCCTGATCCTGATTTGCCGTCCAGAAAAACTGCCACTCCGGGATCACGCTGGAATCGAGATCTCCGCACATCAACGCCGCCAGACAGTCTTCAGCGGCCAGGTTATCGGTCGGCGGCAACAGCAAATAGCCTGCCGGAAACGGAAAAACACCGATCGGTTGCGGACGGAGTTCAATCATCGTTGGCTAGAATCCCGACGGTGGACGATGTGTACGATTGGCGGAACGCTCGAACCAGTGCGCTGCCACTTCAGCATCGCGCTGAGTCGAATAGTCGTTAATTCGTTTCCATTGATTGTTAACGGGATGTTGATCATCGGCTGGCGAGCAGTCCCAGTCTGGAACATTCAAGTAAACGACCCAGCGTCCCTGTTCGTTGACGACTTTGGTCGATGCGTCCAGTGACTGGAATCTTTCTCCTGCGTCAGAATATTCCCCACTCATGATTCTGTTTCAGCTGACAAATGAACTCGCAACCCGCCGATCGATTCGTCCCAGGTCGCTGTGAACTGTCCGGTTGGCATCTGGAATTCGAAGGCTTCGGCAACCAGCACGCTGCGATCACCTTGCAGGTTTCGAGTCTTCAACATTAACCCTCCAGCGGCAGCACCTCGAGTGGGCAACAGCACCAGGGTCCCTTCTCGCCACATGACCAGTAACGTGTCACCCGGAAAAAAATGTTCTGCCTCGTGATGATCCAACCGCAGGTAGCCGTCGGCTGACAATTCCAACTGCATCGTGTTTCGCTGTGGTCGACGGGTCATCACGGTCATCAGTTTACCTGTTTTGTTTGATGACTTCAAAAATTCGATCGACCAATTTGTCGAGCGCCTGATCAACCGCGGGCGACAATTCCTGACCGACTTCGTAAGTCTCCCCTTCGACCAGGAAAACGGTCACGCGATCGGGATAGTCGTCTTTCAACAACCAGCGTCCAAAGGCAATCGCGTGGTCCCAGCGAAACGCGTGCAGGTTGATGCCATCAATCGGCGGCAATTGCTCCACTTCTTCACCTGGGACCTCGAACATCGTTCCCGGTTCGCTGCCGGACTGACAGGCATCGACCAGGATCACATGAGGAACACTGCGCATCTGAAACGCGACGTCCATGCCACCGGTTCCACCGTCGGCGCAATGCACGTCATCGGGCAGACCGCGGTCCCACATGCGACGAATCAGAACCGGACCAGCGGCATCGTCTCCGCGGAGGAGGTTGCCACACCCGATGATCAACGTCTGGATCCCACTGATCGTCGGTTGGGAAGGATCGAAAGCAGTTTCCGGATCGGGCTGGAGGGACATTGCGGGTAGTCACAGGATCGGTCTGAAAAATAACGGCGGTTGGAATTGCCGAATCCATCCTGCCAATCCCGACCGCCTGGATGCAAGTGAATCAGGCTCCTTCGCCAATTCTGAATCGCGATAGCTCTTTCCCGGTCTTGCCGTCGTACGCGTGGACCGTACAGACCAGACAGGAATCATACGAGCGAGCGACATGCCCCATTTCAACGGGGTCACTGGGGTCCTTGATGGGAGCCCCGATGAATGACTGCTCCATGGGTCCATGGACATCGTTTCCATCTTGAGGACCAATATTCCAGGCGGTTGGTGTAACGACCTGGTAGTTTTCAATCTTGCCGTTTTCGATCACGATCCAATCCGACAAGGCGCCGCGGGCTGCTTCGGTCGCTCCAAACCCTTTTCCGGAAGCCAGTTCCTCGGGTTTCTCATAGAATTTTTCGTGCAGGTCAATTTCGCTGAGCCACTTTTGCGCCTGCTTGTAATATTTGCAGGCTTCATGCATCCGGGCCATCACGCGAACCAGGACGTTGGGACCTTCCTGTTTGACCGCGTCAAGAATCAACGGATCGTAATCCTGGTGATCGAGTGCACCTTCACGCCCGGCGATTATCTGCCGCGCCAGCGGACCGGCTTCCAGCGGCATCGGCCCTTTTCCGGGCACTTCGTAACGCGGCGACTTGGCCCAACTGTATTTCCCTTGCTTGTGACCTTCGGCCGGATCAATGGGTTCGGTTACCCCATCCCAGGGATGCAGGTACGAATCGCCTTTGAAGAACGAGTGGGCGACGGATTCACGCACATTGAGATGATTAAAATCGTGGAACTGTTCGCCATCGTAAACGCCCGCTCGTGTGATCAGCGCGTCGTTGCGACCATCGATGGTCGGATTGGTATAGTGATCGGGATCAAAAAAGGTTCCCGTGGCGATAAACTTGCCACAACCATGACCGTACTTGTCCAGCCCAGCCGCCTTGGCGAATCTCAGGAACAGGGCGCAATCGGAATTGCGTTGGCTATCATTTTCGTCAGCCCATTTCCAGATATCATCCCAGGTCTTGTTTTCCATCCAGCGATCGATGGAACAGCCCAGCCATTCTTTTTCCAGCCATTCCCGTTTCCAGTAGTCCAGAATGGCGATCGACCGTGTCACATCGGACAGGTTCGGACCACACATCACACCACCGGGCACCATGAAACTGGAATGCGGCCACTGGCCACCAAAGATCGCGTAGACCTCAACCGGTTTTCCTGACAGCGTGACCCCTTTTTCGTAGCCCGTTCCAACAAACGGTGCAAACCGTTTCACGACTTCGTCGTACTCAGGCAACTTGGCGTAGTTTTTATTGGTCAAGTCGATCGCAAACAAGGCGTAAAACCAACGCGGTATCGACTGCAACGTTTCGCAGCACTGTGCCAGGTTGCGGACCAGGGTCGCGTTGCGCGGTACGGTCGTTTTCCAGGCGGTGTCCAGGGCATAACAGGCCTTGAACAAATGGCTGCCGCCGCAAATACCGCAGATCCGCGGCGTGACGATCAAACCCGCCTGCGGATCCTTGCCCTTGAGGATAATCTCGAAACCACGAAACATGCTGGCTTCGGTCCAGGCATTGGTCACGACACCGTCGGTAACCTCAAGCTTGAGATCCAGATCACCTTCGACGCGTCCCAAAGGACTGATCCTCATTGGGGTTGCCGTAGCCATTTCTTTAACTCCAATTGAAAGTAAGCGTGTATTTCAAAATGCCGTCAAACCACAAACATGTCCTCTTTGGACCACTGTGGAGCAGCCACACGAGCGGCGGCGGCGTGAGCCATGTAAGTCACGTGATCGGTCCCCTCAGGAACGTCTTTGGGAATCACACCGCCGATTTTTTGCGTTTTGAACACCGTGCCGGGCGCGAGATCGTAAAACGGAAACTCGGGTTCAGTGCACCCCGTGCAAGGCATGCCCGCACGGGTCTTGGACGACTGGCGATTCCAGAGAATGCGATTACAGGGCGAATGCGTCATCGGACCTCGGCAGCCATATTCGTAGAATAAACAGCCGGTCCGGGTCCCTTGACCGAACTCCATCGTGGATTGCTTGTACTCGAAGAATTGAACTCGCGTGCAACCCGTTTGGGTAAATGTTTTGAAGAACGTCTGGGGACGCTGCAAATCGTCCAATGCAATATCACCTGCCCGGCCACTGGCAATCGCCACCAGGATTTGGGTGACCCAATCGGGGTGGCAGGGACAGCCAGGAATATTGATGACTGGCAAACCCCACTTGGATTTGAAGTCCGCCCCCAGGTAGCCGCCATGATTGCGTTTCAAGTACTGCAAACCGATGCTATCGGTCGGATTGGGGGCGTTGGCGGGAATCCCTCCCCAGCAGGCACAGTCGCCCAACGCCACCACCGCGTTGGCTTGAGCCGACAGTTCGGAAACCCATTCCTGCATTGGGCGGTCAGCAAACATGTTGAAGCGGCCGGTCCCGTTGGGGCCCCGAATGACCGTTCCTTCAAACACGAAGATGTCCAGCTCACGATCGCCAGAGGCAATATCGCGGAGCATTTTTTTGACTGGATCGCCCATGTCCATTCCGAGCGACGGGTGCCACAGCACGTCGATGCCGAAGTCCGTTACCAGGTCACAAGCACTGGGCTCTTCCGCATTGAGAAACGACATCGTATTGCCGCTGCAGGCTCCGCCCTGTAGCCAAAGTAAAGTTGCCATCTCAACTCCCTGTTTTAAGTCAGGTTTCCCGGTTTTTATTGGCCCCGCCGGCCACCTAATGAATGACCTTGGGAATAGTTATCGACCCTTGAATCTCGTTTGCCTATAGCAAGAACTATGTAGTTTCGCTGATTTTCAAAGCCCAAATTTGACCATCACTCCGCACAACAACACCGCCATTCCAGCCACGGCATGCCCGTATCGATGCCAATCGACGTCGCGCGAAAACCGAAATCGGCTGGCCCACTGAGCCCCAAACACCAAGATCATTACAGCCGCGATCATGGTCACCAACGTCGCTGCGGCAAATGCCAGCACGACGGCCCCCACGGCCATCCAATTGGCTTCGGCAGCCGGATACATCAACAACGGCACCAACACTTCACATGGGCCAAAGGCAAAAATCAAAAACAGCACCCAGGGCGTCATCGATGCGGCCGACCGCTTTCGATTGTCAGCTGTCTGACGATGCAAGTGGCGATGATCCAGGTCGTGCTGATGCAAGTGCGAATGCACGGTCCCGTCAGGATGCGAATGCAGGTGCTGATGAGGAATGTCGCGAACCGCACGCACCACTCCCCAAGCCAGGTAGGCCACTCCGAAGCCAATCAGCAACCAGGCTGCCGCATCGCCGCGAAAAGACTCGATCGACTCGACCTGGAACAGCATCGTCCCCAGTGCAATGCCGACGATCCCCAACAAGACCGACCCTAAAATATGACCCACACCACAACACAGGGTCACCCAGAATGTTCGCGCACCAGACCATCGGTTGGATCGGGCCATCGCAGCGAACGGGACATAGTGATCGGGACCAAGAATGGTGTGAAAAAAACCCACCGAAAGGGCAGTCAGTACAAGCATGCTTACGTCTGCAGTCACACTCGATCCCTTGATCTGAGAATTTGGATCGATGCCCACGCTTACAACCAGCCGACCATTCGCGTGATGCCAATCGCCGGGAACTTGGCAGCAGGGGACACCGCTAATACCACTTTTGGGATTGTCGTGATTCCGCAATTCAAGGAAATAGCATGTTCATGCCATTGCCGTGTTTTTTCATTTCGCCGATGTTGATTGAACGATACGCGATTTCGTCTTGAACCATGGAGCCCATGATGTCGGAAAACGCCGTTGCTAATCCTGCCCCCTCACTCCAACAGCGGTTGCAGGACCCTGAAGTGGCTGAAAGCTTGAACCGACTGCTCGATCGGCTGGACACAGTCAATTTTGCGATCGAATCCATGGAAGGGTTCATTAGCCGGGGGGAAGTCATTGCTGACTCACTGGCCTCTGGCGTTGCCGAATTAAAACAGGGCAACACCGATGCGGCTCGCCGACTGATTTCCAAAGCGCCCAAGATGCTGGAAACCGGAACCAAACTGGCCGACGCCGCTGGCTCCATGAACGTCGATGAACTGGCTCGTTCCCGAGTGCTGGAACGGCTGACCGATCCGGAAACTCTCAGCACGGTTAATCGACTGCTGGATCGACTTCCGCTGGCCGCTTTCATGATGGAAGCGCTGGAAGGTTTTATCGGTCGCGGCGAAACCATTGCCGACAACCTGTCCGAAGCCGTCAATGAGATTCGGTCCGACAACTCAAATATCGACCTCAACGAATACACGACGCTATTGGCCAGCCTACCGAAATTCAAAGACGCGGCCGAAAAACTGATGGCCTCCAAGTTGATGGGCGAGGAACTACCCAAAGTCATCGAAGCCGGTGTCACCATGGTCGACTCCGGAATGATGGATAAAGAGGTCGTTGCGATCCTGGGTGACCTCGGCAAAAAAAGCGCACAAACCTATCGCGAGGTTGCCGCTCACCCCGTCGAACCCGTCGGTGGTCTGTGGGCAACCCTCAAGGCCACCAAAGACCCAGACGTTCAAAAATCAGTCGGCTTCTTTTTCGCATTTGCCAAAGCATTTGCGAAACATCTAAAATAGGCTCATGCACGAGCTATCGATCGCCAACAATCTGGTAGAAATTGCCACCGAACACGCACAGCAAGCCGGCGCAGCGTCGGTGCGTTCAATCACGCTGCAGATTGGGGCCCTGTCCTGTGTCCATGAAGACGCTCTCCGTTTCAGTTTCGAACTGGTGACGCGTGATACGATCCTGGCCGGCGCCACACTGGAAATCGAACGCTTGCCGGTGAAGGTGTTTTGCGAACCTTGCAACCAGGAAGTCGAACTTCCCGGCATCCAGATTTTTCGTTGCCCCCAATGCGATACGCCGTCCGCCGATATCCGACAAGGCAAAGAATTGGACATCCAGTCCATCGAAATTGTCGAACTTGAACCCAGCCCGGTAACCGATCATGATTGAACCCCGGATTCTTGAAGTACGCACTAAAATCCTCAAAAAGAACGATGAGCTGGCGCGATCGATGCGGCAGCAATTCGTCGACGCTGGGGTTCTGGTCACCAACTTTGTATCCAGTCCTGGGACCGGAAAAACGACATTGCTTCGCGATACGATGACGCGACTGGTGAATGATGGCCAGCGAGTTGCCGCGATCGTCGGCGACCTCGAAACCGACAATGATGCGCAGCGGCTGGCCGAAAGTGGCGCGCCCGTACGCCAGATCATGACCCACGGTTGCTGCCACCTGGAAGCCGACATGATTGAGGCTCACCTGGATGGCTGGAATCTGTCGGAGCTCGACTTTTTGTTCATCGAAAACGTCGGCAACCTGGTCTGCCCGACCAGCTGGGACCTCGGAGAAGCGGTCCGAATCGCCTTGCTTTCGGTCACCGAAGGCGAAGACAAACCGCTAAAATATCCCGGACTGTTTAATACTTCGGACATCGCCCTGATAACCAAAATGGACCTTGCCGAACCCTGTGAGTTTGACCGGGATGCGGCGCTGGCCAACATTAATACGGTGCGTCCTGGCATGATCGTGCTGGAAACGTCGGCCAAGACCGGGGCTGGAATGGAACCGTGGATCGATTACCTGAAACAGAAACAGATCGAGTTGACGGGTACCGTCAGTTCAGCCCCTCGGTAGCCGCCGACCAGGTTTCACTGGACGACCTGCTTCCCGAACCCACCACCAGTGCGCGCTCAGGCCCTGCATCGATCTCCGACCAGCGGGATTATGACCTTCGGCAATCCTACCGACAGCTGGAACAGTTGTCCGTTGCCGCCCAGTCATTTGCACTGGAACTGGATCTGAAAAAATTGGCCGAAGAAATTGCCCGCCATGGGTATGACATCCTTCGCGCCGACCAGGTGATCTACTATTCCAACTTCGATAACCGCCTGGAAGCATTGATTGATTGGCCCAGTTGCCATGATCCCAGCCATCCGCCCGGTGAACTGGTCCGCTGGAGTGTCAAATATCTGAAACCCAGGTTCGACAACCACCCCACCGATCAAGCTCACCGTAACTTGCTGGTGGTTCCCTTGATTTCGACACAGAATCGCGTTCTGGGCGTCATCGAAGCCCGCAACAAACGGACCGGAGGTGCCTTCACTGAACAGGATCTGCGAGTTGCGACCTGCCTGGCCCGCGTTGCCAGTAGTTCGGTCGATCGGGCCAGCTTGTTTTACCGCATTGAAGACTGGAAACAGTCGATCGAAACACTGCTTTCATTCAATGCCACCGTCAATCAACACCTTGAACCTGCCGAAATGGTTCGCGAATTGGTCGCTAACGTCACCGGCTTTCTGAATGCCGATGGCGGTGCCGCCGGGCTGGTCATCTTCGAAGACGATCAACGGTTTTCCGTTGCCGACAGTTTCATCTACGACGGGCAGTGCCATCCCATGCCACGCCGCTGGAAACCCAATGAAGGGATTCCCGGAATCGTCCTGGAAACGGAATTTCCATTATTGATCAGCGACTACCAGAACAATTCACTGGCCGATCCCGAGTTGGTCAAGCGGTTCGATATTGGTTCCTGTATCTGTGTCCCGATCAAAAACGCCAAAGAAGAGGTCCTCGGCTTCTTCAAGCTGCATCGTCGAATCGGCGAATCCGAATTCACCTGGCAAGACGCCGCTTTCCTGGAATCGCTGGGCAACACCGCCGCCGTGGCGATCGAAAATGCCCAACTGGTTCGTTCGCTGGAAATCAAAAACCAGCAAATCAAAGGGCTATCCCAACATCACGTGCGTCGGTTGGAGCAGGAACGCCAACACATTGCCCGCGAACTTCACGACCAGACCGGCCAGGTCCTGGTCGGCCTGAAACTGCAGTTGCAATTGTTGTCCGGCATGTTGAGTGAAGAACAACAGGAAGCCAAACGCGAATTGGCCGCGCTCCGTTCGCAGCTGCAAACAGCCGCATCTCAATTGAAAGACCTGGCCAAGAAACTCAGGCCCCCGACACTTGATGAACTGGGGTTTGAAGCCTCC
Organism: uncultured Pirellulaceae bacterium; assembly: GCA_964545005.1. GTDB lineage: Bacteria > Planctomycetota > Planctomycetia > Pirellulales > Pirellulaceae > Mariniblastus. Next base: position 14,182 of record CAZJEK010000018.1, read on the forward strand.
CTGCGACAACTGGTTTCAGACTATCGGCACAAGGTACCGTTTGAGATTCAGGTCCAATTCGAATCGGCCTCGCGGCTGGAAAATGACACTGAAACCGCCCTGTTTCGAATCGCCCAGGAAGGCCTGACCAATATCATCAAACACGCTCAGGCCAGCCGGGTTGAGATTCGGTTCGGCCTGGTCGATCGCCAACGGCAATTATTGATTCGCGACAACGGGATCGGCTTCGACTCGGAAGATGTCGGGGCCGGACTTGGTTTGATCGGCATGAAAGAACGAGTCAAAATGTTTGGGGGCTCGATCGAAGTCGACTCCAATCCAGGATCGGGTACCACAATCCGCGTTTTGCTTCCGGAGACACCATGAGCCTGCTGACGTCCGCCCCCAAACGAGTCGTACTGGTCGACGACCACAACCTGGTTCGAAGCGGGTTGGCGGCGCTGCTTAACCAGCAGGGCAACTTTGTCGTCGTGGCAGAAGCAACCAATGGTCTGGAAACGCTGGAAGTCCTCGATTCGACCGATTGCGATTTGCTGATCATCGACCTGGCCATGCCGCGGATGGGCGGGATTGAAGTGATCGGTCAGATTCGACAAGTCAACCGAAAGCTGAAAATCATCGTGCTGTCGATGTACGACGATGCCCAATTTGTAGCGCGGGCAATGCAAGCTGGCGCCAACGGCTACCTGTTGAAACACGCCATGGATGAAGATCTGTTTCACGCGATCGACCGCGTGTTTTCAGGCCACACATTTATCAGCGATCTGATCGACCAGCACGCGTTGCAGGAATTCGCACTCGACGATGCACCGCTGACGTCGCGCGAACAGGAAGTTTTGAATTTGATCGCCGAAGGCAACACCAACAGCGAAATTGCTCGTTTGCTATCGATCAGCCCCCACACCGTAACCCGCCACCGGGCCAACCTGATGAAAAAACTCAACGTTCATAATCGAGTTGAACTGGTTACTGTTGCCAGCCGGCGAGGTCTGATCACAGTCGGGCGCGATTGAGTAATACTAAACCTTGCTGAATGTGACTGATGTCGAACTACCTGGCGGTGTAGGCCCGGATGAAGGCCATGAACGTTTCGACCCATTCGCTGCGATAGCGGTAAGGATTATTGACCATGGCAATGGTTCGCATCGGTTTTTCTCCGCTAAAGGAACGATACACGCGGCGGTCGCTGCGGTCGATACTTTCGGCCATCTTGGGAACCATCGAAATCCCATGTCCGAGTGTCACCAACTCCTGAACGGTTGCCAATTGACTGGT
>CAZJEK010000018.1:15556-34088 GCA_964545005.1 uncultured Pirellulaceae bacterium
ACGACGACTGAAACCTGCGGATGCTGGTCGGCAAATTCTCGCAACAGGCAAGGCAGGAAGTAGGGCGCAATCGTCGGAATGGTTGCCAAGCGGATTCTTCCCGTTTTGTTGGACTCCGACAGCTCAGCAAACGTGTCTTCTACCAACGCCATGATCTGCTGAGCACGCCCGAGCAACAGCTCTCCCAGTTCCGTCAACACAACATCGCGTGGTTGACGTTCAAACAACGGTTGCCCAACTTGTTGCTCCAGCCGCTGAATCGAACGGCTGAGTGCCGATTGACTCAGCCCTACCTTTTCGGCGGCGCGGGAGAAGTTTCTTTGTTCCGCAACAGCCAGAAAGTGATTTAGCTGCTGGAATTCAAACTCCGGTTGAATGCTCATCAGGTGTGTTGGCTATCGGTAAGTCGGGTCGTCAAGCAACGATTGTAGTTCATCGGGTCGCTATCGCGGAAAGTAGCTTGGGCCATTGGCCCGAGTCCGCAAGGATTCGCCCCCCAGTGTTCAGTATTCAACTGCCATCACGGCCGAATCGGCCATGCTACAAACTTTCACGGGAACGAAAGACGACAATTCTCAGACCCCAGAGACCAAAAAGAAAAAACCACACAGTCCCCCGGGCGAGTTGCCCCTGTGTGGTTTTATTTGATCGCTTGTCGATCGCTAACCTATCGCACTGATGCCTCAGCCTGCTGTGCCGTTTTCGCAGGTTGCTGCATCAGGAACGCGAACAGATCCGCGATTTCTTCGGACGTCAAATTATCAAGCAAGCCTTCTGGCATAGACGAATGCGTATCCGATTTCACCTGGACAACATCGTCGGCTGCGACTCGAATCCGCTCACCGTCGGTTTGCAAAACAAAAAGCGATCCATCCGGTTGGCGAATCGTCATGCCGCTAACGGTGATTCCGTCGGCGGTCAGAATGGTTTTGGTTGCGTAGCGATCTGGAACAACGGCAGAAGGATTAATCGTCGACTCAACGACTTCTCGCAGTGAAAACCGACTGGCAAGATTGGTTAACTCCGGGCCGACGGCTCGCCCAATATCATTGGCATGATGACAGGTGGCACATTGAGCTTTGGTGAACACTCGCTGACCGTGTAATGCATTTCCCAAGCCCCGTTGCTCCAGCTGATCCACTACCTGGCCGACCGAGAATCGGCCGTTCGAATCCTGCTGTTGCTGGGCATTTATCTTGGCTGCTTCTGGAAACTGACGTCGATACCAGGTGCGACATGCTTGCAGTTGTTGCTCCCAACCTTGCTCCGGCTGGACAATCTGTTCGCCCGACCAATGCTGAATCAGTTTGCAAGCCGCCACGGCACCTTTGCCACGTAAGCGGTATCCCAACTCGATCACCTGTCGGTAGTATTTGGCGTCACGAGGTCGCCGCGAGACTCCCGATAGTTTCTCGATCACTTCGTGGCTGGTCAGATCGTCCAATGAATCCAGACTGCTGATCAGGTAGGCCCAGTTTTCTCCGTCGGGCTGTTGGGACAATCCGATCACGATATTGTTGCGACGTTCCGGTTCTTCCTGCCAGATTTTCCGCAGGTACTCCATGCACGCTTGATCACCATCTCGGGCCAGGATGGCGATAACGCCCAATCGAACCTGGCCGGCCGCGTGATCGGTAGCACCTTCGGCACGCAATCGTTGATCCAGTTCAATCACCGACTGCTCCGTTGCTTGATCAATATTTTTGGGCAACTTGTAAAACGCGGCTAGAACCGTTTTGGGCCAGCGATGACCGTTCTTCAACACCGTTTGGATATCCTTATCAGCAACGTTCCCCGAAACTTTTTCAATCGCGTTCTGAACATATTGGAGGTAGCTCCCACCAGTCTCGGGCTGTTTCCGAGCCGTTTCCAACGCATTGACTACCGCCAATCGTTCGTCATGCTGAAGCGACTCCTGGGCGTGAATCAGGTACATGGCCACATGCACTTTGTCTGCATTAGGCACTTCCGAATCGGCCAAGTAGGACTCCAGCCGTCCATCGAAACCACCTGCTTTCAGATAGCCCAATAGCCGGGCCAATTCACGATTGATGATCGAACTGCTGGAAGGAAACTCATTGACGATTCGACCAGCTAATCCCGACACATTGCCAGCCTCAACTTTTCCCTGGACCAACGCGATTTGCATCGTTCGCAGCAGGTCAACAAAATCGCGATCGTTGACAAAACCATCCATGGTCTGAGCCGCTCGGGCCAGGATCGCATAGGATCGCTCCAGCGTTGGCTCGACAGTGCATAGTGTCAGCGAGCCGTTGATAAAGACACGCAACTGTTCGTGTTCGAGCACCTGATTCGCCCAAGCCCCGGTTGGCATGTGTTCCAGCATGCGCCGCGCAGTTTGCGCTTCGACTCGATCTTCCGACGCCAGCATTGGCAGCAGGGCGTTCAGACCTGGCTGAATATTTCGACGCAAGCAGGATTCGCAAGCGACGCGGCGAACGTAAGGATCGGTATCGGTCACCAACGTCAGCAGCGTTTGACGGAGGCGATCGTTGGAACTCAACCCGCAGAGCCGTGCGACTTGCGCCCGCACTTCGCGATCCTGATCCCCCGCCAGTTGAATCATCAATTCCGGCGATGGGGCAGGGCCGTAAAAGACCATCAACTGCAACGCGCGAACTCGGATTCGAGACGTGTTGCGCGTCTCCCGAGCGACGCCTTCCAGCGACGGCCCCCATTGAGCTCCCATTTGAATCCGAATTTGAGCGATGTTTTGTCGCGCCCAGGCGGAATCAGGTTGGGGGTGTCGCAATACCTTGGACAAATCGGAATCGAAGTTCAGCATTTCCTCTGGAATCTCACCGTTCCAGGTGATCCGGAAAACACCTCCATTGGTGCCGCGACCTCCCGTACAGAAGTACAAGCCGCCATCTTCTCCGACGGCCAAATCGCAGACGTTCAGGGGGCGTCCTGTCAAAAACGTCTCGATCTCACCACCATAACCGGCACCTTCAATCTGCGGTTTGTAATTCAGAATTCGTCCTTCCGACCAATCGGCCAGGAAGATGGAATCTCGATAGCGAGTTGGAAACTGAAGGTGCTGATAGAGTGTCGCGCCGGTCGGTGAACCGCGGCCCGTCGATGCGACGGGTGGCGTTTGGTCAATCAGGTATTCGGGAAACTTGGCCCACCCACTACGCCACCCCAGTTCACTTCCGGCGGGAATGTGAAACAGCATGGTCGGTCGATACCAGGTCGTACCGATATCGGATTCCATATCGCTGTCATGAATAAACAACTCCCCATTACGATCCTGTGCCAGATCGTAGGCGTTACGAATTCCACCAGCGACACGCTCGACGCGCGAACCGTCCAACGAAACACGAATGACGGTACCACCGGGCGTCTTGACCCCTGCAGCATGGCCGCCTGGATCTTCAAAACGCGGTACCAGGTCGCCTTCAATCATGGTCTTCAATGGGCTGGTGCTGGACAAGCTTCGATTGAGCTGACTCCCATTCCCCAGAATCACGTACAACATTCCGTCGCGGCCCAGCACAATCCCATGAGGGCCATGCTCGCCCAGGCCACCCGTAAATGACAACAGTCGACTCTCAATGTTCATCGTTCCGTCGTTGTCCGGATCCGACAGTAGATACAACCCCATCCCCTGCGGACCATTCGCGACAACGTAGACCTTTCCGTTCAGTGGCAGAATGCCCTGGCAGGTGTTCACCTCGTTGCAGTACGTACGAATACGAGCCGGGTGCTTGACGGGTTTGGTCACGTCGGCAATCAACAGTGGCCCGCCTTCTCTTGACAACAACACTTTACCGAACTCATTGAATTCCATCGCAATCAGCGATCCCGTCTCTTCGTGCGACATGATTTGCTGCACGCTGAATTCGGGTGAAATGACGAATCGCTCCTTGGCAGCCACCACTCGCTGAGTGGATCCGCTTTCAGTTGTTGAACTGGCCGCCTGGCTGGCTTCGGTCGCCGCAAGGGTCGAAGGTGCTTGCGACCCCCGGGTTGGCGTTGATTGAACAGTTGATTCGGTATCCGGCTTGCTCTGAGTCGCAACGTCACCGACGGTTTCCTTCGATGACTCGCCAATTGCAGACGATTCGGATTTCGTTTCCAGATTGATGACTGCGGGCGAGGTTTGAATCTCCGCCGACGCCTCTTCTTGTGCTTCCCCTTCGCTGGCAACTGACGAAGCAGATGCGACCACGTTCTTGGGTGAGACAGCTGGAGACTCCTGGTCGCTCGGTTCGGTCGTCGCGGCTGCCTTCAATCCACTTGTTGGCTGAGCGTCAGCGATTGGATCGCTGTTAGTGGGAACCGTTTCTGGTTGGCGAGTTGGCGCTGTGGACGATGGAGGTAACGTTGAAACCGACACTGGCGTCGCTTTGATTTTATTGGAATCGGCGACTTCAACCGCTTTCGTTTGAAGCTCTACCGCTTCCTGATCAGACAGCGCCTTCCGCAATACCTGGGCTTTGATCCAGGCCATGTCGTTGTAAACGTTTTTGTTCCAGTTGGGGATTTCCGAAATCCGTGTCTTCCAGGAGTCATCACTGGAGAGGCTTCGCCACCGCGCATCGCCTTCCTCCTTGACGCGAAACTTGAGGGACAGACCGACACGTTGAGATCCGTAATGGCGAATCCGGGCCGCCAGCAGATTGACGCCCGGTTCGATCAGTTCGGAGACGTCGACAGTAATCTGCTCGCCGAATGACTGGCCTAAAGTCGCAAGCCTGCCATTGAGGTAGATCTCGTACTCATCTCCGGCCGAGAAAATCAATTGTGCTTGCTGAGGGCCGACCAAGGTAAATTTCTTGCGGAAATAGCACTCTCCCTGAGGCTTGACTCCGGGGATGCCAGATTTTTGCGGCGACCAGATCCAGGCGGGTTCATCGGCAGCACCATTGCCTGGCAGGGCCCAGCAACTGCTGATCGCGATCAGCGCAACCAGCAGGCCACGAGTTAATTGGCAAAGTGACAGAATCCTGCGATTTTCCATGACCCCCTCGACGGTTCATCGGCGTCCAACAAGTAAACGGGGCTGCTCGCGGAGCGAGAGTCCTGTGGGCTTGAATCGGCTATTTGAGAGAGCGGATTTGGTAATCTTTGCGGATTATTTCGATTTTCCGCTCGCTAGCTGGAACCGGACGCTTACCTTCTCCGTCGTAAATATCCAATCCCACTGCAATCCCACCTGTTTTGGCAGAAAACATGAGGCCGACTCGTCATAATCGGCCGATTTGCTTTAAAAAGTCGGGCTTTTGACGGGTTTTGGTTTTGAAACCCTGAGGGCTCTAACTAAAACGGGGATAGGAAGAATTCCTTTTAAAACGTGCCCGGTTGGGCGGTTGTTTGAGTTTGTCGTCAGCACCATTTGCCGAGATACCAATATGCTTCGCTTCGTTGCCAATCTTTCCAAATCAATCCGCACCGTTGCCAGCCGACAACGCCGGACATTTCGGGTCCCGAGCGTGACCTATCAGGATTTGGAAGCCCGTCGACTGCTGGCCAGTATTGCCTTCAACCCGACCAACGGAATTGTCACGATGCAAGGTGACCCCACCGCCGATGTGGGTGTCGTCAGCGTCGTCGGCACTGACTATCAATTTGAGCTCAACAGTCTCACGCCGGTCGTGCTGCCAATGACCGATGTGAACGAAGTTGTCTTCTTCGGTGAAGATGGCGACGACAGCTTCACCAATAACGCGCCTCTTGATTCGCGTGCCTTTGGTGGTAGTGGCAACGACACCTTGATCGGCGGATCCGCGACTGACCGGCTGAACGGCAACGACGGGGACGACATGATCTACGGCAACGCCGGACACGACGGCTTGCACGGAAACGCGGGCAACGACACTGTTTTCGGTGGCGATGGCAACGACTTCATCTTCGGTGAAGAAGGCGACGACATTTTGCACGGAGAAGCCGACAACGACACGATCTACGGCTGGCTGGGCAACGACACGATTTACGCCGGTAGCGGTAACGATGTTGTCTACGCCTACGATGGCAATGACACCATTTATGGTGGCGACGGTGACGACGCCCTGTTTGGCCAAAACGACGATGACACCATCGATGGCGAAGCAGGTGCCGACCGTGTCTGGGGCAGTGACGGCAACGACACTCTCCGCGGTGGCGATGGCAACGACCGACTGTTCGGTAACTCAGGCAATGATACGTTGCACGGAGGCCTGGGTGACGACGAACTTCAAGGCCACGAAGGCAACGATACGATCAACGGCGACGAAGGTAACGACACGGCCTTCGGAGGTCTGGGCTCGGACACCATCAATGGTAATGCCGACGATGACTTGCTGATTGGCGGTGGCGGTACCGACTTTATCAACGGAAATGATGGCAACGATCGACTGCTGGGAGAATCAGAACCCGACGTTCTCAACGGCGGTTTGGGCGATGACTTTATCAATGGTGGATCCGGTAACGACACCATCAACGGCAACGAAGGCAACGACACCATGCTCGGTGGCCTGGGGCTGGACCGAATTGATGGCGGTGACGGTGACGACCTGGCCTTTGGACGCGAAGACAACGACGTCCTGATCGGCGGTCCTGGTGTTGACCGTCTGTACGGCGAAGAAGGTGACGACTACATCGATGGCTCGGACGGGAATGACTTCCTGTTCGGCGGCGATGACGCTGACCTGATCGTCGGAGGCGAAGGCAACGACACGATTTACGGTGGTGCCCAAAACGACCAACTGATCGGTGACGCAGGCGATGACATTCTGGTGGGCAACGAAGGCCACGACGAAATCATCGGATCTTCAGGCAATGACGTCGCCTACGGTGGATTCGGTAACGACCACATCCTCGGTGGTGATGGCATGGACTTCCTGTATGGTCAACAACAGGATGACTACATCGATGGTGGCAGCGGCGACGATGTGATCAATGGCGGCGAAGGTAACGATGAACTCCACGGCAGCCTGGATAACGACCGAATTGTCGGCGGCGACGGAAACGATGATCTGTACGGCGAAGCCGGCGTCGACGTTTTGTACGGCCAAGCTGGTAACGACGGACTGGTCGGTGGTGTCGATGCCATCGACACCCTCAACGGAGGCGAAGATAAGGATCGATTCCTGTTCGCCGAAGGCGATATCATCGTGGACTCGACCCCAGTCGACGCACGGATTGAATTCCGCAACGGATCGGCCGGTTGGTCAAACATTGAAGTCGAAGTCATCGACCATGGCTTGAAACTGTTGCACGAAGAAACTGGCAACACGCGATTGCTCAAGGAAACTCAAACCAAAGAACCGCTGGTCTTCATCAAGGCGTTCACGATTGCTTTTGGTGAACGAGTTGCGAAAAATGAGCTGGTTGAAGTCGTCGAGTATAAACTCGATCCGGCAACCAATCGCATCGTGACCATCACCCGACTGGAGCGGCAGATCACGGTAGGCAACTGGGATGAGTTCGATGCTGACTTGAACGCCCGCTATACTGCCGAAGTCCCACGCGAATTGTCTTACATGTGGGCCAGTGCAGAACAGATTTCCGCGGTCTTCCCATCGCAAGCCTCCTTCTGGGACGGCTTCCTGCAGATCAGTGGATGGCAAGAGCAAATGCCTCCGGACGTTCAGTTCTACGACATCTCCGGTGACAACCAATGGTGGTACTTGCAATCCGCCAAGTTCGCCACCGACTACGGACGTGAGAATCCTGGCGAGGACTGGGCCACAGCTTGGCGATTGTTCTTCACCGAGGGTGAAGAATTGGAGAAGGTCCGACTGGTCAACAAGATGCGCAGGATCGACGATCTGTTCACCTTGCTGGAAATCTTCTAGTCCGGCTGATTTGAATCACCAATGACTGGGCCGACAATCAGCCCAGTCATCCGACTACATCATGTTTTGCGGGTCAATGTCAACGACCCATAACACGCCATCAACGGGTTTGATGGCGTGTTGTGTTTTGCGAATCACCTGTTGCAAGGCTCCCGGCCGATTCGAAAACGCCAGCAAGTGAAACCGGTATTGGCCGCGCAACTTCTCAACCGGGGCTGGTGCCGGGCCCAGCACTCTCACGTCCTGTCGCTCCGTTTCGTTGACCAGCCCAATCTGTTGGGCGATCAAGTCGGCCATGTCATGAGTCTTCGCCTGAGCTTCGCCGCGGACAATCACGCGGGCCAAATGACCATAGGGCGGATACCCTAACTCTGCTCGCTGCGGCAGTTCTCCGGCAGCAAATCCGAGATAGTCGTGGCGGGTCGCGGCGACGATCGCCGGATGTTCAGGATTGAACGTCTGAACCAGTACTCGCCCACCCTGTTCGCCTCGCCCCGTTCGACCGGCGACCTGGGTGACCAGACCAAACGATCGTTCCGACGCGCGGAAATCCGGCAAATGCAATGCAGTGTCGGCGTTGACGACACCGACCAGCGTGACGTTGGGAAAATCGAGCCCTTTGGCAATCATCTGCGTACCCAGCAGAATCTGGACCTCGCCGGCACGAAACTTGGCCAGCGCTTTTTCGTGACTCCCTGGTCGCTTCATCGTATCGGTGTCCATTCGCAACACCGTCGCCTCAGGAAAAGTCGCTCGAACATGGGCTTCCAGTTTTTGCGTTCCCAGTCCCGTGAACCGAATTGCCGGATTTTTGCACTGCGAACAAACTTCAGGTTGAGCGATGCCATAGTCACAAAAATGGCAAATCGCTTTGGCTCCCACGTGATGATGCGTTAACGGAATCTCGCAATCCGGACAGATCTCAACGTAACCACATGCCGGACATTGAATACGAGTCGAAAAGCCTCGTCGGTTCAGCAGCAGAATCACCTGGCCGCCGGCCTTTAAAGTGACATCTATCTCCTGACGCAACTTCTGACTGATCGGGCCAAACCTTCGCCGCCCCCCAAAGTCAACTCGCATGTCAATCGTCGCAACATCAGGAAGGGGAAGGTCCAGCACTCGTTTCTCCAGCGTCAATTTCCGATACTGGTTGTTTAACGATCGCTGCCAGGATTCCAACGAGGGCGTGGCCGATCCCAGGATCAACGGCACCCGCTGATCACGCGCGCGAAAATCCGCCACGTCACGAGCGTGGTATCGAGGTGCCTTGTCCTGTTTGAACGAACCGTCGTGCTCTTCGTCCAGCACGATCAACCCCAGGTTGGGTGCCGGCGCGAAAACGGCACTTCGAGCGCCAACAATTACCTGCACTTTGCCAGCCGCAATCTGCTTCCAATGCCAAGCCCGTTGCGCCGCGGTCAAATGAGAATGGAGCACCGCCACCTGATCAAACCGCGCCCGAAAACGTTGCCGCGTCTGGGGTGTCAAGCTGATCTCGGGAACCAACACGATCGCCTGCTTTCCAAACGATACCACTTTCTGGATCGCTTGAATGTAGACTTCCGTTTTTCCACTCCCCGTCACGCCATGCATCAAAAACGTCTGGTGAGAATCCTGCTCGATGTGTTGGACGATCGCATCGAGCGCCAGTTGCTGTTCGTCATTCAGCTGCAAATTCGAGGTTCGGACCTCCCGAGGGATCTCGTGCGTCTTTTGTTGCACGCGTCGGGTCGAGCCTACGATTAACCCTTTTCGCCGCAAAGTAGAAACGGGGCCCATCGTACATCCGACCGTGGCAGCCAGTTCATTGGGAGTCCAGTCCTGATTCGATCCGGCCAGTGTTGTCAGAATTCGAAGCTGCAACTCGGTAACCTTCAGCTCATCCAGCCGACCAATAACATCGTCCGCCAGACGCAGGAACAGCATTTCCCGGGTGCCAGAATCATTGCGGACTCCAGGAGGAACAATCGTCTCAATCACCTGTCCGACGGGCGAAACATAATAGTCGGCAATCCACTTCGCCAACCTCAGCAGTCCCGGAGTCATCAAGGGCTGGGCGTCAAATACCTTGTCGATGGGTTTTAATCGAGACGGATTGACCGAACCAGCATCGGCATGCCCGGGACCGATCACGTCAATGCAATAGCCAATCATTTTGCGGCTACCACGTCCCAACGAAACCTCAACGCGAACTCCCGGTTGAACCGCCTGTTCCAGGTTCGACGGAATGGAGTAGTCGTAAGGTCCATAGGGTGCCGTCGCGAACGCAATTCGCGCAGCCAACCAATCATCCTGATCGTCCAGTTGCCACTGGGGCGGTTGCACGTTGAATAGCGATTTTTGATCCATCGTTACAGGTTACCAAATCAGGCACGACCAATGGAAAGGGAAACCCAACGCGTCGGCGTTGAAGTTACTACGGCCGTGTCGCGGTTTGGTAATCCATCATTAGATCCAAAGCAAAGGGCTAACCGCAGAGACGCAGAGGACGCCGAGTAAGCGCAAAGCTTCGTTCAAGTTGCTGCAAACTCCCCGTCCTCTGCGTCTCTGCGGTTTAAATCCTCTTGTGCCGGTTTGCTCTTAGAAAAACGCCAACCTCTCCGCGAAAGACTCGAAATCAGGTGAATTCAGCCTGCGGATCCTATCAAGCCCTCAATCGCCTCACGTGAACGAGCTTCGATGCGATCGTAATAGTCGTACATGTCGACGACTTCGCATCCCAGCTTTTGCTCGAACTCCTGTTGAGCATCCGGCTTGGCGATCCCCACATTACTGACATCATCCAGGCCGATGTTGGAGTTAAAAATATTCGTTGCCGCGGGACCGAAAAAATCTTCGTAGGTTTGCGGAATCAGCTGCACCGCACCAGACGCAACCGCCTGCTCGAAAGACTCCAAACTCGCAGGATCAATCGACGGGTTCAACTGATACTCAAAGTAGGCCAACCCAGCTGACCACAACTCGATTGGATCATCCGGAAAGGAAGCCAAGGCAGCCCGCATGGTTTCATAATAGTGATCCTGGTAACCAGGGTCCTGCTCGCCCAGGGCAAGCTGTTGCTTGCCGGCTGCAAACAAGTCTTCAAACATCACGCGGCCAGTTCGCGTCAGTGCCTGCAATCGTTCCTCAAACTCGACAAACGTTTCCTGGTATTCCGCTTCCTGATAGGTGCCATCGCCATTGGGAAACTTGAGCGTTACCGGTGGAGCCAGACACGAAGTCTGCCGCAGGATGACGTTCTTGCCCACAGGTCCCTGCCACACCGGTATCGTTTTAATCCCACGATCCAACATCTCCTGGTGAGCGGCGGGCACCGAAGCTACCGACGGAGTCAAATGATTGAACGCCAACGAATTGCTGACCAATACCTGAGCGGCAACTTTGTTGATGTCCCGCAACCGTTCGTATTCTTCCCAACTGACCAGCGCAACTTCCGGGCGAGTAAACAACGCCACACACTTGTCAACAAACTGGTGCGCCTCCGGCTCTTGAAATCCGCCCTGTTCCTGTCCCAATTTCATTAACGATCTCAACTGATCGTCAAACAAATTGCGACGCGCAGCGATCGCACGAACAAACTCACGATGCTCCGCTGGAATGCAATCCATCGAGAGCATCGAACAGAATACGCGAAATCCATTCAAATTGATTTCTGCGGTTGTCGTCGGACGAAACGCCGTGCTTTCTACCGACACTTTTTCGCGCAGATCGTAATAGTTGACCGGCTCGTTTCTCATCAGAGCGAACAAATCGCGAATCAATCGAAGCTCGTCTTGATCAGCACAACGAATGGCCGCATGCATCACTCGTCCCAGACGCCGAGCCACCGCTTCACCAGCGGCTTGATTGATCGCGTCGGCCACCGCCATCATGTCTTCGTACAATGGCATGGCCGCGCGGAATTGCTGCAGGATTCGGCTTACAATCTCCGTGCGAATCCAACTGGGTTCTGTCAGCGTAGTAGTCATGGAGTGATTTTTCTGTTGCGTCTGAGACGGCCAGCGATAGCGAAAATGAAATGACGATTACGGTTTGAATTTTCTCACGCCCGGTCAACTTTTCCACCCCGAATCGGTCAAAGCAACCAGGATTGTCGCCTCAACAGGTCGCCTTTCCGCGCTGAACATCGGCGATTCGACAACCTGCGTCACCTGTAGCTACCCGGTATCAGTAACTGGCCAATTTGGTATGCTCCTACGTTTGCAAGCTTTTTGATTTTTCGGCAATTCACTATGCGCATTGGAATTTACGGCGGATCCTTTGACCCGATTCACTACGGCCACCTGTTGTTGGCCGAACGCTGCCGAGAGGCAGCGCAACTGGACGAAGTCTGGTTTATCCCCTGCGCCATCAATCCTCACAAAACCGAAGGGGCGTTTGGGTCGGACCGACAGCGATCCGAAATGATCGAACTGGCGATTTCCGGATACCCTCCGTTCAAGCTGAACCGGATCGAACTGGACCGCGGCGGCAATAGTTTTACCGTTGACACCTTGACCACCATCAGCGGCGAGCGTCCTGACGATCAATTGTATTTGTTGATGGGCGACGACTCGCTGGAGTCATTTTCCAGCTGGAAAGAACCTGACGAGATTTGTCGGCTAGCCACGCCGCTGGTGGTCAATCGGCCGGGGTCCGGAGAAGTCGACCTGAGCATTTTGCAACCATTTGTCGATGCTGACCGACTGGCAGAAATTCAGTCCGCGCAACTCGAAAGCCCAATGATCGACATCAGCAGCACCGACATTCGCCACCGAGTGCAGCAAGAAAAATCCATTCGTTTCCTGCTTCCCCGAGGCGTCGAGATTTACATCCAGTCCAAGGGAATGTATGCCGCCGACGGCTGATACCGTTGGCGAACAATCAATCGTGATACCAGCAACGCAAAAACTGGTGCCAGCGACTGGGCGCGTCTCCACTGGTTCCAATGGATGCGTCCGTTGACCCTTCCTCCCACCGACTCCAGATATTGGGCAGCACCACCGTCTCCAGCGAAATCAGCTGGATTTCGTTTTCTGCGATCCACTGATTCGCCGCTGCCACTGCGTCATCAAATGACTCGTGAGCACCCGGAGACAGAAAACCGGGTGCTTCAATTTGTCGGGGAACAAAATCGCGATACTTCAGCATACTGGCAGCCAGTGGTAGCGGTTCGAATATCGAAAAACATGGTAGAAAGACGCCAACCACCGGCATTTTAATGCCCGTTCTCCCGCGGGCAACCGAATCGATCCGCGTTCCTTCTTTTCGCCGGCGCATCTACAATAGAACGGAACATTGTGCTCGACGTGGACCATCATGTCTTACCGCGGAATCAAAAAATTACTCGGCGAATCCAGTCTTGAGCGCAAAATCCACGTCCTGTTCGTCATCGCTTTTCTGGCGCTGATTGCGACGGCATTTCTGTGGGTCAACTCGATCACCGAAGACATCATCCTGCGGAATACCCGGACCCAGGCCAAAGGGCTGATTTCCGACTACATCCTGCGAACCCACCTGCTTAACAAGTCGCAGCCCCAGCGGGATGACTTGGACGTCGGTTCCAGACTGGTGTTCGAATCGCTGGTTGATCAAGCTGGCGAAACCAGTTATGACGCTCAATTGGTGGCATTGAATGTCAGTGTGCCCCGGCATCAGACCAATCCAGTCTTGGCCACCGACCCCGACGAGGTTGCCGAACTGAAGGAATTGATCGACATTGCAAAGGACCAGCAGCGGCAACAGAACAAGCTGGAAGCGATCAAGCTCGTTGATTCCTCGGCTTACGCCGAAGCACTGAAAGAATTCGAAGCACAGCAACAGGAACGGGAACGAGCGGCGCTGGAGAACGAAGACACCGATGAGACGTTTGGCTTTTTCCAAAACCGGAAAAAGTACTACTACTACGCCCCGATGGTTTTCAAATCAAAAACAGCTTGCCTCTCCTGCCATTACCCGACTTCGACCGACCAGGCCAGCCCGGTGGACATCAACCAGCTTCGGCAGGACCTTCTCAACAGTGATGACGAACAGGAAGGGCTGCAAGCTGGAATGGAATACTTTGATGCCCCCGATCCGATGTTCATCCGAATTTCCCTGGACAATACTGCCGCCCGCCGAGCTGTTACCCGCAGCCGAGCGATCTTGATTTCGGTAGCGATCATTGTCGCCGCCGTTGCCGTCGGTACCCTGTGGACTATCGTTCGCTATGTGATCGTCAAACCATTGGCTCACTTGCGCGATGTTACTGAAAAAATTAGTCACGGGAAAACCGACGTCCGTGCTGAAATCGCAACCGGGGATGAGTTTGAGGAATTGTCCCGATCTTTCAATCGCATGTTGCGGCATGTCCTGGATACGCAGACAGCATTGCAACGTGCCAACACCGTGCTTGATCGCAAGGTAAACGAACAGGCTCAGCTGAATCTTAAACTGCATGAGATGAACCAGATCAAGAGTGAATTCATGGCCAGCATGAGCCACGAATTACGGACACCACTGTACAGCATCATTGGGTTTTCCGAATTGCTGGAAAACGCGCAAGGCTTGAATGAGAAACAGCTACGCTTCGCCTCCAACATTCGCAAGTCGGGCCGGCTGCTGCTGGACCTGATCAACGACATCCTCGACCTGGCCAAGTTGGAGGCCGGCAAGATGGAGGTCAATCCGTCTGACTTCAAAATCGATCAGCTGGTTGCCGAATTGTGCGAAATGCTCAACCAGCTGGCGGCCCGCAAGAATCTGCAACTGAATTACGATGTTCCTGCCAACTGGCCACCGCTCAATCAGGACCGGGGGAAAGTCGGACAAATCCTGACTAATCTGCTGTCCAACGCGATCAAGTTTACGCCCGAAGGCGGTCGCATTCGCGTCGTGGCTCGTCGCGTGCTCGACCAAGACTTCCCTG
Source organism: uncultured Pirellulaceae bacterium (assembly GCA_964545005.1). GTDB lineage: Bacteria > Planctomycetota > Planctomycetia > Pirellulales > Pirellulaceae > Mariniblastus. The sequence continues at coordinate 30,248 of CAZJEK010000018.1, forward strand.
GTGCAGCCAGCGGACAAACCCGGCATGTGTTGATCATCGAAGTGATTGATACCGGGGTCGGGATTTCTCCTGCCGATCAGGAAATTGTGTTCGATAAGTTTCGACAAGGACCTTCGGCGATCGGCAGCGACTCGTTGACTCGCGAGGTAAGCGGAACGGGCCTGGGGTTATCAATCGTCCGTGAACTCTGCCATCTGCTCGACGGAACCGTGGACCTGGAATCGGAAGTCGGCCGGGGCAGCGTATTTACGGTCCGAATCCCCTGGGAATATCGTGACCCCGAGCCCGTCAACTCCGAGCTGACCGAAGCGATTGAGAAAATTACCAAACCGCAACGTGTTGACCTGGTCCGAGCCACATTGACACCGGTTCCACCAACCGTGGAAGCAGATTAAAACTCCCTCGCAAATCAAACACTTTTTCGCGATCCAATCCTGGCGGCTATTGTGAGCAAACCCATTGAAGTCCACCTGTTCACCGATGGTGGTTGCAGCGGAAATCCCGGACCGGGTGGCTGGGGCTTTATCCTTCGTCACCTTCCCAGCGGCAAGGAAATTGAACAATCGGGGGCCTTGCCCTTGACGACGAACAACCAGATGGAACTGGAGGCCGTCATCCAGGGCCTCGCAACACTGAAACGCCCCTGCGCCGTCGAAATTTTCACCGACAGTGTCTACGTCGGCAAAGGGATTACCGAATGGATGGCGAAATGGAAATCCAACGGCTGGAAACGGCGGGACGGAAAAAAGCTGGTCGACGTCAAGAATGTCGAATTCTGGAAACGCCTCGACGCTCAACTTCAGCGGCACCAGATCAAGTACACCCGTGTCAAAGGCCATAGTGGGCACCCCGAGAATGACCGCGCCGATGAATTGGCTGTGGCAGCGTACCAGAAATATGTCAACTAACGCGGCTGGCAGCTTACTTCACAAATGTTCACTCATCGGTCAAAATGACCAGCGTTCAACCCATCGCGCTCGTTCAATGTGTGACGTTTCATGGACCAGCCTTCATCCTCGCCCCAGCCATCGGCCGACAATCCGACTCGCGAGTTGACGCGTCCCATTCAATTCGTCAAGGGAGTCGGGCCCCATCGAGCTGAACTACTTGAGAAACTTGGGCTTCGCACAGCGGCTGACCTGCTGTTCTTTTTTCCTCGCGACTATCAGGATTTCACGCAGCTCGATCAAGTCACCCAACTGTCGGCTCAGCAGGACGCCAATCTGGTTGGCACGGTTTGTGATATCGACCAGAACATCTCCCACAATGGCAAGCACATTCTCTATGTGCTGGTTCAGCAGGAGAAGCAATTTCTCCGCGCGGTGTGGTTCAATCAGCCATTCATGTTGAACAAGTTTGCCATTGGGCAGCGAGTCTTGCTGCAGGGGCGTGCCAAACTCTCCGGCGGTCGCTATCAATTGAACCACCCCAAGGTCACCTGGTTGGAGTCCGATCTCGATCTGGAACAGGAAATCCGGTTGGCGCCCGTTTATGGCCTGACCGAAGGAATCAACCAACGCCAGATGCGGACGATTGTGCGATCGGCCGTCGAAGACTATGTCGACCTGGTTCCCGAAGCGATGCCCGACGCCTTGCGCAGCGAACTGGATGTTTGTGGCATCCACGAAGCGATACGCTGGATTCACGATCCGCGTTCCCATGAACAGGTTCAGCTGGCTCGCAAACGACTGGTGTACCAGGAATTGTTTGTGTTGCAGTTGGCTTTGGCCATCCGTCGCTATCGCGTCCGGCGCAACAGCATCGCGCCGGTACTGGAAATGACGCCCAAAATTCGCTCGCGAATTCTTCGACGGTTGCCATTCGAGTTAACGGAAACGCAACAGCAGGCCCTGCAGGAAATCGGTAACGACCTGGCTCAGCCATTCCCCATGAATCGACTGGTCCATGGAGAGGTCGGCAGCGGCAAAACGGCAGTCGCCTTGTGTGCCATGTTGGTCGCTGTCGCACACGGTTTTCAAGCCGTCATGATGGCCCCGACGGAAGTCCTTGCGCGGCAACACGCAAGAACCCTCAACGAACTGCTGGCGACCAGCCGCGTGAACATCGGACTTTGGACTGGCAGCTTGAAAACGGCCCAGCGCAGAGAGCTATCGCAACAGATTGCCAGTGGTGAGATCAACATTGTGGTGGGAACTCAGGCCATCGTCGCATCCCAGCTGACCTTCGATCAACTGGGTCTGGTGGTGATTGATGAACAGCACAAGTTTGGCGTCAAACAACGAGCCAACCTGAAACAGTCGCATCATGACCCACACTATCTCGTGATGACGGCGACGCCGATCCCGCGAACGATTTCGATGACCCTGTTTGGCGATTTGGATGTTTCGGTGTTGGCTCGCACCAGCGGTGCCGGGCAACGCGTCAACACCTACCTGGGGCAGCAGGAAACACGCGAACAATGGTGGGACTTTGTTCGCAAGAAACTGAATGAAGGTCGGCAGGCATTCGTGATCTCGCCGCTGGTCGATGCCAATGACGAATCCGAGGTCAGCGGTGCCGAACAGCTGTACGAGACTTTATCGAATGGTCCGTTTGCCGATTACCGCCTGGATGTGTTACACGGTCGGCAATCGGCGGATGACAAGGAATCGGCCATGCGTCGATTTGAGGCCGGTGAAACTCAATTGATCGTCGCTACCGGAGTGGTCGAAGTTGGGATCAATGTTCCCAACGCGACCGTGATGACCATCGAATCAGCGGAACGATTTGGCTTGTCACAGCTGCACCAGTTGCGGGGCCGGGTCAGCCGCGGCAAACATCCCGGCTATGTCTGTGCGTTTGCAACCAGCGACAATCCGATGGACAACGAACGCCTGACTGCATTTGCGGAAACGGAAAGCGGGTTTGAGTTAGCCGAGACGGACCTCCGCTTGCGTGGACCGGGCAACTTGTTCAGCACCGAGCAGAGCGGGTTTCCGCCACTGATGATTGCGGACTTGATCCGCGATGCCGAAATACTAGAACAGGCCCAACAGCAAGCCCGCCGACTGATTGACCAGGACGCAGAACTGGCCGGACCTGAATTCGACCGACTTCGTCAGCTGGTATTTGCTCGTTATGGAGCAGCGTTGGATATCAGCGACGTCGGATAGATTGGCCGGCCGTGGTTAGAGCCCCGGCACAACTTCAACTTCAACTTCAACTTCAACTTCAACTTCAACTTAGACTGGACACGCTTGGCAGCGGTGCCACACCGAAAACCGCTCAATTAAAGTCGAGAGCCCAAGTAACATCCTCCGAATTGTCCCGACCATAAAAATCAGCGACCCCCGGAAGGGCAGGTCACTGATTGAATTTTGGGGTTTGCCTACCAGCACTTAACCGTTGGGATCGAACGAGTTATCGTCATCAGATTCAGCTTCATTGTTTTCAGCGGACGCATCGTCGTCAGTCTCACCGTCGTGTTCATCATCTGCATGTTCAGTGGTCTCGGCACCAGTATTATTTGCTGGGGCATCGGTAGCGGAATTGTCGCAAGCGGTGAACAGCAGACAGGCAAAACAGATTGCCAACCATTTCATTTTCATCAAGGTCTCCTTAATTGTTAACGGGAATGGGAATCATTGTAACGCGTTGAGGGGGCCACGCGGTCTGGTGGCTCAAGCTGAAGACAGGTTCAAGCTAAAGGACAGGTTCGACCCGAGCAGGCGATTGACAGTCCAACGCGGAGTTTTGGGGGGCCAAAAAACTCGGAAAAAATGACGTTGCCTGAACCTCCCGACCGAGTTAGAATCTTGCACACTAGGGGCGGTTAGCTCAGTTGGCTAGAGCGCCACGTTGACATCGTGGAGGTCGTTGGTTCAAGTCCAATACCGCCCAC
>CAZJEK010000019.1:0-25913 GCA_964545005.1 uncultured Pirellulaceae bacterium
TGATCAGCGGGGGAAAGAACGACAACACCACGTAGGGAAACGCGATGCCCAGTCCGAACACCGTGAACAGAACCATCGCAATCGCCGGTGGCTGATTAAACGTGTAGCTCATTGCCGTTCCCAGAAACGGGCCGGAACAGGGAGTTGCAATCAGTGTCGTCAGCACGCCCGACATGAATGACGAAGTGTAGCCGCCCTTGTTGGTGACTTTGCCGCCGACGGAAGTCAAGCTGTGACCAAACTCAAAGACGCCGGCCATGTTCAGGCCCAGCAGAAATAGCAGCACGATAATGAAGCCGACGAAATACGGGTTGCCCATTTGAGCCCCCCACTGAATCGACTCACCCATTGCGTACTTGATCGTCAAAATGATCCCGCACAGCACCCACATCGACACCAGCAAGCCCAGTCCAAACATCAGGCCGTGCATGCGGACCTTGGCGTTGTCTTCACCACCTTGTTTGACAAACCCCATGACTTTGATGCCCAGCACGGGAAACACGCAGGGCATCAGGTTCAGGATCATGCCACCAAGAAAAATGCCGCCAATGGCGGCCAGGAAAGTGACATCTTTGGAGGAACTGGTCCCGCCCGATCCAATCGGATACTTTTCCATTTCGGAATAGGTCACGTACCGGATTGGATCCTCGGCATCATACAGCCGAGCCATTTCCTCGATTTGCTCGGGCGTGTCGATCACGGCCAGCGACGCATCGCTGGCTTTGTCTCCTTGCTTGTCCGGTTTCGAACCGTCGCTCTTTTTTTTGTCAGCGTCTTCGATGGGCGTGGCGAACTTGCCGCCTTTGACAGCTTTTTCGGTTGACCCGGCAGCGGCTTCGCTGAATTTCAGTGCGACGGCGGAGTCGGTGCCGATTGGGATCGTTGCGGAAAATCCGGCATCGGCAGGAGGATCGCAGGCTTTCTTGCAAGTTTGAACGCGAATTCCACCGGCAATCGCGACGGCCTGGTCGGGCTTGGCGTCCTTCGGAACCGTCATCTCAAAGGTCCAGGTGACGGGCTTGGAATGTTGGAATACGGGGTCGTCTTCCCCGAAATATTCGATGTCTTTTTCCGGCTCAGGTTTGGTCCGAGGCCCGACAATTTTCCAGCCGTTGGTATCGGTAAAGCTGATTGCCGTCGGCAAATACATCCGTTCTTCTTTCAGCGTTCCATAGGCGTAAACGTGAAAGCCATCCAGTGGGGTCGCAATGACTTGCAACAGCAGCTTGTCGCCGGGTTTAATTTTTTCGCCAGTTCCATCGGCCCGTTCAATCTTCCCGGTTAACGCGACGTGAGTGCCCTCGGGGCGATACGCGTCGAGTTTGAGTTCCTTCTTGGGTTCGGGAACGTCCAGATCCTGCTGGTATCCTTCGAAGGAAGCATTGACGGTAATCCCCGCGATCGGCTTGCAGCTGCCATTGGTGACGCAGGCTTGTCCCGAATAGGTTAATTCAATGTTCAGGTTTTCTGGATCAACTCCTGCGGCCAATTCAATCGGGATGTTCCAGATGGCTTCGCCTTCATGTTCCTCCACCATCATGTCGTAGGTGTCATCATGGTGGCTCACGGCATCGGTCAAGGTCTTGATGCCACCGATCGCCTGGTACTGGACCGAATCGGCAACTTTGATATCGGAGGCTGTCGGGCCGCCCGGCTCCTGAGTGACCGAGTAGATATGCCAGCCGGGAGCAACACTGGCGCGAACTTCCAGCAGCCCTCGCCGAGTATCGGTTTTCAGCTTGTAGTCAGCTTCGATCGTCACCGTTTCGCCCGACTGGGGCGACTCGAAACCGCCTAGTCCAAATTGATCATTGGAAAACAGGTCGTCCTGGGCCAATGCTGAACCAGGCGTGACAGCAGTGACCCCAGCAACCAGCACCGCTAAACTGACAATCAGAAGGCACTGGGCCGGTTGATAGTAAGAGCGATTTAGCATGACAGATTGAAGTTGAGTGGCGATTCAAAAGGTTGACTATAGCAATTCCGGTCAAATTGCTCCATGCATTTTTGACCATTCAAAGTCGGGGAATTGGCAGCCCGGTGGCGAGCGAAAAGAATTCACCGCATTTTCATGATCATATCCGATCGAATTCCGCAGGTCTGTGAACATAGCCACGGCATCGAACGGGGCTAGGACGATTAAGACCAGCAATCCTTACGGTGCTGGCAGCAGCCCGTTTGCGCCAATCTGTCACCTGGCATACGCACCGATTACAGGCCCAGCTTCTGACGGAGGTCGCTGATGTATCGGGAGATCCGTTCCTGATCGCCTTCTTCGACCATCACCCGGGCTTGTTCGTAGATTTCGAGAGCTCGTTCTAACGCCGCAATTTTTCGCAGATTGGCTTTGCCACGCCCCATTCGCTCCCATTTTTCGGCGAGTTCGATTAGCTGTTGGCCATCGCTGTCGTCCCGATTGAGTTCGGCCTCGGCAATCCGCTGCAACTCTGACGAATCCGATTTTGCCCAATGATTCAACGCGGTCGCCAAGTCCTCTTCGACCAGCAATCGGTAATCGCCCATGAACTCATTGGCCTCAGGATCGGCCGCGTCGGTCTGCAGCGCTGCGGCGGCAGCTTCGTGACCTTCGACCAACGATTCAAATTCTTCGATCAAGTCACCCCGTTTTTGATACCAGCGTTTCAGTTGCTGGAAGCTTCCGGACAATTTTTGTGCCCCATCGACCAGTTCATGAGCCACTTCGAATTCATGTTCCGATACGGCCTGCCGAATCAACTCGTCCAACGTCTGCTTGTAAGCCAATGCCTGGTTGGCAGGTACTAGGGGAACGAGAGCCTCCATGGCTTTCTTGATTTCGACCCAGAAATCAATTTGATAGTCACGATCGATTTCCTTCAGCATGGAAACCACCGTTGGGGCGTCTCCCAGCAGGGCATAATGTTTACCAGCCAATTCCATCAACACGTATTTTCGGTCGGGATCGGATTCGTTCATCGCCCGCGATCGGGCTCGGTCGGCGAGGCTGCGGATCATCTGGGCTCGCGCTCTCGCACTCAGGTTGGTGCTGGGCAGAACCAGTTGATATTGTGCCTCAAGTCGCGTCGCCAACGTGCGCCGTTCGGTTGGTGACGGAATCTCAATCCGATGATCTACTTCTGGTGCGTCTGACGTACCTCCGGTGGGGAGCGGATTGGCTGGCCGACCCGTTAGCGCCAGGTCCAGATCGCGGCCAACGGTTCCGACTCGTATCAGGCCGATCGAATTCAATTGGAACCCAGCGGAACCATAAATGCCGACGATGGGCTGATGGCGATCGGGAAACAATTGAACTTTCAGTCCCTCGTCGTTGCCCAGCCACGCTGACGAATAACCGGTGCCGCCGACACGAAAACCGTTTGCCCCCAATGGCAGAAAGTGCAGTTGAATCGCGCGTAACGCTGTATTTCCAGTTACCGTCACCGAAGAAACGGCGTAGCCCGGATCGGCAATCGCGTCGACATAATCGGCCGTCTGCTTGCCTATCAGGTCGCCGACCGAAATCGTATCCGGAGATAAATAGTACGCTCTGAGGCCACAAAGTTGCAGCTGGTCGTCAAACCAGACGCGCACACCGTTCAGTAACTTCGCGTCCGCCGGTCGATCAATCAGTTCGACTTGTTTGGTTTCGGGATTGCTTAATTCGGAAGCCACGATTTGCTGATCGGCAATCGAGCGTGCGAGGCGATTGAGCATTGCCTTGACTTGCTCCCGCCGAGGCGGGTATTGCTGGATGTTGCCCAGCGTAAATTTTGATGACGGCGGCAACGTCGGCTTGGCAGTTGGGGAAGCGTCGCGAGGTTGAGCATTGGGCGTTTTAGCCGGCGTTGGCTCTGGTGTCAGATTTGAATCGCCGTCATTCCCGGGCTGGTTGTCTGGCTGGTTGGGGGGAGCATTTTCCGAGCCTGGAGCATCCTCGACGGGTGAAGTGTTGGTGTTGTCGGCGGGAACAGCCACGGCTGGATCGGACGCGTCCGAATCCTCGTTTTGCGCCAGGATTTCTGGGTCACGATTGCCACCGAGTGGCAGGATGCCGGTTCCAATCAATACAGCCGCGACGGCCACGGCTGCCACTCCGCCCAGCACCCAACCGACTAGTGACCAGGCGGCTTGTTTCTGTTCCCGTTTCTTACGCGCCTTGCGGTGCGAGCTGTGATCGGACTCGATGGCTACATCGATCGCCGGTGCCGACGATTTTGGAATAGCAACCGGGGGGGCTTCTGCTGTTGGCGCGGTGGGCAATGATGCTTGCAGTTGCTGGTCGTACTGGGATTTTTTGTCGGCCACGAGCAGCGTGCGCCGCGCCCGGGAAAGTTCGTTGAGGATCTGCTGTGAGAGTTCGCCGTGGGGGCCGTTTTGATACGTGCGAATGTGGGCCATCTGCCGATCGGCCGCCATCGAAATGACATCCGGATCGGACTCAAACAGCTCCAACCCCAGCAAGCGATAATGGTTGATCGGCCGCGTCGATTCGCGAATGCCAAGCCATTTCAGGTAGGGATCGAACTCAGACATAGGTTTGGATCACGTGGAAGGGTCAACCGTCAGGCACACTCGCCCGTCAGAGGCTATTTCATCGTAACATCAATCGCCGAGAAAGCCGAATCAGCCCGCCAGTTTCGTGGCCTAGCCAGCCGTTCCACCGAACAACTGCGACGCCAAGACGATTGCGGCGACGACGAAACAGTAAATTGAAAAGTAATACAGCTTGCAGGCTTTGACCAATTTGATCATCCACGTGCAGGCCAGCCAACCGGTGACGAAAGCGGCCAGGAATCCAATCAGCAATGGCAACCCTTGACCGGGTTCATAAAACGGCTTTGCACCCGCCCCGTCCCCCAACACGGTCTTCAAGACATCGTAGCCCATTTTGCCAAAGATCAACGGCACCACCATCAGAAACGAAAACCGGGCCGCGTTGGACCGGTCAACGCCCAGCAGTACCGAGGTCGAAATCGTTGCGCCTGATCGCGAGATTCCCGGCAAGATCGCAATCGCCTGCGCCACACCGATGATGATCGAATCCAGTAAGCCAACCTCCTTGTCGGTAACTTTGGCTCGATCGGCCAGCAGCAATAAAACTCCGGTCACAACCAGCATCGCGCCGACGAGGATCAGTTGCCCGTTGAATAATTGCTCGATCTGGTCTTCCAGCAATACGCCCACCAATGCCGCTGGGATCATCGACAGGAAAATCTTGATGCAAAACCAGAGGTCCGCATGTTCTTGTCGGCTGGAAAGCGGTCGGCGGATGGCTTCACCTTCCAATACCGAAGCCAGCAGGCCTTTCCAGATTGCCAGGATTTCTTGTCGAAAGACCACGACGGTGCTGAGCGCAGTGGCAAAATGCAGGACCACGGTCATCGCCATTGAATTGTCAGACTGATCGAGTGCCTGTTGGTTGAACAACGCTTCGGCAATCTCGATGTGTCCACTGCTGCTGACCGGCAGGAATTCAGTTAAGCCCTGTACGATTCCCAGGCAAAGGGCTTGGAATAATTCAGACATCGGTCACGATCTTCGTGGAATGAGCTGGAAATAACGCAGCAGGGATTGTGATTGAAGCAGCAAATGCCTCAATAGCATTGACTCCGGGCTGGACAAGTTTGCGATGGATTTGCTCATTGAATCCGGTTTTGAGGTTTGCCCGCCCTATCCTGTCAAGAACTTCGGCAACTCGAGGATCGCGGCTGTTACCATGGATGGCCTGCCCGTAAAATTTGAACTGTGGATTGTACCTGTTTTTATTCATTTTCCGATAGATGGACGCCATGTCGTCGCCAGCCGAAAACAAACCCCAAACGATGTTCGAAAAGATCTGGGATCAGCACGTGGTGCACGATGAGCCCGGTCGTCATGCGATTCTGTACATCGACCTGCACCTGGTTCATGAAGTCACCAGCCCGCAAGCATTCGAGGGCTTGCGACTGGCCGGCCGCAAGCTCCGCCGTCCTGAACTAACCGTCGCGACTCAAGACCATAACGTTCCGACCACCGACCGTTCGCTGCCGATCGTCGATCCCATCTCGCGTCAGCAAATCGAAACGCTGCGAAAGAACTGTCAGGACTTTGGTGTCCGGCTGTATGACCTGGACAGCATCAATCAGGGGATCGTGCATGTTATCGGGCCGGAGTTGGGGTTGACTCAACCCGGCATGACAATCGTCTGTGGCGACTCGCATACGGCGACCCATGGCGCGTTCGGTGCGTTGGCATTCGGAATCGGGACCAGCGAAGTCGAACATGTGATGGCCACCCAGACCTTAATCCAGACGCGACCGCAAACCTGTGAATTGCGAGTCAACGGAAAATTGGCCAACGGAGTCACCTCCAAGGATTTGATCCTGTACCTGATCGGTCAGCTTTCAACTTCCGGAGGCACCGGCTACGTCCTGGAATACACTGGCACGGCGATCGAAGCCTTGTCGATGGAACAGCGGATGACAATCTGCAACATGTCGATCGAAGCGGGGGCTCGAGCCGGCATGATTGCGCCGGATCAGACGACCTTTGACTACTTGCGTGGCCGAGAGTTTGCGCCCCAGGATTTTGACGCAGCGGTTGAACGCTGGAAAAAACTGCCGTCGGATCCAGGAGCAGTCTACGATCGCACCGAGATTTTCGAAGCCGCCGACATTGCCCCGCAAATCACCTGGGGGACCAATCCGGGGCAAGTCATTTCGGTCAACGCGAAGGTGCCTGGGCCGGACGACTTCGACGACCCGACGGAACGACAGTCCTGTCAGCAGGCACTGGAATACATGGATCTGAAAGCTGGAACGCCGATGGAAGAGATCGCCATCGATCGTGTCTTCATTGGCTCTTGTACCAATTCACGAATCCAAGACCTACGGGCTGCCGCTGCGGTCGTGAAAAATCGGAAAGTCAGCGATCGTGTGAGTGCGATGGTCGTGCCAGGCAGTGGGCTGGTCAAGCAACAAGCCGAATCGGAAGGGTTGGACCAAATCTTTTTGGAGGCCGGTTTCGAATGGCGGGAAGCGGGGTGCAGCATGTGTCTGGCGATGAACCCGGACAAGCTTGAGCCTGGTCAACGTTGTGCTTCGACCAGCAATCGAAACTTTGAAGGTCGTCAGGGACGGGGCGGCAGGACGCACCTGGTGTCGCCGGAAATGGCCGCCGCAGCCGCGGTGGCGGGACACTTTGTTGATATTCGAGAATGGGACTTCGAACCCGCGGAGGCAAACTGATGAAAGCATTCACCAAACACACCGGTATCGTCGCCGCGATGGATCGTTCCAATGTGGATACCGATCAGATCATTCCCAAACAGTTTCTCAAACGAATCGAACGGACTGGATTCGGGCAATACCTGTTCTACGATTGGCGATTTGATAATCAGGGCGAACTGAATCCCGATTTCGAATTGAACCAGCCTCGTTTTCAGGACGCTTCGATCCTGGTCGCGCGGAAAAATTTTGGCAATGGATCAAGTCGGGAACATGCGGTTTGGGCACTCGACGACTATGGGTTTCGGTGTGTCATCGCCGAATCATTTGCCGACATTTTTTACAACAACTGCTCAAAAAACGGGGTCCTGCCGGTTCGGTTGACGGCGGCCGAAGTTCAGCAAATCCACGACCGCGTTGCAAGTGAGCCAGGCTATCAGCTGACTGTCGACCTGGAACAGAAACGGGTGTTTGACGATCACGGATTTTCGGCATCGTTTGAAGTTGATGATTTTCGCCGGCAGTGTTTCCTCGAAGGGCTGGACCAGATTGCATTGACGCTGCAGCATGTCGACGAGATTGCAACATACGAACAGTCTCGGGCAATGCCTCCGGTGGCGGATTAATGGCTGCCGCCGCGGTTAGGCTACTGAACTGATACCCATTGAAACTTCTTTCCGGATGAACATGATGTCTACGATAAAAATGGCGCTGACCATTATCGGTGTTCAATTTGCCATCGCGCTGACTCCGAATTCAATTCAGGCCCAGGAAGCGACTCCGATCCAGGTGGTGGATGGGCTGAATTCGCCTACCGGCGTGGCGGTGCAGCCGGAAACGGGGCACCTGTTTGTTGCCGAAAGTGGCGCATTGCGCGTGATTCGGGTTGTTGGCGGAAAGGTCGAACCCGTGATTACCGGGTTTTCCAAAGACGCCTATGGCAAACAACCAATCTATGACATTGGTCCCTTGGGATTGCTGTTTTTGGATCGCGACACGTTGATGGTCAGCTGTGGCGGACGGCCTGACGGTGAGGACCAAATTCGCGTTTACAAGATTCCCGCCCAAGGCGAAGAACCGATTCCGGCGTCCCAGATGCACGGGACGCCGGATGAACTTCCGCCCTTGGATGACATGCCCGGGGAAGGCAATTTTTACGCACTGGCGAAAGGGACAACCGGGGTTTTCGTGACGTGCAACGGCGACGACGAGCAAGGTTGGGTTGGCCTGGCAACGTTGGATGATGATAATACGATCGCCAGTTTCGAACGCAAAATTGCGACGGTTAAACCCGCCAAACAAAAGGCCCCCACGGCCATCACAATGTCCCCCAACGGACATGTCTTGGTGGGATCTATGGGCCCGATCGAAGACCAGCCGGACAGTCGACTAACGTTCTTTACCGAAGCCGGTCTCCGCCTGGATGACTTTCCGCTCGGGATTCACGATGTGACAGGTCTGGCTTATGGTCCGCAACATGGTCGCCTGTTTGCGACTGATTTTTGTTGGCACGCACCCGACAAAGGCGGCTTGTACAAGATCGTTGCCACTCGGGACCAAAAAGGTGCCAAGCCTGTGTTGCTAGCGCGGCTGAAAACACCCACCGCATTAGCCTTTGCGCCCAGCGGAGACTTGTTCGTCACGATCGCAGGCGATCCCAATCAGGCCGCGATCGGAAAACCAGACGGTAAACTGATCATGTTCAAAGATCTGGATGTGGACCTTTCACGATGAACAATTCAATTAATGAACCGGAAATTCGAGCTTCGGCGTTCGGTGAAGAACGTTTGAAAATGGTCATGGTATCCGATGTCGATGGCATCCCCCCGAATCAGATCAGCAATTCCTACAAAAAGTACTCTCAGTTTACGATTCTGGGTGAAGGCGGTAAGGCGACCTTGTTGTCCTGCAAGGATACCAACCTGGGGCGGCGCGTCGTGTTGAAGAAGTTGCGTCCGGAAATTGCTCACGACGACGTCGAATTACGGCGATTGATCCGGGAGGCTCGGATTACGGCTCAACTGCAGCATCCGGCCACGGCGCCACTGTATGAGTTGGGGCAGACCGATAAGGGTGAGTGGTTTTTTGCGATGAAAAAAATCGAAGGGCACACCCTGTTCGAAGTCATCGTCGGCCTCGCCCGTCGTGACGAAGCGATGGAGCGAGACTTTGACCTGAACCGGTTATTGCAAATCTTGACTCAAATTGGCGATGCCCTGAACTATGCCCATGTCCGTGGTGTCATTCACCGGGACGTCAAACCCGAAAATATTATCGTCGGTATGTTCGGTGAAGTTACCCTGATCGACTGGGGAGCAGCCAAGGTTTGGGGAATGCCCAACGATGGCGACGAGGACACCAAGGGAGCGCGGGGAGGAACACCGTTGTACATGTCTCCCGAACAAGTCATCGGCAATCGCCTGGTCGACGAACGGACTGACATTTTCAGCCTGGGGGTGGTGATGTACGAAATGCTTTGCCAACGCGAGCCGTTTCGTGGTCGTGATATTTCGGAAACGTTTGACAATATCGTCAATAAGGCTCCCCTGTCACCCCGGGAAGTCGCTCCCCATCGCTTCATTCCGCAGGCTTTGGAACAAATTGCACTCAAGGCATTGGAGAAAGATCCGAATAACCGATTCCAAACCATGGGCGAGTTCATGGGCGCGATCAACAAGTATCGTGCCGATACGCTGCTCCGTGGCTCCGTCTGATTTTAGCAATGGATACCGAGGCCTTTCCGCCAGCCGACAGTTCAATGGCAAAATGGAAGAATCTCAACTCGAACATCGACTGAAGCGAATCGAACGCAAGGTGCAAATCCTGGTGGCGTTGGCCGCGGTTCAAACCGGATTGCTGGTGGTGCTGGTGATCTGGTCAGTGGCCGCCAGTTTGGTTCCCAACACCCCAACGCTGATACTGATTCTGTTATTGCTGGGTGCAGTGGTCTATATTTTTCGGCGGCACGTTCCTCGCTGGTTGGGAAACTTCAGCCGCATGTTGTTTGCCCAGCTGCTTTCGGCTCAGGAACCGGATTCATTGAAAGATTCGCTGAAATAAAACCATGCCTGATTCGTCTGATGCCCCCGATGAGCGATTTCCCAAAACAGCCAGGTTGCTGAAGTCATCGCAGTTTGAACAGGTATATCTAAGCAGCGCGTTTGCGGCTGACAATGTGCTGGTCGTCAAAGCCGTTTACAACGGTTCGAATCAAACCCGGCTCGGTCTGGCCGTGAGTCGGCGAGTCGGCAACGCCGTTGTTCGCAATCGTTGGAAACGCGTGATCCGCGAGGCGTTTCGCAAACAGCAACACGAGTTGCCAGCCGGATTGGATCTGGTCGTGAGACCGAAAAAAGGTGCCACCTGCGATTATCAGGCGGTCTGCCGATCGTTGGCAAAACTGGGCGTCCGTGTGGATAAAACGTTGCGCCGACAAAGTTAACTCAGGTTACCGCATGTGTCCCACGGCTCCACGATCGAACCCAGATGACCTGGATTCCTCAACCAGCGCGGGCCATCGGCGTAGTCTGGTGGCGGCGGTGGTGGTGTTTCCCATTCGATTGTACCAGCGGTTCATCAGCCCTTTGCTGGGGCCCTGGTGCCGGTTCACGCCGACTTGTAGTTCGTATTTCATTCAAGCGGTTGACAAGTACGGAGTCATTCGCGGGTCGCTGAAAGGAATCTGGCGAATTTGCCGGTGCCATCCCTTCGGTGGCAGCGGCCACGACCCACCCTAGTTCACTCCGCGGACCATTCAAGCACCAGGTCTTTCAGCAAGGCTCTGACCTGCGCGGCCAGTTGATCCGATTCGGTCTGGCGTTGTTCCATCTGGTTTTCCAGGTCAAACCATTGTTCTTCCGATTCGCCCAGTTGCTGGCGCCAACGAATCGACTGGGCGTCTTCGGCTCCGACTTTCAGGTTTTTTCTTAACCGCTCCTGTCTCTTTTCCAATCGCACTGTCTGCTGTTTCAAGTCTTCGATTTCGTCCAATTTGCTCACGTACTGCTCGTGGGCGGCCAACACTTGTTGTAGCGCCGGGTCATTCAGCCGTTCCCCATCGAGCTTGAGAAACTGGTTTCTGAGCCAATCGACGTTATGCGGGGCACGGTTGCCTTTGGCCAGCAAATGGACCAGGTGTTTGTCCCTGGACTGTTCGGTAACGGTCAGCGTCACCGCTTCGCGGGCAGGCAGTTCAAATGGAATTCGAAAACAGTTATCCACCAGTTCAAAAGGTAGCGATTCAGTATTTCCGGCACGGTGCCATTCGACTTTGGACAACGCCTTGTCGCCACCTGAACACGGGTGATCAACCAGCATGCGGAACGGACGGTCGTGACTACTTTCGATGCGGTACTGTACTGACCAGGAACGATGTTTTGACTCCACGGCGACCCCCCGCGAGACCTTGACGGAATACAACCGAGTCTGGACGGGCTCGCGTTCCACCTCGATTTTGACTCCCGTGTCGACGGCGTGTACCAGCAACGCTTCGTTGCCCGGTCGGGTTGCTGGCAGCACACAGGAACCTGCATAATTGTGATCCTCAAACACGGTGCACGCTCCGCGGCCCAGCGGGAAGTCGCAAGCGTTAAGAAACTGAATTGCTCGATAAGGACGGCTGGGATGCTGCTGCGGATTGAAATACAACACGCGTCGGGAATCATCCAAAGATACTGAAAACGTTGGAATCATTGCCGAAGAATTGGCGTCGATGGTGACCGGGTGCGGCGAGTGAAAGATGGAAAAATCGCCGGCTTCATCGACTTTGGCAGTTTCGAACTGAGCAACTTTTTTCTTTCGTACCGCCGGTGACTCGTGGCTAGCCGAACGCATTCGCGCTACCGGTTCGGGCGCTGGGCTGTCCACCAGTCCAAAAGTATCCATCTCAGCCAAGGCGCCCCGGGCCATGGCGACTTCGACGGCTCCGTGAGCGCGGTCGCTGACCAGGTTGACGTGTTGGCGATGGGGTACCCGGATCTCATCCAGGTCGCTGGAAAAGGTGATTGGCTGACCGGTTACAACCGAGACATAAAAATCTTTCCAGTCCTGGTCGGTGTTGTTGTCAACGATCGCATGGCCCATGAACTGCATGCCGGTTTCGTCATCGAAGGCCAGAATCCGATAGGAGATTTTCCAGGCAGCGCAGGGGATCGTGTATTGGACCGTCGCTTCGGTGTTCTGATCGGCAGTCAGCTCCAGTTCAACCGTCGTGCTGTCGGGTTTGATCCGATCCACATTACGTTGCAGCGCCAACTCCAGCTCGTGCTGAATTTCGGCATCGGTAAACCGAAACCGAATGATTTCCGGAAACGGAACTCGATGTACCCCTTCGACAGTCGAAATCAACCATAACTGGATCGTGTAAAAGCGGTTTTCGGCAGCCCGTTGTTCTGACTGCAAGCCAACCAGCGTTCCGGAAAACTCGTTGGTCGGAGTTGTGACTTCCAGCTTCGCTCCCGAAAGTCGTTCGGCCAATGACGCCATGACATCCGCAGTATCGAAGCTCAGCCGTTTCTGCGGGTTGGCTGGACTGTAAGTTGGCGGCGCCGATACGGTGACGGGGCCATACACGGTCAGACTGGACAGCACATCTGCCAGATGTTGATTGCGAACCGGTATGGAGATCGGCTTGGCGGCTTGCGCATCAATCGGGTGCGTCCACCGAAAATCGGCGATACCGTTGGAATACAGAATAACGTGATTGGACATCGAATCACTCCGGGGCTTGAGTCACACGGGAGCTTCGATTGTAGGACAGCCAGGTGATCCCGTCTTGGGGCCACGCTTCCGGTTGAGAAGTTAATCTATTGGGCTTCGATCGAAACGCGGGCTTGTTGGCCAAAGGTGCCCTGGTTGCCGACTTCCAGGGCTTGCGTCATTTCACCGGCAGCAACTGCTTCAACGCGGTACCGCACGGCCAGCGTCGCCTGTTCGGCCAGATGAGGGAATGACCAGGTGATCGTGCTGGTTTCCTTATCATAGTTCGCCGGGCGGTCGAGCACCTTGACGTACAGACCCTCTGGGACGTGCAACCGCAGCTCAAAATCGGTGACAGCTTCTTTTTGCTCATTAGTCAGCATTACCACGAAGTCCGCCGTGCCGCCGACATTCATCGTCGCGGGGCCGAATGCTTCGATTCCAATATTCAATTTCGTTTCCGGATTTGAAATCAGCTGCGGCGACGTTTGATCATCTTCGACCACTTCCTCGTCAGTGAAGTTATAAGCGGAGGTCAATTCAATTGTATCGGGCTCGGGCTGGCCCAGTTTGACCAGTTCGCGCACGTCCAGCGAAGGTTCCTGCAGCGCGACCGGAGCCACTTTGGGAACGATGAAGCTGCTTTGTCGCGTTGCCGCGGCTGAGCCTGTGGACGAAAGCTGAGGCTGGCCGCCGGTTGCCTGGTAAAAAAACGGGTTCAGTTGAAACAGCTGTCCGGAACCGTTGTTCTCGGCGGCTGGTTGGGTATCGGTCAAGGTCGTCTCGATCGCGACTGGGCGATTGAGTTGTACTGGGGGCGATTCAGTTTGAGGAACTTTGGCTGCCCGTTGTATTCGATCCATCGAGATTCGGAAATCCGCTTGGTGCCCCGCGCGGGTGGTCGGTGTCACATCGATTTCGGTTACTGACTCAGGAACCTTCAGTTCCAGTCGGTATCCGTTGCCGGTGGAGCTGGGACGCAGATCAATTTCACAGTTTTCCGCCAACCCGCTGGACTTGACCGCAGGATGGATCATCAAGACCGGCGCCTGGGGCGGTGGCGAAGAAACGGAACTGGACTCCTGCCCCCAGGCGTTTCCCACACCAAACCAGACCAACCCCAGTGCCAAACCGGGGGTCGCGAGCATCGATGTCAGTCGTTTTTTTCCAGTAACCATCGTGTTGTCCAAAGTAAACTTGGGTGGCGTTCTATCGTTTGGGGGAAGCCGACTGCTTGGCGTTACGGATCGTTCCCGAAGTTTCGAGAACGCCCAGGGCCAGTTTCCTTGCGTCAAGCTGCCCGGAGGCGTTGGACAGAGCAACTTCCAATTCGTGCCGTCCAGCTACCAGCGAAACCCCGCGTAGTGAAATCGTCTGCTTGTAGCCAGCAGGAATCGCGTCAACCTGAAATCGAATGGTCCGCTTCGCTTCGTCGAGCATGGCGTTGCGATCGAGTTCGGTAATTGTGAATTCGGCTGGGACTTTCAGTTCCACTGTTGCCGGCTTTGACGCGGCTTGGGAGAGATTGAGAACTTCGATTTGCAGCGCTGTTGAACGACTGGCCTCCAACCATTCCGGAGCCAACAGTTGCACCTTCATCGACGGTTCGGGAGAAGGTGTATCCTCTGGCTGGTTCAAATTCGAATCATCTTGAAAGGTCTGTCCGAATCCAGCTGGTTGATCGATCCGAACCCGGAGCTCATCGGCCAGGTTCATTGCGACAGCGGTGCTGTCAGATTCTAGCGCGGGGTTTTCGATCCCCAGGCCGATCGGGTTGGCACTGGAATCGAGATCGGTGCCCAGGTCAACCGGCAACTCAATCGCCTGGTCCAGTTCAATTTTGGGTGGTGGTTCAGGTCGGTCGTCATCAATCGCCACGGGTAGCAGCAGCGATTCGTCCAGCGAAGGACGTGCTGAAGGGGCAGTGATTTTATTGGGACGCTCGGATTGAGGCGGTTCCAGCGTCATTGGCTGGTTCAGCCGCGGCTGGGTCGGCTTGCGATACACATTGGTCGGGTTACCGGTAAACGGAATTGGTGACTCATCTCGCCCGACAATGTAAACCGGTTCTGAAAAAATTGATGGGTTGAGTTGGGCTTCGGCCTGCCGGGGTGAAGTAATGCTGGGGCTGGTCGGTTGAGGTTTAAGGTCCAGTCGCTGGTTGGGTGCAGCAATGCCACGAATGTTGGCGGGAAACGGTTGGCCGTCCTGCCAGCCGTTGGCTTGCTGGATACCAACAGCGAGTATCCCCCAAATTGCCAAGATAAAAAGCCGTTTCATTGCTCAACCATTCCGATATTGGTCTACGGTTACAATGGTCAAAATCGGTACGATCCGCACATTGACTCAACGCAAAACCGTTAGATTCGGCGCGACCCGGCCTCAAGTGGAGCGCCAAAGCGGAATAACCGGCACAGTTTAACGGCGAGTCCAGTTTGCCAACGAAAACAGCCAGTCCAGGATTCCCCGGACTGGCTGAGATTTTAGTCAACTTTGCGTCTAACGGATTAGCGGCGTAGCTGGTTTCCTGGAATGCGATTCGCTTCACGGGCAGCTTGAACTTGTGCGGCTCCCGGCTGGGACGTGCCCGTCAGGAAGTTGTCGATTTGAGCCGCTTCTCGCAACTGCTGGAACTTTTCTTTCATCGCCAAACGATACTTCTTTTCCAGGATGTCCTTGTGGATTCCGTCGCGAACGGCATCCAAATCGGTGACGACAGGTTCGGTTCGGCCTTTGCAGTACAAAATCACCCAGCTATTGCCGCGTTGGATCAGCTTGGAGATTTCACCAGCCTTCAGCGAAAATGCTTCCTGTTCCAACTCTGGCATCCCGCCGTGCTGTTGAATCGGGGGAATCTGACCAAAATTGTTCTTGGACATGGGGTCAGTCGAATACTGGTTGGCCAATTCTCCAAAGTACTGTTCGATCGCAGCAGCTTGCTGATTGTCTTTGACGACGGCCTGAGCCATGGTCCAGACTTTCTGAGCGTCTCGTTGGCTTTGCAAAACGATTGCCAGGGCTTCGACGCGGGGCCCAAAGTTTGCTTGAAATCCTTTCTGGATATCGTCTTCGGTAACTTGCACCGATTGAGACACCAGCTTTTTCAGCGCGACCGTTGGCCAGACTTCATCTTCGACGTAGAACTGGATTTGATCCTGTTCGCCGCGCGTCCGGATGGTCAGCCATTGGTTGATGTTGACGCTACCGTCGTCGTTCAAGTACCCGGCGGCCTCAGCAGCCCGGGCGATTTCCTGGTCGATGTCGGCTTGCTCAACCTGGACCCCAATCCGCTTCATCTCCTGGCGCAAAAGCGTGTTGTTGATGATGGTTTCCAGCATGTCGACGCCGAAGTAGGTGATGCAGTCTTCGGCGACGGAATTGATCAGAACTTGGCGATCATTGACAACCGCCGCGACCCCGGGCATTTGTTGAGCCAGTTTTTCGTCATTCATCACGTTGACGATTCGAGTTTTCTGTTGCAATTCCTGAAACAGGTTGGCAGCTACATCACGAAGCTTGTCCTGCGAAATTGCCTCAACGATTCGGTCGTGGATTTCAGGTAACTCGGCCGAGGAAACTTTCTGGGCCGGAATGTGTTTTTCACACCGCAAAATAACGAAGTTGTTTTCAATAGGCAGAATTCGGGAGACCTGCCCTTCTTGCAAAGAGAACGCCATTTCTTCCAATTCAGGAAGTCCTGAGTTCTTGCGGATCGGCCACATCAGGCCACCCATCGATGCGCTGTTGGGGTCGACGGAATACTGCTTGGCCAGACTTTCGAACTGGCCAGGATTCGCCGTGGCTGCCTGGTGAACCTGTTGCGCTACCTGAGCCGAATCGACAACGATTTGGCGAACTTGAACTCGGGCGCCAAACTCAAATTCCATTCGTTCGTTGATCTCTTCCGGTGAAACGTTGACTTTGCCTTCAGCAAGTCGCTGCAGTGCAAGACGATTCCAGAAAAAGTCGTTTTTCAACTGATCAACGGACATATTGCGACGGGTGCAATAGGTTTCGATCAGCTTGTTGGCCGACAAATTGAACTTGGCGGCTTCCTGGGTAATAAAGTCGTTGATGTCTTTTTCAGTAATGGCGATCCCGGTTGCCATCAGCTCCTGAGCGACCAGAAGTTTGTTGATGATTTTTTCGAGTGACTCCTCCCCAAACCGTCGCATACACTCTTGGGCGACTTGCTGGCGTGAAATGGGAGCGCCGTTGACGATCGCCAAGGTGGTAATCTGACGGTTTGCCTGATCCTGGTTGGGTTGTTGCGATTGTGCTTGTGTGGTCCAGGCTAAGCCAGCAACCAGTGCGAAAGCGATAGCGTTGAAAAGCAGAGACGCCGTAAATTTCGGCCGGGTCATTTGGTTTCTCCATCAACCTGTTTTGGATCAGCACCGCGGCTGCAAACCATTTCCGGAGTCGGTACTCCAGGTTGCAACCAGCAAGATGCTCATGGCCAAATTGGCCATGCAGTCTGCGCAACGTCCCGTGTCGCGCGATTTGGCCGGAGTATAGAACTTGCCCAGCCGACGGGTCAAGAGAAATTCAGTGCCTGCACATTTCCGGTTGCAGCTAAACACTACATACTTTGGGCAGACGGTCAAAATCCACCAAGAGACCTGGAATTTTGTCGGCGGAACCTACGTGCTCGCTGTGTCTCTGTGGTTTTTCCTGATTGATCATGCCAGAGGTCGAGGAAGATCAGTAGCTAATCGGCAATCAGGTAGGGCTCGAGCCTGGCCAGCGTTTTATCACCAATTCCGGGAACATCCGATAAATGCTGAACGCTTTCAAACGGCCCGTTCGTTTGCCGAAACTCGGTAATTCGCCGCGCCAGCGTTTCGCCAATACCTGGAATCGCGTCCAATTCGGGCCAATCAGCCGAATTGATATCGACTTGGAACTGGAATTGCCGGGAGGGAGCCTGGTCAATGTCGATCCAGCGTTGACCTGACAGGCGACCAAGTCCAAGCCACACCAGGATCGCCACCAACCCACAGACAACCCCAGTGGCAACCAGTTTCTGGTGTTCCGGCCAGAGGACCAATTGATATCGTTCCCACCAGCGAGCGACGGTGGGGGACGCTTCGTCGTGGGCAACATCGAGTTGGTTAGCGTGATGTTCTGGAGCCATAACAAACGTCGGTTGAGCAGAAGCAAATAGCGTCCTCAGAATACCGAATCGATTCCGGATTGAGAAGCAAGCAGTGTTCTGGAACGCCACCGCGAAGGCAGCCATGGTTCCAAAACTGGTATTTTCCCGGTCTCGCTTGGTTTTTTCCAGAAACCGTGATCCAAAAACCATGCGACCGGCGGCTGGTTGCTTAAAATAGACGACGTGGAAAATACGCAAGTTGGACCGTTTCTGATTCTTAACCGACTGGGCAACAATCGGCGCCAGCGAGTCTACCGTGCGCGGCAAGTCGAGCAAAACAAGGAAGTTGCACTGAAATTCATTTCCGTTCCACCCAGTATTCCCTGGCCTGTGGCGTTGGAAAAGCTGGATCAGGAAGTCAGTCAATTGCAACGCCTCAAACATCCCCACCTGGTGCGCGTCTACGGCGCCGGTGTGGAAGGCAAAGACGTGTTTTTTGCGTCCGAGTTGGTCGATGGCGAATCCCTGGCAACCATTCTTAGCCGCCGCGGTAAGTTGGCGGCCGATCAAGTCGTCGAATACGGCCGACAAATCGCCGAATTTTTGATGTTTCTGCACGGCAAGGATCTGATCCACTCCAAGCTGACGCCGGAGAAAATCCTGATCACGTCGGATCACCACGTCAAGATTGCCGACCTGCGATTGAACCGATCCAAGCGGCGTCGTTGGGATGCCACGCGTCGCCGCGAATTGGAATTGGCTGCCTATATGGCACCCGAACAATTCACCGAAGGAGCGACGGATAAATCCGATTTCTATTCGCTGGGCGTGATCCTGTTCGAGATGTTAAGCGGTCAGCTGCCTTATCCGCCTGACACAATGGGGCGCATGACCAAAAGCAAGATCAATGCTCCCGTGCCTTCGGTGGCCACGCAGGTCATGAGTTGCCCGATCTGGCTGGACAAGTTGATCACTCAATTGCTCGACCCTGATCCCCGCAAACGCCCCCATTCGGCCAAAGCGATTGCCATGGCTTTTGAGGAAATTCGTAACATTGATGCCAACAAGGAGGCGGCTGTCGCGACGATGTCCAGCGGTTTCACTCCGCTGACCGCCGGCGAGGATACGACAGAAGCGAAAAACTTGTTGCGTGAGCAAGCCCGTGCAGCGAGAGAAAGCAGGAATCCCTTTTACCAGCGAATCTGGTTTCAGGCGATCGCTTTGTTGAGTGTGATCGGGCTGGTGAGTTTTCTGTTCTGGCAAAGCAACCAGATGAGAATCGACGATGTGCGAAGCCTGGTTCAGTCGCAGAGTCCAGACGACTGGAGCAAGGCTCGAGAAACATTGGTCGAGCTAATGAAAGATCCCGAGCACCAGCAGGAAGCAACGGATTTGTATTACGATTCGCTCCAGAAGACACTGGTCCATCGCGCCGAAAGCGGCAAAATCAGCCGCATGCAGGATGAGTACCTGCAAGCGTTCCGGACAGCCTTTAACCTGCAGAGTGAAGGTCGGGATGAGGATGCCGCGGATATTTACGCTCGGCTGGTCAATAAATTGGACCCCGAGGGGAATCGTCGACATATCTATCGGGAAGCCAAATCCCGGTACCAGGCGCTGACCGAGAAGTTTGAGTGGCCAACCGACCTGCAGGAGTTGATGGATATGGTGGCGGCCACCGAGAACGCCGAATCCGAATCCCAACTGATCGAGGCTCAGCAGATGTTGGGACGAATGTCGATTCGATTCGCAGGAAGTGAAGGCTACGAATCGCTACTCCAACGGATCGATCAACAATTGAAACAGATCAAACAGCAATTGGTGGAACGACGCGAGTCAGCCGATACCGACAAAAGCGGATCTGGTTCCTGACCCCCTATATTCCTGAACGTAGCCAGCCTTGGGATTGTGCCTTTAACGCTAACACCAACAGCACAACGGCGACCAGCAACACGACCGACTGGAACACCATCGCACCGGTTCCCATGACCTGCATGGTGTTGCTGAGCAAGTAAAAGTAGATCTGCTGCCCAATGATGCCGAGCAACGACAATGCGAAACAGGCAACGGACCACTTCTTCCTTCGCAACAGTCCCAGTGATCCGAGCGTTCCGCCGATCACTGCCATCCCAAACGCGATGTAAAACCAGGCCGGCATGTTCCGGTACAGCTCCTGCACTTCCTCCGGTTGCTCGGCCAGCGCCGCCTCCGACATCATGCATTGGGCAATGAACGCGATCAGACCCAGCAAGTTCCACAATAGCGCAATTCCGGAAACGACCCAAAACCAGACGGGAATGTTAGGGAATGTTGAACGGTTGGCTGGATCGTTGCTGGGGGCAGACATGAAGGGCTCCTTGGTGGCTTGGAATCATGCCGATTATACTTGGCTGAAGCGAATGTTGATGTCCTGGCCGAGAGAAAAAAATGCCCGCCGAATCGATGCGATTAATTCAGCAGATCGCTGCCTGGGATGGCAAGAGTGTAGATCAAATCGAAATGATCCTGCTCGAACACCAGCAGGATCAGGGGTTCTGTCGTCAATTGGTCGAGTGCCTGGATTCTCCTGAGTTGGTCAGCGGAGCAACCTGGTTGCTGAAAAACTACCTCGAACGGGGAGGTCGGATTTCCAAGCGTGAAGTGGCCGGTGTGCACCGAAGGCTACAGCACCTGGTTCACTGGACCGACCAATTGCACATATTGCAGTGTGCCGAATATTGGTCCGTTCCGGATCGTTACCAGCAGTCCACGTTGGCGTTCATCCGCGGTTGCCTGCAGCACGATCGGCCATTTGTCAGGGCCTGGGCGCATCATGGATTGTTCTGGTTCGCCAATCAGTACCCCGAGTACCAGGACGAGGTCTGCGAACTGTTTCAGCAGACGTTGAAGTCCGAAAAAGCCTCGGTAAAAGCCAGAGTCCGAAACCTGATGAAACGTGGTTTTGACCTCCAGGGATCTGTCACTGCGCGATGGTGGCAAACATGAGTTTACCGCAGAGGCCGCGGAGTTTTCGTTCCTGAAACACCCTGTCCTCTGCGGCTCTGCGGTTTTTCTTCTTGATCCTACCGGAGCCTGTGTTTCGATCGTGTCGTCCGACTACCGGGTTTGCACGTTGTAAATTCGCTGGTGCATTTCCTTCAACTCTGCGGCCGGGATCTTGATGACTTTGCGATCGTAGGTCATCAAGCCATTGATCTCTCCTTCGACATCGGTCGTTTGGGTGTAAACCCCACCTGCGATGCCTTGCGATTTCAGCTGGAACAGCTGGTCGAACGTGCGACGATAGCGATCGCGGTATTCCTGTTTCGTTTTCGGCAGTCCACCGTATCCCCAATTGCGAGTTTCGGGGTCCCACAGGTGGTCCTCCAGCGGGAATCCATGTCCACCAAATTCCCCCACGACTTTGACGTAGTCATCAAACCGACCTTCTTTGTTCAGTTCGAATGGGAACGCGGCGTCGGGATAGTGGTGCTGATCCACAATGTCACCAACCGGTTGAAAGTTGCCACCACTGGCAATGTTGACCAGACGGCTGGGGTCGTAGTCGACCGCCCACTTGCCAACGTCGATCGTCTGATGCTGCCCCCAGCTTTCGTTGAATGGAACCCACACGACAATGGACGGATGGTTGTAGAGCGAGTCGATCATCCATTTCATTTCCAGCATGAACTGATCGTGATGTTCCTGGGGCCAGGTTTTCTGTTCAGGATCGGGTTGCAAACGCGTCCAGCGAGGCCCCGGTCCACCACTGACCTGGTCTTGCCAGACCAGCATGCCCAGGCGGTCGCAATGGTAGTAGTAGCGGCGGGGTTCGACTTTGATATGCTTGCGGATCATGTTGAATCCAGCCGCCTTCAACCACTCAATGTCAAACAACATGGCTTCGTCCGACGGGGGCGTCAGCAAACCATCGGGCCACCAGCCTTGATCTAACGGCCCCCAGTGGAAGATCGGTTGGCCGTTGAGTGTAAACCGCCAGTGTCCCTGGTCGTCCTGCACCTTGCCGACGTTCCGAATACCAGCATAGGAATCCACCTGGTCAACGGGATTGCCTTGCTGGTCAAGCAATTCTACTTTCAGTTGGTACAAATGCGGTGACGTCGGGCTCCAGAGTTTGACATCCGGAACAACGCAGCGAACGGGTTTGATGTTTTGGCCTTCGCCCCGGGCTACTTCCCGATCACCATCAAAGACGCGGACACGATACGACATCACGCGATCGGTCGCAGCGAAAACGGAAACATCCACCGCCCCCGCATCGGCATCGGTGTCGATTTTCAGGCGGGTAATGTGAGCTCGATTAACCGATTCCAGCCAGACTGTTTGCCAGATGCCGGTGACTTGGGTGTACCAGATGCCGCGCGGGTTCAACACCTGCTTGCCTCGCAACTGGTAGCCTTCCTGCTGGTCTTCGACACGGACGATCAACTCGTTTGTTCCCTCGACAACGGCATTGGAAATGTTGAACGAAAACGGAGTGTTGCCACCCCGATGATTGCCAACCGACTTGCCGTTGACGAAGACTTCGCAGCGATAGTCGACCGCTTCAAAATTCAAACGTGTCGCCTGGCTGGCGTCGGTGGTGAATGTTCGGCGGTACCACAGTGCTTCTTCGGGCGCGATCAAACGCGAAACGCCACTGAGTTTGGATTCGGGGCAGAAGGGAACCAGAATCTTGCCGTTCCAGTTTTCGGGAACCGCCGTTTGTGATGCTGGAGTGATGGCGTAGTCCCAGTGACCGTTGAGGTTCTTCCAGTTCGAACGTTGCATCTGGGGCCGTGGATATTCTGTCCAGGCGTTTTCGGCTGTTACCTCGGCTCCCCATCGAGTTATCAATTTGGACGCAAACGGAGTCAGATCACGTTCGGGTTGCGGCAATTCCGGGACCGCTTGAGCGTCGACCAGATGAGCATCGATGAACTGTCCGCCGGTTGTCTGTCGGCAGTGAATTGCCAACACGTTGCCTTCAGGTTTGAGCAGCTTGATTTGCTCGGCTGACAAAGGCTTCCGTTGGTACTCCGTCACATATCCTTCCAATTGGGCAATCCGTTCGCCGTTGAGGAACACCTCGGCATCCTCGTCGTGATAGATCAGTAACGCTACTTGTGAAGGAACGTTTTTCATGTCAAACGTTTTCCGTAACCAGATGTTGCGTGATCGCCAGGAAGTACCAATTCGGGCGCCGGGGGTGCCCTGCGTACCAAATCCACCGTTGCCTTGACGCCACTGCGAGTCGTCAAAGTCGACGTTCGTCCATCCCTCAGCGGGCTGGCGAAGTCGATACCGCCACTGGTCAACGACTTCAGTCTGCTGTTGATCCTGTTGACGACGAGAAGTTGGGCCAGGCTTCCGCGGTCGATTGGGAGCTTGCTGGGCCCCTTCAAAAAACGGAAAGACCTTGACGTGCGCCGCCCAGTTTTTCCAT
Organism: uncultured Pirellulaceae bacterium; assembly: GCA_964545005.1. Taxonomy (GTDB): domain Bacteria; phylum Planctomycetota; class Planctomycetia; order Pirellulales; family Pirellulaceae; genus Mariniblastus. The sequence goes on from CAZJEK010000019.1 coordinate 23,405, forward strand.
TCCCGATCCAGCTCAGCAACGACCTCGGGATACTCATCGGCCAGGTCGACGGTCTCGCAGCGATCGGCTTGCATGTCATACAGTTCCCAGTTGATCTCACCAGGCATCCGTTTTGACCAGACCGCTTTCCATTTGCCTTTGCGTACGCTGCGGGCCTGCTGGTGTTCGGCAAACAGGCTGCGCGGTGGCAGTTGGTCGCTGCCGGCCAAAATTGGTTTCAGACTGGTGCCTGCCACGGGCGTAATTTTGTGTTCGCCAAAGGTTTCCGGATAGTCCGTTTCCGCCACGTCACACAGCGTTGGCATGACGTCGATCAAGTTGACTGGTTCGCGAATCCAGCGATCAGGCTGCGTGATTCCAGCCGGCCAATGAGCGACCAGCGGCGTGCAGTTGCCGCCCTCGTGGCAAAAATGCTTGTACAGCTTAAATGGTGTGTTTCCCAGATTGGCCCAGCCACTTCCGTAAGCGTGATAACTTCCTGGCCCACCCATCGATGCCAATTCTTCGCCTACATGCAGTTTGGTTTTGCCTTGACGAGACGGCCCATCAAAACCGAATGGTCCCCATTCATAGCAGGCGCCGTTGTCACTCATGAACAAGATCAAGGTATTGTCCAGTTCGCCGTGTTGCTCCAGGTTTTCAATAATCCGCCCCAGGCCACGGTCGACATGGTGCAGCATCGCGGCTGCGATCGCGCCGCGGTGAGCCAGGTCTTCGCGCCGGTCGGCAGGCAACGAATCCCAGGCAGGATTAGGTTGGCCTGGGAAACCGTTGGCGATGTCTTCCCGGTCAACTGGGACCGTCGAACGTTCGGTCAACTGCCAGCTGTTGGTTGCCAATCCGTTTTGCTGCATGTTCTGGAAACGTTGAGTTCGGAGCACGTCCCAGCCTTGCCGATAGGTGTCGAGGAATTTCTCGACCGTTTCTCGTGGTGCCTGAACGGGAAAATGGGGGGCCGAATGAGCCAGGTAAACTAACCATGGCTTGTCACGACGCGCTTCCGACCGCGCCTGGTTGAGAAACTCCAGCGTGTAATCGGTGAAGGCATCGGTGGCGTAAAAACTGCCCGGCTCATAAGTCAGTTCTGGTTGACGGTCGGCTGGCAACCGGACGTAACGGTCAGGCTCCCATTGATCCTGTTCATAGCCATTGACGAAACCATAAAACTCATCAAACCCGCGGGCCACCGGACCTGGTTTTTCCAGATGCCATTTCCCAACCATGTAGGTTTGGTACCCCGCTTGGCGCAGGACTTCTGCGAACGTGACGCACTGGTTGTTCAAGCGACCGAGATACGCTGGGCCTCGCTTGCGATCGGGTTCTCGGGTCGCAAAGGACCCGACCCCAGCCTGATGCGGATACAGTCCCGTCACCAAGGCAGCGCGACTCGGACAGCAGCGGGCCGAGTTATAGCATTGCGTGAACCGCAAACCACCCTTAGCCAAGCGGTCGATATGCGGCGTCGGCACTTCACCGCCCATGAACCCAGCGTCGGAATAGCCCATGTCATCGACCAGTACGACCAGCACGTTGGGGCGCTGATCTGGTTCGGATGCCCAGCCGACCGTTCCACTGGTAATCAGGCCTAGGAGCAGGCAAGCGTTGAATAAACGAATGTTCGCTGTCATCATCGTTCTACTTCGGTTTGAGTGCTTTGTGTTTGCGAAGAGGCTGACATTTTTTAAAGTGGTTGGGCGAAAGTAGCTTGGGCCATTGGCCCGAGTCCGCAAGGATTTGCCAAGCTCTCAGTATTCCAATGCAATCACGGCCGGATCGGCCATGCTACAAAAAAAGTAGCTTGGGCCATTGGCCCGAGTCCGCAAGGTATTGCCAAGCAAGCGATTGCCACTAGGCGACGCGTATCACGCCGTCTATCATATAACAATATTTCTCATATCGGACTGCAAATTTACGTCAACGCATCTGAGATGACTGGGCCGGGTAGTGGATTGAATCCGCCTGTGTGGAAATTTTACGAATGAGTAGTCACGAGAAAACAACCGTTGTGCATCGCCAGTTTTCGGTCGCTTTGCTGATCGAAACTTCGTCGACCTACGGCCGCCAGATCTTACGTGGGATTCATCGGTTTGTGCAAACCGAAACGGAGCAGGAGTGGACGGCGGTGTTGGAAGAACGCGACTTGAATTACGGAATTCCGAAATGGCTGCGAGATTGGTCGGGAGACGGGGTGATCAGTCGCCAGCCAACCGGTGAACTGCAATCGGAGTTGCGCGAGAAAGGAATTGCGTTCGTCGAATTAAACGATCGCAGTGACGCTCATGCGGTGACCAGTGTGCGTTCGGACGATGTCGCCATTGGCAGGATGGGGGCCGAGCACCTGGCCGAACGCGGCTTGAAGCATTTTGCGTTTTGCGGATTCAAAGACGAAAGTTGGTCGGAGCTTCGGGAAACGGGCTTTCGCCGCTTTGTCGAGTCGCTGGAGGATGTGACTTGCGAGTCCCTGCAGGCGGACTGGTTTGCCAGAGACGTGAAGCTATGGGACCAGGAG